>NZ_CP124614.1:912456-1216608 GCF_029958905.1 Vibrio sp. YMD68 | reverse complement strand
ACTACGCGACGTTTAGCTTGCTCTTCGAACAATTCACGTGGAAGTTGCTCTGCAGCTTCTGGGTTACCGCCAAAGCGTTGAGCCGCTTGTTGACGCAGGCCAACGATCTCTTGGTCAATTAGGGCAACTGGAACGTCGATGTTGTTTTGCTCAACAAGGCCGTCAATGGCTTGCTCTTTGATGCGGTTCTTAACTGCTTGCTTAAGCTCACGTTCCATATTCTTGCGAACTTCAGCTTTAAGTGCATCAACGCCGCCTTCAGCAACACCAAACTTAGCCACGAACTCATCGTTGATTTCTGGTAGTTCACGAGCTTCAACTTTGTTGACTTTGATAGCAAATTTCGCTGCTTTACCTTTTAGGTTTTCAGCGTGGTAATCTTCTGGGAAGTTTACGTCGATTTCAAATTCCATACCGGCTGTTTTACCAGTGATACCGTCTTCAAAACCTGGAATCATACGGCCAGCGCCCATTTCTAGAGGGAAGTTTTCAGCTTTGCCGCCTTCAAACTCTTCACCATCGATAGAACCAACGAAATCGATCGTTGCACGAGTGCCTTCTTCCGCTGCAGAATCCACTTCAGCCCAAGTCGCTTGTTGCTTACGTAGAGTATCGATCATCTCTTCTACATCGCCATCTTTAACTTCAACTGCAGGTTTTTCAACAGTGATGCTTTCTAGGCCCTTCAGCTCAACTTCTGGGTAGACTTCAAAAGTAGCAGTGAATACTAGATCTTCGCCTGCTTTGTTTTCTACTGGAGCAAAAGTAGGTGCGCCCGCTGGATTCGTTTTTTCTTTAACGATAGCTTCGATAAAGTGACGCTGCATCACTTCACCTAGTACGTCTTGACGTACTGCCTGTCCGTACATTTTCGCTACCATTTTCATCGGCACTTTGCCTTTACGGAAACCATCGAAACGACGATTTTTAGCGATATTACGCAGTTCAGCAGTAACAGCATCTTCAATGTTCGCAGCAGGAACAGTAATATTAAGACGGCGCTCTAGGCCTTCTAGCGTTTCAACAGTAACTTGCATTATTTTTAAACCTCAAAAATGGCTCAGGTATCTGAGCTGGTGAGCCAGTAACATAGATAACCTATGAATGACTGCATCTTTATACGACGTTAAGCCGTGCTTAGTTAAATTGAGCATCAATACTAGAAACTTCTAGTATTGGACTAATCAGTGATATCTTCTTGACTATTCGTGGCAACAAGTGACGACGATAAATCGTTCCCACTTGTCTCTACAAAACGAAGGTATCTCCTATTAGTCTCAAGACAAAATTTTAGACGCAGCATTCTATCGAGGGAAGTCCAGACTGTCGAGTCGTTCATTACGATAGGATGATGCATAAGTCTAATTTCGTGACTGACTGCTTTAATTTCCACCATTGGAAAACCACCTGAGAATAAAAGTGGGGGCTAGGTATGAGTTTTCAAGAGACTCGCGCTAATTTTTTAGTAAAAGTACTAAAAAGAGATCTTGCTCCTGTTTTATCACGCATATTTCGCAACTTTTTACGTCCAATTTTCACCCAACATTTAATCTAGACGGGTATCGAATGAAGGGGCAACAGGTTGACCATTAAGCATTTAAATATTGGTTTCATCATTATCTTTGTTTTTTGTACCGTGATCGGAACAAAACTGGTTTGGGATCTACAAAAACAAGATATCTACGCTGTCCACCAGACACAGCTGGACCGATTTTCTGAATATATCACCTCAAAGTTAGATAAGTACGACCATATTCCTCAGTTACTGTCAAAAGACCAAGAACTGCGAGATGCCCTGCTCGCCCCGGCTAACAGTGCACAAATTGAAGTCACTAACCGATACCTAGAACAAGTAAATTCCGTTATTCAAGCGGCCGATACGTACCTTATTGACCGAAATGGAACAACCATTGCGGCTAGCAATTGGAATATGTCACGCACCTTTGTGGGCCGAAATTTCGCATGGCGCCCTTATTTTCAAGAAGCGTTGGAAGGAAACACCAGCCGCTACTTCGCTCTAGGTTCGACATCGGGTCAACGAGGTTACTACTACTCGTATCCGATTACTTTGGCTGCCGAAGTGATCGGGGTGACGGTGGTCAAAATGGATTTATCACTCATAGAAGAAAGCTGGCGCGGAAAACAAGACTTTTTTGTAGTGACCGACCCGGACAACGTGGTCTTTATGTCAAACCAACCTGATTGGCTGTTCAAAAGCTTAACGACGTTAAGTGAAGCCCAAAGAACACGAATCAAAGGCAGCCAGCAGTACCTCGATACCGACATTCGCTCTTTAGGGTTCAGCAATGATGTTTCTGCGGTTCAAGGCAAACTAATTAGCCCTAACAAAGACCGATTATTAGATAGCTATTTTTATTCTTCTCGAAAGTTATCACAGCTCCCCTTAACCATCCGTGTGCTAACACCTCAGCGCATCTTGGTTTGGAGTTCGTTTGTTTTTATTGGCATCCTTACTCTGGTTCTGAGTGTCGCGTATCTGACTATTTTATTATTGTTGAATCGCAAGCTTAAACATCGCCAATTAGAACAAGTTCAAATGGAAGCCAAGCAAAGACTTGAATTTCAAGTCATGACTCGCACTGCCGAGTTACATGCAGAAATTGGCGAGCGAATGCAAACCGAAAAAGCGCTGAGACAAACGCAAGAAGAATTGATTCAGGCGGCGAAGCTCGCTGTGTTAGGGCAAATGTCCGCCAGCATCAGCCATGAACTCAATAATCCCTTGGCCGCTATTCGAAGTTTTGCCGACAATGGAAAGCGTTTTTTAGAGAAACAGAAGTTCGACAGAGTGAACGATAATTTAATTCGAATCTCTGCCTTAACCGAACGCATGGCTAAAATCAGTGAACAGCTAAAGTCTTACGCCAGAAAAACAGAGACCACGGATCAATCAATCACACATGTTACCTCTGTGATTGACGCTTCAACTGAACTGATGTCTCCTCAAATCAAGTCAAACATGGTGAGTTTTTCAGCAGCCATCGAGTCTCAATTACCCATGGTAGAGATCAATCGAATTCAGTTGGAACAGGTTTTGGTTAACTTGTTCACAAACGCGATACAAGCCATGGAAGGGTTGCAGAACAAGACCATACTGCTCAGTGCGTTTAGCCAAAGCAATGAGGTCGTCATTACCA
Source organism: Vibrio sp. YMD68 (assembly GCF_029958905.1). Taxonomy (NCBI): domain Bacteria; kingdom Pseudomonadati; phylum Pseudomonadota; class Gammaproteobacteria; order Vibrionales; family Vibrionaceae; genus Vibrio; species Vibrio sp. YMD68. The sequence continues at coordinate 1,213,450 of NZ_CP124614.1, read as the reverse complement.
TTGAAGATAGCGGCAAAGGCGTAAGCCCTCAACAGAAGAAGCAGCTCTTTGACCCTTTTTATACCACCAAAAAAAATGGGCTTGGTTTAGGGCTGTCGATTTCACATCAGATAATTGAGGGAATGAGTGGCCAACTTACCTATTCTCAGTCCAAGCTCGGTGGCGCATGCTTTTCAGTCAAATTACCGATTCCAACTCAGAAATAGCAATTAGAACGTATAGATACTAAGGAACACTAATGGTCGACATTTTTTTCATTGATGATGAAGTGGATATTCGAATCGCAATTGAACAAAGCTTTGAGTTGGAAGATCTTACGGCTCGATTCTTTTCATCTGCAGAAGAAGCTCTGATCGCGCTCAAAGCCGATGGCCCTCCTAAGGTGATTGTCAGTGATATTTGTCTACCTGGCATTTCTGGGGAAAATTTGCTGACAACCATCATTCAGCAACAGCCGGATATTCCTGTTATTTTGATCACAGGGCACGGCGACATATCCATGGCCGTTGCTTCGATGCAAACCGGCGCTTATGACTTTATCGAAAAGCCATTTTCACCGGACCGGTTAATCAAAACCATCAGCCGAGCCATCGAGAAGCGCAACTTAACATTGGAAAATGAAACACTAAAACGATCGTTAAAGGCCAGCCAAACGCTTGGCCCTCGTATCATTGGCGAGACTCAAACCATCCGCACTTTACGCGATACGATTAGCCACATTTCAAACACCCAAGCCGACATATTGTTATTTGGTGAGACAGGCACAGGTAAAGAGCTTGTAGCTCGTTCCCTACATGAACAAAGCGACCGACGCGAAGAAAATTTTGTCGCGATCAATTGCGGTGCCGTGCCAGAAAACTTGATTGAAAGTGAGCTATACGGGCATGAGAAAGGTGCTTTTACCGGAGCTGAAAGCCATCGAACCGGCAAACTAGAACACGCGCATAATGGTACCTTATTTCTAGACGAAATAGAGTCGATGCCGATGCAAGCCCAGATAAAGCTACTTCGCGTGCTCCAAGAAAGGCAGTTTGAACGAGTTGGGTCGAATAAACTTCATTCACTGAATATTCGCGTAATTGCCGCAACCAAAGTTGACTTGAAACAAGCCGCACAACAAGGCGAGTTTCGTGAAGATTTATACTACCGGTTAAATGTTGTCACGCTGGATTTACCCCCTTTGCGCGAAAGGAAAGAAGACATCCCGACTCTCTTTCACCACTTTCTGCTGGTTGCCGCTGCCCGCTATGGAAAAGCAGCAACGTCACTGCCCAATAGCGAATTAGCAAAAATACTCAGTCACGACTGGCCTGGGAATGTTCGAGAACTACGAAACACCGCAGAGCGATTCGTACTTCTTGGGCAACTTGGGAAGTTGGGCGACAACAACTCATCAGAAGCGATTCAGTCCTCACTCAGCCAGCAAGTCAATGAGTTTGAGAAAGGCATCATCGAACAAACGTTAATTCAAACGAATGGCAGTATCAAAGAAACCATGTCGTTACTTGAACTGCCACGTAAAACGCTTTATGACAAAATGCAGCGCTATCAACTCGTTAAGGAAGACTATAAACACGAACACTAATATCAACTATTGGAAACCAACTAGGAGCATAAATGATCCAATCATCCATGCTCCTATATCCACTATTACCCGTGAACCAATAAACCTATGAACCAATAAACCTATGAACCGAGTCCGATCTATTTAGTGATGATCTCCGGCCCCATTAGCGTTGTTGGCAACCAGGTGGATACCCAAGGCACGTAAGTGACAATAATTAAGAATAAGAACATAACACCAACCCAAGGCATGGCCGCTTTGACAACATTCATCATCGACATCTTAGCCACCCCTGCCGTTACAAACAGATTTAACCCCACAGGCGGTGTAATCATCCCTATCTCCATATTCACCACCATCATAATACCTAGGTGAATCGGGTCGATGCCTAGCGCTATTGCAATTGGGAACACCAGCGGAGCAACGATGATCAATAAGCCCGATGGCTCCATAAACTGACCACCAATCAACAATAACACGTTCACCACAATCAAAAACGCGATTGGCCCTAATCCAGCCGACAACATCGATTCCGTGATCATTTGTGGAATACGTTCTTCCGTCAGTACATGTTTGAGTATCAGGGCGTTAGCAATGATAAACAGCAACATGATCGTCAATTTACCCGCATCATAAAGGGTATCTTTAGTGTCTTTATGCACAAAGGTCTGAACGATTTTAACGAGCAGAGGTTTGGTGTTGGTCTTATCCGCAAATGGCCCCATGTCTTTATACACAAAGTTGGCGATAAAGAAGGCGTACACAGCAGCAACTGCCGCGGCTTCCGTTGGCGTAAAGACACCCCCATAAATACCGCCCAAAATAATGACAATCAACAATAAGCCCCAGCTCGCATCTTTTGCCGCGCTAAAGGTTTCAGACCAACCTACAAACGGTTGAGCTGGAATTTTCTTAACACACGCGGTGATGTAGATAGCAATCATCAACATCACACCGGCGAGTAAACCGGGAATGACACCACCCAAGAACATACGGCCAACAGAGACATCGGTTGCCGCGGCATAAACCACCATCACAATAGAAGGTGGAATTAAGATGCCTAACGTACCTGCGTTACAAATAACCCCAGCGGCGAACTCTTTGGTGTAGCCATTTTTAACCATACCAGCGATGACGATACTACCAATCGCGACCACCGTTGCCGGCGAAGAACCCGACAAGGCTGCAAACATCATGCACGCCACGACCGATGCCATGGCAAGTCCACCACGGAACCAACCGACCATCGCAATCGCAAAACGAATAATACGTTTCGCTACGCCACCCGTAGACATAAAGCTCGAAGCAAGAATAAAGAATGGAATCGCCAGTAGCGTATAGTGCCCGGCAAACGCATTAAACAGAGTTTGTGCCACAGACGCGAGAGACGCATCCGAATGTATCAATAAAAAAATGATACTGGATAAACCTAAAGAAATCGCAATTGGCACGCCAATCAGCATGAACGCGATTACCATTAAAAATAGAAATAACATGGCCATGATCTAGTCTTCCTTGCCGTTTGGTTTCACGTTCACATCCGATTTTTTATACGAATCAGGAGTCAAAGGCGCCATCGCATCATCGTCACTCCCCGCCAACACATCCGCTCTTAAAGCATCGAGATCTTCTTCCGCTTCATGACCTGCAATCATTCGGTCCAGTTTTCCGCTGAAAACCTGAAACGCAATCTGAGTAAATCGGAAGGTCAATAGCGCCATGCCAATCGGCAATGCCATGTAAGGAATAAAGCGCGGCAGTTTTTCGTAACGTTCACCTTCATTCAACCAGTCAGACATAAACTGAAGCATCTCTGGCATTGGAATATCGTCGGTTTCATACCACGCGCGCTCAGTCGCAAACGGATACCAATAATTCCACGAACCAATAAGCAATAATATTGAAAAAGCGAGACAACTGGTCACCGCAACCATAGCGTACACTTTACGTAGCTTCTCTGGTGCCATGTTAATGATGACATCAACACCAATATGAAAGTGCTTTTTTACACCGTAAGATGCGCCGACTAACACCATCCACGCAAACATAAATACCGTTAACTCAAGTGCCCATAAAATATTGTCATTAAAGGCGTATCGAAAAACCACATTGGCAAATGTGAGTAACGTCATTGCGCCTAAGAAGAAAGCAATGAGGGTTTCTTCTATCGCGTCCGTTATTTTTCCTGCTTTCTCAAACATGCTTAGATCCATCAGGTAATGTGGCACCAAAAAACGGTGCCAAGAAACAACAAAGCCCACCAATAGAGTGGGCATTAAAAAGGGGAAGATTAATTATTTGATGCGATAGCCGCTTCAATAAGATCTGCACCGATATCTTTCTCAAATTTCTTCCAAACAGGTTTCATCGCCGTCACCCATTCTTGTCTTTGCGCATCGGTTAAGGTACGAACTTCGCCACCCGCCTCAATAATGTTGTTACGGTTCGCAAGATTCACTTCAGAAGATTTCGCGTTACGCGCCTCTGTCACTTCTTTAATGATGGTACCAAGCTGATCACGAACATCATCAGGCAGTTCTTTCCAGAAGTCATTCGACGTCACAAGTAGGTAATCTAAAATACCGTGGTTAGTTTCTGTTGTGCCATCTTGAACTTCAAAGAACTTCTTACCGTAAATGTTTGACCAAGTATTTTCCTGACCATCGATAACCTTAGTTTGAAGGCCACCGTACACTTCTTTAAACGACATTTTTTGTGGGTTGGCACCAAGCTGTTCAAACTGAGCGACCAGAACATCCGAAGCCTGAACTCGGAACTTCAGACCATCAGCATCTTTAGGAGATATAAGCGGTACGTTAGCCGACATTTGCTTCATGCCATTGTGCCAAAAGCCCAAACCTTGCAATCCGCGTCTTTGCATCGCATTTTTAAGCTTGTCACCTGACTCTGAATTTTGGAAACGATCAACGGCTTCCACATCGTCAAACAGGAACGGTAAGTCAAAGATACGGAACTTTTTCGTGAATTTTTCAAACTTTGATAACGATGGAGCCGCTAATTGAACATCACCGTTTAGCATGGCTTCTAACACCTTGTCATCATCGTACAGTGTCGAGTTAGGGAAAACTTGCATACAAGCTTTACCGTTCATTTCCGTGTTTACACGCTCTTCTAACAACGAAGCAGCAATTCCCTTAGGGTGTTTGTCTGTATTGGTTACATGACTGAATTTGATCACGATTTCACCCGGATCGCAGTTCGCAGCAGCATTAAAACTTGTCAATGCCAGAGCAGAGACAGACAGCAGGGTAAGAGGCTTAAACATTATTATTCTCCTTAGTAATAAAACAGCACCATCTATGGGCTGATGGTTCTAATAGAGCAATTAACAAGCCAGTTTGTAACAAATTGTGTTCAAGCCTTTATCGGTAAGGGATTGAATAAAAAGAAGTCAGTGTATGACGATGAATTTGAGTGCTCTCCATAGGCTAAGTGTAAATAAATGTGTGGAAAGTGACCCATTGAAATCGCCAAAAGGGGGGATAAATGACACATAGCGCATAACACAAAGCACAAAGCACAAAGCACAAAGCACAAAGCACAAAGCACTGTCGGCTTGAATGACCAAACGGCGTCAAACAAAAAAAGTGAAAGTGAGTCATCCCCCCACTTTCACTTTTTTGCACTCGTGATATTCAAGAGTAAAGTGCACCATCCCAAGTATAAAATCAGCTTGAATACTCCCCCGAACATTCAATCTGAAGACCTATCTAGAAATCGGTCATCACTCAAAATGGAAGGTGCACTTTATAACTGTTGCGATTCATTGAGCCTTGTTAAAAATCAATCCGATTTTCTGTTTTCGCATCAAAAAATACCGCCTTTGACAAGTCAAAATGCAGAGGAGCCATCTGCCCTACACTCACCTCAAACTCTGGTGAAAGGCGACACGCTACCTCTTGGTCGTTCACCTTAATCATGGCAATCGTATCTGGCCCAGTCGGCTCGAGAACTTCTAGCTTTAAATCCAACAGCGTCGAAGCGGTTGTATCTTCGCCTTGGGAGTCACTAATATGTTCTGGTCTTAGCCCAATCACCACTTCTTTTCCGTCTTGCTGACGCATCGATTGAGGTAACTTAATATGATGCTCTTGATCATTTGACCCGGTTACTCGTATGATCGGGTTGTCTTCGTTATCCAGATCGACCATGGTTTTAATAAAGTTCATTGACGGTGACCCCATGAAACCTGCAACAAACATATTGTTCGGTTTGTTGTAGATCTCTTTAGGTGTCCCTAACTGCTGCAACTCACCATCTTTCATGACCGCAATCCGATCCGCCAACGTCATGGCTTCAATCTGATCGTGGGTTACATACACAATGGTGGTGTTGAGCTTTTGGTGTAGGCGCTTAATTTGATGGCGCATTTCAACGCGTAATTTGGCATCCAAATTCGACAACGGCTCATCAAACAGATACAGCTTAGGTCTACGAGCCAGTGCGCGCCCCATGGCCACACGTTGTCGTTGCCCACCCGAAAGCTGAGACGGCTTACGGTCAAGCAGCTGTTCTATTTGCAGCATTTCAGCCACGCGGTTGACTTCTGCATCGATTTTGACTTGCGGCATTTTTCGGATTTTCAAACCAAACGCGATATTCCCCCTTACCGTCATATTTGGGTACAGCGCATAAGACTGAAACACCATCGCAATATCACGGTCTTTTGGCTCTACGCTTGCGACATCAGTACCATCGATAACAATCTCACCTTCATTAATATCTTCGAGTCCAGCGATGGTATTCATCAGCGTTGATTTCCCGCAGCCTGAAGGGCCAACCAAAATCAAAAACTCACCGGATTCGATACTGATATCGATGCCTTTCAATGTTTCTTGGTCCGCTTTTGGGTAGGTTTTGCGGATCTGTTTCAGTTCTAGTGTTGCCATAATAATTATCCTTTTACCGATCCTGCCGTTAGGCCACGAACAAAGTATTTTCCTGCTAATACATAAACCAATAAGGTAGGAAGCGCGGCAATGATAGCGGCAGCCATGTCTACGTTATATTCCTTAATGCCGGTACTGGTGTTGACCAAATTATTCAACGCGACAGTAATGGGTTGTGTTTCAGAGCCTGAGTACACCACACCAAATAAGAAGTCATTCCAAATGGCGGTAAACTGCCAGATGACCGTGACCATAATAATCGGCGTGGAAAGCGGTAATAAAATCTTAAAGAAAATTGTGAAAAAGCCCGCTCCGTCGAGTTTGGCGGCTTTAACCAGCTCATCGGGAATGCCTAAATAAAAGTTTCGGAAAAACAGCGTGGTAAAAGCCATGCCGTATACAACGTGCACAAAGATAAGACCCGTATTTGTATTCGCTAATCCTAGCTTGCCAAGCACCGCCGCCATGGGTAACAACACCACTTGAAATGGAATAAAGCAGCCAAATAGAAGCAGACTGAAAAAGAGGTTAGAGCCTCTAAATTGCCACTTGGTCACCACGTAACCATTGAATGCGCCCAGAAGTGTGGAAATAGCCACCGCTGGAATCACCATTTGAAATGAATTCCAAAAATAGCCTTTCACACCTTCACATTTCACTCCTGTACAAGCGCCATCCCACGCTTTATACCAGGCATCAAACACCCACTCTTTGGGTAAGCTCATCAAATTACCCGCCTTAATATCAGGTAACGTTTTAAATGAGGTAATCACCATGACGAATAAAGGCATTAGATAAACTAAGCAAAAGAAGATCAGAATCGAGTAAATAAACAGTCGACCCACATTAAGCTGATTACTCATGATTTTTTCTCCCTAAGTTCGGAGTAGAGATACGGTACTAAAATCGCGAGTATTCCCGCTAACATCATCATTGCACTCGCCGCACCTAAACCAATTTGTCCGCGTGTAAATGAGTGTGCATACATAAACAAGGCTGGCAGATCCGATGAATAGCCTGGGCCTCCGGCAGTCATGGCGGTCACTAAATCAAAGCTCTTAATAGCAATGTGTGACGTTATGATGATGGCGCTAAAAAAGACCGGGCGTAAACACGGCAGAACAATTTTCATGTAGATGGCTGGTAAACCTGCACCATCGATTTGCGCGGCTTTAATTATCGATGAATCGATGCCACGAAGCCCCGCGAGGAACATCGCCATGACGAATCCAGAGGATTGCCAAACCGCCGCAATCACCAAGGTATAAACCGACATTTCAGAATTGACGAGCCAATCAAATTTGAAATCGACGAACCCCCAATCCTGCATCATTTTTTCAATGCCTAATCCAGGATTAAGAATCCACTTCCATGCCGTACCCGTCACGATGAACGATAACGCCATTGGGTAAAGATAGATGGTACGAATCGCCCCTTCTTGGCGAATGTTTTGGTCAAGAAAAATGGCAAGAAAAACACCAAGCCCAATGGCGACCAACATGAACAGGCCACCAAAAAGACCAAGGTTAGTGATCGAGGTAATCCAACGATCATTGTCTAACAGCTTTTCGTATTGAGCCCAGCCCACAAAGTTAAAACTGGGTAAAAATCGAGAATTTGTGAATGAAAGAGTCGCTGTCCAAAAAATGTAGCCGTATATGCACACCACTGTCATGAGCATCGTTGGGGCAAGTACAATCTTTGGTAGCCAATGCTGTAACCTATCGGTGAATTTAGGCTTCACTGCTGGTTTTTTTGTTGACTGAGTCAAAACATGCTCCATAACGTTTCCTTGTTATATAACCAACCAAAACAAGCAGTGTTGAAAAAGACAGTGCGTGCGTTGGTAAAGTATGAATAGGCCATGACAGCCTATCCACACTGGGGGTCTTTACTAAAGCCTTATTTAACCAAGGCTAAGGGTAAACGTTAGATCGCCGCTTTAACTGCTTTCGCTAGCTTCGCTGCGGCTTCTTTAGGATCGGCTTTCGGGTTATTAAAGAAGTTGGTAACGACATCGTAAATGGCTCCTTGTGCATAGCTAGTGGTTGATAAACCATGCGCCATACTCGGAACAAGATCGCCCGTTGTTGCACTTTCTTTAAAGGTTGCCATAGAGTCCAAAGCACACTGATCAAACTTCGACATATCCATATCTAAACGGACAGGAATTGAACCTTTGTTAAGATTGAAGACCTCTTGGAAGTCCTTAGTAAGAATGGTTTTTGCAAGATCTTGCTGCGCTTGTTGATTCGCTGTTTCACTTAGCTCGAAGAACGCAAAACTATCAATATTGAAGGTGAATTGACCGCTGGTGCCTGGCGCTGGAGCACAGATGTAATCTTTACCCGGCACTTTGCCAGCGGCGGTAAATTCACCTTTCGCCCAATCGCCCATGATTTGCATTGCCGCTTCGCCATTAATGACCATGGAGGTGGCTACGTTCCAATCACGACCTGGGGAGTTTGAGTCGATGTAGTCACGGATCTTCTTAAACTTAGTGAACACTTCCGTCATTTTGTCGCCAGATAACACGCTCATGTCTAAGTCCACGAACGCTTTGTTATAGTCTTCACTGCCTAACACTTCAAGAGCAACAGCCTCGAATACCGTCGCGTCTTGCCAAGGCTGACCACCATGCGCTAAAGGAATAAAGCCAGCGGCCTTAATTTTGTCGCCCGCAATAAAGAACTCGTCAAGCGTAGTCGGAACTTCAACTCCGGATTTTTTAAGCACTTCAGGGTTTGCCCAAAGCCAGTTTACACGGTGAACGTTAACCGGCACGGCAACATATTCACCATCGAATTTCATCACGTTAGTCACAACCAATGGAAGAATGTCATCCCATTTTTCTTGCTTGGCTGTTGCGTCAAGAGAGGTTAAAAAGCCTAATCCACCCCATTCTTGAATATCATGCCCTTTAATTTGAGCCGCCGAAGGAGGATTGCCTGATACCGCGCGGGTTTTCAGAACCGTCATGGCACTTTCACCACCGCCGCCAGCCACCGCAAAATCTTTCCACGTATGACCTTGTTGTTCGATCATGTCTTTTAAAACAGCAGCCGATTTAGCTTCGCCACCAGCGGTCCACCAGTGAAGAACTTCAACTTCACCCGCGTGAGACAGTGAAGAAGCAGACAAAGAGGCAGCAGACAAAAGAGATAAGGTAAGTAGGGTTTTATTCATTTTCATTATTATCTTCCATGTATTGGATTAGTCATTGCTCATTAAGAGCGTTACTTAACTGAACAACAATAAACGAGCGTTCATACTCGAATACTGGAAGTCTAACCAATCACCGCCGAAGTTCTGAAACAAACCGTAACCGCAACGTAACAATCTTGTTACATTACACATCTAGACCTCGTGGAATATAGATTTGCGCTTTTAAGCCACCGCTATCTAGATTACTAATTATGAGATCTCCACCATGTCCGTGAAGAATATTGCGGCAAATTCCTAGCCCTAACCCATGACCATCTTCGTCTGTGGCGATGCGAAAATAAGGTTCAAATACCGCTTCGAGCTTGTCCTCTGGTATCCCTGGGCCATGATCAGTCACAATGATTTTTATCCATTCATCGGTTTGTGTTGTGACCACTTGCACTCGCTCACCATACTTAACCGCGTTATCGATGATATTGGTCAGCACCCTTTTAATCGCGAGAGGCTTGGCCACAATCGTACCCAGATCAATCGGGTAAAATGAGACTTTTTCCTCATATTGGTTATGAGACTCAATAACCGATTGAATCGCATGATTGATGTCGATATACGCATTATTTTCATGCAGGTCAGTATCTCGAACACATTGCAGCGCCCCTTTGACCATGATCTCTAACTCATCAAGATCGTTATTAAACTTGTTTCTTTTCACGTCACTTTCGAGTAATTCCGCCCTTAACCTCAGTCGAGTTATCGGCGTTTTCAAATCGTGAGAAATTGCAGAAAAAAGATGCTCTCTATCAGAAACATAGCGTCGAATACGGCTTTGCATGCGATTAAAAGCACGGGTAGCGGTCACTAACTCGCTGGCCCCTTCTTCTCTCAGCGGAGGCTGATCGATGTCCATACTCATCTCATTGGCCGCTTTGGCTAACCGCTTCAAGGGTTTCACTTGTCGCCTAACCAGCAAGTATGTAAGCAAAAGCAATATGAGAGTCGATAAAACCAAAAATAGGATCTGTTCACGCCCCAAAATCGTGTCATGCAAGGTGACATAAGGAGCAGGAAGAAGCGCAGCGATATAAAGCCATTCATCGGTCGCCAATTCAATCTGGACGACCAGTATCGGTGGGTTAATTGGGCCCAGAGTCAACGTGTGATGGGCCCAAGATTTGGGAAGATCACTCAGGTAAATATCATTTTTTAGCAACCTCAGATTATCTGGGCGAGAAAAATCGACCGAAACCGATTTTACTTTATTGAGCTTATCTTCGAGAACTTGAGTCACCGCACTGACCGAAGCCGCCTTTAGACGAGTATTTGGAATGCCTTCAACCAATAGCTTTTCTTTATTAAACGACACAAAAAAACGGGTTCCACCCATATTACGTATTTGGTCTAGAACAATGTGTCGATAGTTAACAGGAAGGGATTGAAAGAAGGTCACTGTCGATGCAAACATGGTTGCCATACTGGAAGATGCCGAGTGAATGCCTTCCACTTCTTTCTGTTTTGACTCAAAGTACCAAATTGACGTTGCAATACCCTGAGCAATAACCACAGCAAGCAATGTGAGCCAGAGTGTTCTAGCAACTAAAGAATTGGGTTTTAATTGAAGCTGTGGGCTCATTGTCAACCACCACTGGAAACGGGAACGGCCAATAGATAGCCATTACCGCGCATGGTTTTAATGTAATGAGGAAATTTAGCACTGTCTCCCAAACGATTCCGTAACCGGCTTAATTGAACGTCGATACCCCGTTCAAAAGGTAACGATTCTCTGCCTTTGGTTGCAAAAGAAATGGTGTCTCTATCGAGTATCTCGTTGGGCCTGCTTAGAAACAACATCAGTAAGGAAAAATCGCTCCCTGACAAATCATGCGATTGTTGAGTGTCCAGGTTAACAATTCGATGCGCCAAGGTATCTAAGCTCCAATCACCAAACACAATAGTCTTGGGCATAGCATCACTGGGTGGCTCATGAGCGATCTGAGCGCGACGCAATACCGCCTTAATCCTCGCGACAAGCTGCCTTGGATTAAACGGTTTGGCAATATAATCATCTGCCCCTATTTCTAAGCCAATGATTTGATCCGTTTCATCAGACACCGCCGTGAGCATAATAATGGGAACCGTTGAGGTTTTTCTTAACTGTTGGCACAGAGTAAAGCCATCGTCGCCCGGAAGCATGACATCCAATAAAATTAAATCAGGAAAGCCCTGCTTCTCGATATACTCGTGTAAGCAATTGCCATCCTCAACAGTTGAAACACTAAAACCGGATTTATTCAAATACTCATCAAGCAACTCTCGAATTTCTACATCATCATCAACGACTAGGATGTGTGCTTTCGCCTGCATCTATGTTACCTACTACCAACAAATGTTTTACATAGTGTATAGATTAGTCAAGATGAGGCTTATTGATAGCTTTATAAATTTTGAATCTGTCACAGACCATGATCACATCTCGATAAAACGGCGATTGGGGTTCAGATCGTAAATGACGGGCAAGCAGTGATGAGGAAGACATGATGAGGAGCAAAGAACAACAGCGAGAATGGGGCTTGCAAGTAAGAGAACATACCTAAAATGACACCGCATTCATAATAGGCTTCTCCTGGTTTTGATGGTCTTAATTAATTTAAAGATTAACGGATTCACTTATTTTAAGACGTTCACTCTACTCACAATTCAAATCAAATCAATGGTTACGAGATGGCTAAAAGGATGCTCAAAACCGAGAACAATGAAAATAAGCAAGTGCGGCTAACGACGCCGAAGTTCGAGGGTTGAATCATTTCTTGATGTTGTTCCATAAACGCTCCGAGTTTCTATGGCAGTGTCATTACAATATGATGAATTTACGAAAATTTCACAACCACATTAACGTTAACTTTTTATGACAGAAGCTAAATTAACTCGATGTTTAAGCCATCGCGTAGTATCACAAACCGAGTAGATACCCAGTTCATGGCGATGGCTTATTCCGTTCTTAGAGTCGCGTTAACGGATCACTTATATACCAAACGTATCGTTAATATTTCACTTGATAGTTCAGCGTATAAGTACGGCCACGGCCTTGATATTGGTACATATCAGGCCCCCCGCTATACCACTGTGTTGCTCGTTGACTCCACGTTGTCAGATAGTCTTCGTTGAATAAATTTTTAACCCCGAAACCAATCGTGCCGACAGGCAGTTGGTACGTACCTATCATGTCAACAACGGTGTAACCCTCCAGTTTTAGAGCGTTCGCATCTTCATAATCAAAGGCGGTTAAACTTTGTAGTTTCACGCTGTAGTCAGCGTCATACCAACCAATCCAAGTGCTGGCTTTTGATGTACTGGCTTCTCTCGCATCGTCGTCTTCCCAGCCGTTGTCGCCTTTTTCTTCAGAAACGACATAGTGTCCAGACGCACCGAGCTGCAGGTTATCCATCACCCAATATGAGATTTGCGCTTCTGCACCGAAGACTCGAATAGGGTTGGAAATACCTTTAATTGATTGGTCATCCGCGTATTCAACGGAACCATCAGAGTATGAATGGTACGCAGCCGTTTGAAATGAAAGTTTGTCGAAATCATAACGGTAGCCTAGCTCGTAGCTGTCGGTTTTAATGCCTTCTAGTTTAGTGTCATTAACATTAACACTGGCATCTTTACCGTAATATTTCGCAGGGTTCGCCAGGTCAAAACCTTGAGAAAAATTAGCCCACACCTGAGAATTTTCCGTTAGATGGTAGACAGTCCCGACATTGAATAATCCCTCTGAGTAATCTGTTTCTCCACCGGGAACAAAATCTGAATTTGAACTTTTTTGGAAATCCGATACTTCTGTATTCATGTACTGATAACGATAGCCGCCTTGCAGTGTCCAGCTATCTGTTAGCGCATACTCCGCCTGTAAAAAGCCCGCAAACGCTTGAGTATCAATACCAGGATAACGCCCTGCCATAGACTCTATCTGGTTAATCAGCCCGCCCGACCCTTCTGTAACCGATTGGTTATAAAGCGCGTTATCACTGTCAAAGCTGTCCACAAAGCCATCAATACCATAGGTAAGACTGAGTGCATCAAAGGATTTATTCAACGCGGCTTTTAACGAGATAATATCGGTATTTTGACTTGATGAACTGGTTGCTAACGTGGTTCTACCTGCCGATGTGTATGGCATGAATGTGTGTTCTTCCGAACGATAGGACAGCTCCGCAATCAGTTGATGGCTAAGGAAATCACTGTGATTATACGCAGCACTTAGCATAATACGCTCAGTACCTTGCTGGCGATCGGCGGCGTAACCGTCTCTAACATCGACGAATTGATATTTTCCATCCGCGTCTTTTTCGAAATACAAACCGTAAGGGGTGTCTTGCTGGCTATCGTAATACTGTGCCAACAACTGCAAGTTTTGGTTTTCAGCAAGGTTAACCTGTAGACTCCCCATCAAATCAATCGTTTCGTTAAATTGAGTTGAGCCTTGAGTGATGTCAGGAGTGACCATGTCACCGTTTGCATCGTAGTACCCTTGAGTACTGGTATAAGCCACAGACGCACGACCTTGAACTTTCTCATTTCCACCCGCTATTGACTGCGCGAGTTTATAATCAAAATCTTCACTTCCGTTAAAACCAGAGGTACCACCAACGTACGTTTCGAACTCTATCTCGCCACCCAGTGCTTTTTTGGTCACGATGTTAATCACACCACCACTCGCACCTGCGCCATAAATAGAACTCGCACCCGACAGTACTTCGATACGCTCGATATTAAATGGGTCAATAGAATCGAGTTGACGACTGATAGAGCGCACCGATTGCAATGACACACCATCGATCATCACCATGATGCTGCGACCACGTAAGTTTTGACCTGCATGAGTACGACCACCGCTGCTCACATCCAAAGATGGAACCGTTGCGGCTAGAATTTCATCCAGGCTTTTACCACCACGGTATTCTTGTTCAATTTGCTCGGCATCAACGTACCAAACGGTACCTGGGATCTCACTGATCGCTTTCGGTGTACGGCTTGAAACGACGACCATTTTTTCTTGGGTTGTTGTGTACTCTTCAGCTTGGACGACTGAAGGGGCAAAAAAGCCAGTAGCTGACGCTATCGCAACTGAAATGACAGACAGTTGAAACGTTCCTTTGTTAACTTTCATTACTTTTCTCTTGTTATTTAATGTAACCACACATATGGTAATGATAATGATACTCATTAGCCACTTCATTACCACTTATTTATACATTATTTTTATATGATCTCGTGTAAAAACTTTATGCTGTGGGGTATTGGGTGTTAACTGTTAGGTATGAATGACTAAGCCTCAACAAGGTCTTTCACCCGCACCGCGGATAGCCAGTCAATGAGTCCTTTATCCGACTTAATATCGTAGACCTCTCGTCCAGCCAAACTGTTGATGATCTTGGCGCTGCGCCACGCCATCAAACTGAGTTGTGGTTCAGCAATGCCGTGGCTATGCATACCTGCGTTAACCGCAAAGATTTTGTTCTCTGGGCTTCCTTTCCACTTGAGCTCGAAGTTAGAAGTCAGTTGGTATCGTCCTTGTTCATCGAGATCCAACATTGGCATAATGTCTTTAAGGCAAGCCGGATATGGCGCCTCAAACCCAGTAGCAAGAATCACGACATCCGCCTCATGACGTTCAATATGCTCACTTAACGCATTTCCCACACTTAGCGCATACCCCGTTTCTAATGGATGCATTTCAGTCAACGTGCGATGAGGTAACAAGCGAACCCATTTTTCTTCTTTGAGAACATCAAACCGATGATAAAGCTCACGATAAATATCCAATAAGGCCAACTGCGTGATGCCATCAGAAGTCAACTTTTGAGTCGTCACTTCTGAATGTTTGACGCGAGGATTCAGCCCGACGAAGGCTTCCACGTAATTTGGTGTAAAGAATTCGTTGGTAAAGGCCGCTTCATCCAGCGGCTGAAAGTTTGGGCGACGCGACACCCAATCCAGTGACGCCGCTTTTCCCCACTTGCCTCGCAGCACGTTTAAGAAGATATCAGCGCCGGTTTGCCCGCCGCCAACAATCATGACGCGTTTACCGGTGAAGTCTCGATCTCTTAATCCAACTTCGGCCGCGTGAAAGACTTTATCGCTGATAAACTTCTTCGCGCACTCCGGCATCAATGGCACTTTACCTGTGCCAATGCATAGATTTTTTGCTTGGTAAACACCGCTGCTAGTCTGAAGGTGGAAGAGCCCTTCTTTAAAATCCACATGCTCAATGTTGGTTGAGAACTGGACATTATTCATTTGATTGGCCGACCACGCCAAATAGTCAGAAAACTCATGTCGGCTGATACAATTTAATTCAGCCGACAAAAATCGATAGAATTTTTTTGTTTTCACTAAGTAAGAGAGGAAAGAATATTGGCTTTGAGGATCCACCGCCGTGACCAAATCTTTCAGATACATGGTTTGCATATTCGTGTCATCAAGTAACAAACCCGGATGCCAAGAAAAGGAGTCTCGACTCTCAAAAAACGTCGAGCGAATATTTTTGTGTGGATCCAGCAGCGCCGCAACACTCAGATTAAACGGGCCGACACCAATACCGGCAATATCAAGACCAGTAATACCAAGTTTGACGTTGTGTTTATTGTTATCCATTTTATGTATTCCTATTGATTTAAAGCCTTGTAGAGCGGGTTATCTAGCCTGTCATCCATATCCGGTAACATGCGAGACGCACTTGAATCGGTACTGTGTCTAAACTTCGCTAGATTGAGTCCAATTCGAAGAATTCTAGGTTTGAAAAGATCGAGCCGTTCAAAACGCTCTTCCATCTCAGGATCACTTTGAATGCATTTCTGCATGTACTGTTGAATAGAGCGCCCAAGCAGCTCATAAAATGTCATTTCAGGCAGGCCTAACCGAGCAACTAAGGGGGAGATAAAACGCAGTACCGTAACAAAGTGTCCCGTTTGTAAGTCGTGAATGATCAAGTCTTCTGGTAGCTTCACGGTAACGTCTTTAACGCACTGAGCGAGTGATGACTGCTCAGGTAATACCCTATCGACAAGCCTCATGTCTCCTTGGAAGTCTTTCAATAAGATTCGTTTTGGAATCGAGTTTTCAAGCACCAACGTAACGTTTTGTCCGTGCGCGATCAGCGACACTCCGTACTTACACAGCAAGTGATAAAATGGAATAACGACCGCATCAAATAAGCAGGTTAGCCACTCACTGTTGTCGAGGCCTGAACTGGCGATGTACTCCTCAATTATCGGTGCCCCTGATGCATCACATTCCATAAGAGCCGCCATCAAAATCGCGTGTTCGTTCTCCTTTAATTTGGAATAGGCCGATTCTCGCCAAATCACGCCCAATAGCTCGTGATACCGGTAAGGCGCATCAATTAGCCCTTGATAGTCACTTTGCCCAACGAACGCCGCAGCCGGCTCTTGCAATACTTCAGCCTGTTTTTCTATCAGCAACGGATCGGACTTAAATAGTGAATCAATCCAGTCTGATGCAATGGGGCCTGCCAATATGTAACGACCAGGGATACCTCGGTAGCATGAAGTGTTCATAATCGTCAGAGGCAGCTTAATGTCGTAGCTCATCGGCCTATCAACATTGCTTAGCGTTCGAATCGACAATTGTGGTAGAAAGCGATCCCCATGCTCTCCAATATAAATCAGTGATTTTTCCGCGAGTTCACGGGCAAACAACAACGACAATTTTTGATCCCACTGCCATGGATGAACGGGGACATAGGTGTATTCACTGCAATCCACATCAAACGAAGACACGATTCGATCCATTGCCTGATAGTCCACATGATCAAGAGCGGTGTACAGAAGCTGCTGCCAGTTAACGCGCTGATTGGTGGCTTGCTGAATGATAGAATGGTGAACCGCAACCCAAGTCAGCTGAAATGTTTTTTCTGATTCGGGAGCGTATCGATTTAAATCGCTACTTCCCCACCCTCGTCTTCCTTTATTAAAAGCAAATTTGGGATGCCCATCGAATAGGCTTTGCTGCTGTTCGCAAGGAAGATAAGCTAAATCTCTTGCGGTCATATTCGCCTTTCGTAACGCTAATTTACAATCACCCAACAGGGTCGAATTGAGGTCTTCAAAGTGCTCAGCCAGAGCCTCATCGGATATGCCAATCAGTGTTTGGATATCTCTCATGAACGTTGTTGCCAGCACTGTTCCTTGATCTTTGTGCTGTTGGTGATCGGGAGCAAGCCTCACCACAGACTCGGGATCGATGTTGACTTGCCCCCAAATGTTCACTTTCCCTAAAAACTGATAAGTCACTTCCTTGGTCAAGGCTAAGGAAAATACACCTTTGTCTTTATCTATATCTTCACCTTCATCGCCAACAAGATTAAACGCTTGTTCGTAGGCCAGTTCACTGATCAGCTTAGCCACCAAGTGTCGATTCATCGGTAACCAGTACCGCTGTAACGCTATTTGGTCCATTACCACTGCTCCTTAAAAAAAGCGTTTCGCTCTAGCATTAATAGGGATGAACGTTTGTGTGGAAAATCGAATTCAAAACAGGTTTTATAGCCTACCTGCTCAATGCGCTTGAACAGCCTGATGTTGTCTGACCTTGGCTCTAATACAATTCGACGGGTTCGAATATCATCAATAAACAGATAGTGACTGATGGCCTTCATCCAACTCGTGAAGTATTTGGGCCCTCGAAATTGTTGTTCCCCGACAAGTAGATGAATACCACGGTCATAAGGTTCCACTGAGTAATAGGGACTCAACCTGTCTTCACTGACCCAGTACACCTCGACATAGCCAAAAGGTTGGCCGTTAAACTCGCCAATCAAAGGAATAATGTGTGCATCCGCTAAACGTTCTTGCGCAAACTGCCTAAGCTTATCTTCGCTCCAGGCTTGCTCCCAAAAGTCGGCGACTCTCGGATCATTCATCCATTGAGTAAACAGAGGCATGTCTTTATCGATATCAAACACTCTGAATGAAACCGTCACATCGGCCTCATGGTCATAACGCTGATATACCGTTCCCGTAGGCATAGGCGGTCTCAGCGGATGATGTCGAAATTGAGGATTACTCTGAACATCAATGGTTGGAAACGATGATGACGGGGCGTGCTGATGCCACGGATTTTTTCTTTGATAGAACGCCTGACGATTTAGCTTATTTCCCTCAAACATCGGCAAACAGTGACGTAATTCATTGCATAAGGTCGGCGAATTGCATTGAATGTCGATCTCGTCAATGTCTTTGTGAATGGTAAAGAATTGGTCAAGCTCAATCATGACCGAATCCAAGGAAAACACCTCATTTAGGTCTTGTTCTGTCAGGGTTAAAGTCACAACCGGGATGTCGCCCATTTCATACAGGAACGTGGTGTAGTTAGGCATAATTCGTCTCCTTAACAGCAACGATAGGGTTGGATAAATCGAAGTAGATGACGGCAGGATCCGGAATGGAGTTTTCGTTGAAATTTTGTAGATAACAATAAAAATTCCCTTTGCAGCAAAGCGAATCACTGTCCAATACGTAGCTCAGGCATCGGTCATCCTTAACGCCTTGTGTTTTTAGACCTTCTAAATGCTGACGTAAGATTGTAACCAAACTGGATTCATCAATATCAAGGCCTGCCGCAATAGAAGCGATAGCACTGAAGGTAGAATTGATGATGAGATAGTAAGCAAAATAGCGACGCACTTTGTCTTGGTTCCAGTAGTTTTCAGTCTTCTGTTTGGCATTCGTTGAACAGCCAAGAGCGCTAGGAAATAACTCGAACGCTAAATCGGTGTACCCTGTCCCCTGACAATCTCGGTAGTACATGCCAATCGGCAGACCCTCTTCCAGCTGCATAACAATGTTTTGCTGATGAGCCAGAAAGACGATGCCGTAGTTGGCTTGAAGGTTAAACAAAGGAACAACCGCATGCTTACAATACGCATCAAACCAATGCTGTGCGGCCACTTTTGTCGTGAGGGTATGTGTGCGAGCGTAATGCTCAATTCGGCTCACCAGTAAGCTTTGCCCACCAAAAGGGTTTTGTTGAGTCAGTGTCGCGAGAACCACGGCTTCTTCTTCCGGTTTGCTCATCAACGGGTTGTCACGAAATGCCACCAAACTCTCGTCAATAACCAAACCGTTAGAATCCATCAATCCTAAAAACGCGGGCTCTTGCATGAGCTGAAAGCCTCTTTTTTCACCCAGTAACGACTTCAATTCAGTGTCTTCGAATAATTGATTCAACCGCGTGCCACGAACCACTTCTTTAAGAGAGAGATTTCTTACCGAATTGGTGAGTTTGACACTCAGCGAAAACTTGAGCATGTAAGGCAGTTTGGGGCTGTACAAAGAACGAGTAGAGGACGTTGGATACCATTTTTCACCCACAGCGCCCAGATCTCTGATCTGGCCTTCTTTAAGGTAAGCCCTCACCTCTTTTCTTTGTTTAATGCTTTGCCATTGCCATGGATGAACGGGAAACAACATTTCATGATCGGCTGCTAGGCCTGCCACACTGATCTCTAAACTCTCATCCGCCGTCACCAACTCTTCGATGCGTTGACGCACACTTTGGTCACCAGACGAGCCTGAAACCAAAAGGGTTTCATCAACCGCCAACCATTGAAGTTGAAACTTTCCACCAAATTCAGGTGTGTAAACTTGAGCATCTTGAGGGCTAAATTGCTCACGACTTTTAGGAGCGGGGTGAAATGAATGGCCTATTAATAAACCTTGCTCCGATTCTCGAAAGTTGAGCTGCTCTGCAAATAACTTTCGACCATACGGATTGTCCTTCACCGCTGCGTACGTATTTCGATAGCTCTCTTTGACTCGGTCGACAAAAATCGATTTTTGCTCTGGCGTAATCATGCCAACGAGTGCCGGTTGTTCAACGATCAAGTCGACCACTTGATCGAACCCTATTGAGGTCACTTCAGTGCCGTACAAAACCGCTGGGAATTGGTATTCATGCAACCCGATAGGAGAGACGACCCTCAGGGGAATACGAATCTCATGTTCGTTTGAAAGAGGGATGCCATAATAGGCTTCGCATTCTCCTTCAACGATGACGACACTTGAACACTCTCTGGCTAACGAGTTTAAAAAGCAGGCGGCTGGTGCGTCATTACCACGCATCATTGTCTCGGCTAAAGTCTGGGTATTCGTCATAGCAATCTCACTGTTTCATATTAAACAAGATGAGAATGCTAATGATTATCATTTATATATTCAATCGTTTATTTGATTATTTTTTGAAGCAATGCCTCATTCCTAGTGTTGTTGACAAGGAACTAAAAAAAGCCAGCTGAATAAATCAATTCAACTGGCTTTATTGTTTTAATTATCAATTATATAGATGGATTTAGCGTTATTTTTTCATGAGATACAAGAAGTACCCACCACCGATCAATGAGGCTAATAGCCCCGCGGGAAACTGCCAGGGAAACCATAATGTTCTTCCTAGCCAATCGGCTAAAAGCATCAATATTCCGCCCAGTAGGCTTGCCGTAATCAACTGATTAGAGGCTTTATACTGATGCAAGGAACGAGCAAGATGTGGTGCTAAAAGCCCAATAAAACTGAGTGGACCAATCACAATAGTACACAGTGTGGTCATCATCGCGACCAGAAGCAGCAATAACCCTCGCACTTTACGGCAATCAATTCCGACGCTTGTTGCACTCACTTCACCCAATCCAATAAGGTCAAACCAACGATGACAAGCCAATGATATTGAGCCAAGAATCAGAACCCCCACCAACATCAAATACACATCAGACATGGCCACGAGGTACGTTGACCCAGAAAGCCAAGTGATCAATGCGGTTACATTGTCTTGACCCGATGACATCGCAATGCGAAGGAAAGCATCAAGGCCAGCACTCAACGCGATACCGGTTAATAACATTTGAGTCGGTGCAAAATTTTGTTTTCGGCCCATCCACCAAATAATACCCGTGACCAATAGTGCTCCTGCGGTGCCGAGTAGCATTTGCTCGTGTCGCTCGACCGCAATACCTAACACCGCACCTATTACTAACGCCAGGGCCGCTCCTGAGCTGATACCCAAAATCTCAGGGCTTGCCATAGGATTCGTCGACACCCGCTGAATGGCTGTACCTGCAATAGCTAACCCGACCCCTGCCAACATGGCCACTAGCGCTCTAGGAACACGTAACTCCAAGATAGACAGGCTGCGTGCGATATTCCAGCCTTGAGAATCTTTGCCGATGAAAAGCACCCAGACAAAAGCCATAAACAATAAGGGAACAAGCACGCAGGCCGTTTTGGCCAAGTGGCGAGCTTGGTAATGGGTATACGATTCTTCCCTCGCTCTTAGATCAGACTGCATCACTTTACGATTCAATAACCACAATAAAAAAGGCGTACCAATCAAGGCGGTCATTGCGCCCGTTGGCAGCATCTCACCTCCGACACCGGAAAAAGGCTGAATAATCAGATCGGCCAGCAACAGCAGTAATGCCCCAAGTACGCCGCTGACCAAAATTTGCCAACGCAGTGTCCTAACTCGTAACATTCGAGCGATTGCGGGGGCTACAATGCCGATAAACCCGATAAGCCCGACTTCACTGACCACTGATGCGGTCATAGAAATGGCTAAAACCAAGCACACGACCTTGATGGTTTTAACATTGACACCGATGGAAGACGCAACGCTGTCTCCTAATTGCAGAGAGGATAATGGACGCTCTAGAAGCAGTAAAAAGGCCGAAGGGACGATAACCAATGGAAGCAAAGTCGTCACACTCGACCACCCATTTTGGTTCAATGTTCCCGCTCCCCACACAAAAACACGGGTGAGTTGCTGTTCATTGAGCAACAAAAGCATGGTATTGAGTGACCCAAAGAACAAGCTAATCACCATACCGGCTAAAACCATATGGACAGGAGAGAACCCCCGCTTTGCCGATAAGATAAAGACAAGACCCGTTGCCAAGCACCCACCTAGAAAGGCAGGAAAAAAGTGACTGCTCATTAGCATACCGATGGGCATTAGCAAGCCTGTCGTGGCGATATTGGCTGGAATCAGCAAGATCCCCAAAATCATTCCTAGCTCGGCCCCTGAAGCAACACCTAATGTCGTCGGTGAAGCGATCGGGTTTCTTAAAACAAACTGCATGATGCAACCGGCCACGGCGAGTGAAAAACCGCACAGTATTGCGATAACCAAACGAGGAAGATAGGTGAGGTGAACAATCAGGTGCTGATAGTCTGTCATGTCATAGTGAAAAACGGTATTCCACAGTAGCCGTAAGCCTTGTGAATATGGCACCGTCCAGTGAATCAGACATAAAATCAGCCCAATCACAGCGGAAACCATGAGCATGTAAAAGGGAGCCATGGCTTGTCTGTTTTCTATCACGGCTGTATTCATTGAGCTGGCATCAGCTCTTTTGTGATGCTGTCACTGAATCGTTGCGCGGCAATTAAGCCGCCAAATGTCCAAATAGCAGGTAGCTCGTGAACCGAATCGGTGCGAGTGAACTTCATGGCTTGCCACAACGGTGACTGCTCTAGACGTTGACGTTCATCTTCCTTAAGCGGACCAAAAATCAATACGTGGCTCTCTTGATGCTCTGCAAGTTTTTCAATACCCGCAGTCGTAAAACCCCATAAATTGGTTTGCTCTTGCCAAGCATTGCTGAGCCCCATACCTTCAATGGTCGACTGCGCTAATGAGCCTTGGCTATGGACACGGACAGTTTTGTCGTTAATGAAGCGTACAAACAATAATGATGCTTGATCGGATTGATTAGCCTTGATTTTTTGTCCATTCTCTTCAAGTCTCTTTTCCGTTTCCGTAATCACGCTCTGCGCTTGCGCTTGTCTGTCAAACAACACACCAAGCTGTGAAGTTATGTGTTTGGCTGACTCAAGCGGTGTTTTACGGTCACTGTAGATACTATAAACCAATGTCGGTGCTATTTTGCTTAGCTGTCGATAGGCCGGTGCCATATGCGTGCTAATTAAAATAACATCCGGCTTCAACTCAGTTAACAACTCTAAGTTGGGTTCACGTCGTGAGCCCACATTGATAACAGAACCACTGAGTTCCGGCTGACTTACCCATGTCTGATAACCCTCTACATCCGCAACCCCTTGTGGCGTAAGCCCTAAGCTCAGCACCGTTTCCGTCAAAGCCCAATCAAGTGCAACGATCTTTACTGGGGTTTTCTCAAAGGTTTCTTTACCTAATTCGTGTTTTATTTCCATTGCCTGCACAGAAGCAGCACAAATAAAGACAATCATAGCGATGAGTTTTTTCACAAAAATATCCTTGTTGTTCATAATCAGTGGCGGGTTTTCTATCGTCCTAAACATTTATTTCTGGCGTCTTTAAGGAACATAACTAATGGGTAGGCCAGTTTGAGGGTGTTGAAACAGAGCTAGCTCCATCCCGTAGATCTGCTGTAATACGTCAGGGGTCATTAACTCGTTGGGGGTTCCCTGTGCAATAACCTGACCAGAATGCAATGCAATAATCTCATCGCTAAACTTGGCCGCCATGTTGATATCGTGCAACACCATGATCACGGTTAGCCCTAGTGTTTGGTTTAAATCTCGAATTAATGCTAACAATTCATGTTGATGAGCCACATCCAGTGCCGACGTCGGCTCATCAAGTAACAAGCACTGACTTTGTTGTGCTAACAGCATCGCCACCCAAGCTCTTTGCCTTTCACCACCTGATAATGTTGCCACATAACGGCCGGAAAAAGGTTCTAGACCCACTTTTCTAATTGCATCATCCACCAACTGATAATCGGCTTTGCTGTAGCGACCAAATACGCCCTTCCAGGGGTAACGTCCGAAACAAACGAGTTCTCTTACCGTCACACCATCGGTGATGGGTGGATGCTGAGGAAGGTACGCCACATTCAATGCAAACTGCTGGCTCGATAAAAGTTCGACACTTTCACCATTCAGCAGTACTTGACCGCGGGCAGGTTTGTTTTGGCGACTGAGTAGCTTGATCAGCGTCGATTTACCACATCCATTGTGCCCCAATAGGGTGGTGACTTTTCCCGATTGGAAATTCAAGGTTGTCGGCTGAAGAATTTTTTTTTCATCGATTTCAAACGACGTATTGAGTAATTGATACATGAGAAGAAACAATCAGTGGTCACGAGAATGCGTTGAATTTTACCACACAACAATGCAAATGATAATGATTTTCATATCGATTAAACATTGGTAAGATAGCGAACGCCTCAATAAACGAACTCTCCATTCAATGATAAAACCTGTGATAATAGAAAATAAAAACATACAGTTAACCTTCATTGGATTAATCGCATCTTTGATGGGAATTGGTCAGAATGGTCTGCTCGTCTCTTTACCATTTCTTATTGAGCAATCCGCATTTTCTTTACCGGTTTGGTCTATCGTCATTGCCATTGGAAGTTTTCTGTTTCTCCCCGCCGCGCCTTTTTGGGGACGTTTTAGTGACAGAAATGGGCCGAAGACAGTGGTCATTCAAGCTTTAGTTGGCATGAGCGTGAGCTTTTTTCTTCTGTGGTTATTTACCGTCTTGAGTCGTCACCAGCCTTCGCTAGCGATCTACTGTTTGGTCGGGTTAATTGCCGCTCGCGTTGTCTATGGTTGCACGGTCGCGGGGATGGTTCCTGCCAGTCAGCATTGGGCCATTATCTTATGCGGATCAGAAAATCGATTAAAAGCCATTACTTCCGTGAGTATTGGGTTAAGTACTGGCCGATTAGCTGGGCCACTTCTGTCCATTCTTTTACTCAAAGTAAATGTGTACGCACCACTGTTGATTATGATTGTGTTTCCGTTGATTGCTTTGATGTGCTCTCTTTTACTGCCTAAACCCAAGCCAGAATCACAGGTACTCCCCACAAAACACCCCGCGCTCGCATCTAACGAGGCAATCTGCTCACGTTGGCAGCCCTTGTTCTCCCTCTGGCCGTTTCTGCTTTCTGGCCTGTTGCTTTGCGCGGTCATTGCACTTCTACAATACAGTTTCTCACCACTCATTGGTTCCGTGACAAAATGGACTACCGACAAAATCAGTGACTCGATTGGTGTGTTGCTGACCATTAGCGCAGCCGTTACGTTACTGACTCAGGTATTGGTGATTAAGAAGAAAAAACTCGATCTAATGAAGATGTTCAAACTCGGTGCTGTGTGTCTCACCTTCGGATTTGTATTGTTTTTAGGCAGCAGTATTTGGGCGTTCCCTATCGGTATGGCGATCAGTTCATTCGGCGCAGCGTTACTTGTTCCTGCCTATACGTCAATGGCAACTCAAACGAATCAAAGCGCCCCCGGTGTGACGGCTGGCTATATCTCTATGTCGCATACATTAGGGTATGGATTGGCGTCTTTGTTGGCAGTGACCTCCACACTGTCACCCAGCTACCCCATCGCCATTTGCGTGTTTCTGTCTTTCTCTATCGTGATCATTTCTCGGTTGAAAAAAACGACTCAAACCGACACGAACTAGAGCGTAGACTTTTTTCTGTTAGAGACTGTCTTACCGTTAGGAACTCTCTTATTTTCAATCGCTCTCGGGCAGTCGGAACACAGTTTCCGCCCTGCACATTTGTAGACCAAACAACAGCTGGTTCGAACAAACTTCAATTCATTGGTGGCAGGGTCAACGCTTAAAGATTGAGTCAATTGTTCAGGAAGGCGACATGCAGCTAGCCATAATTTCGCTTGTTCAAGCAGGTAATGATTCGTCAGTTCAGGGGAGTACTTATGCAGCTTTATAATGCAGCGTAGTATTCCATCGGCTAACAGATGATGGGTAAATCCCGGTCGAATTCTCGTCCATTCACTCATTTCATGTCGGTAATGCTCAAACAACGTTTGTAAATCTTGGCCTGCTAACGCTATCAATGTACTTTGGTCGCCATGAATGTGATCAGACGTTTCAAATTGGTAACCAGCAACAAAATCATTTTGAGCAAACTGAGCGATACGCTTAAGATCTGGCAGTGCCTGACAAGCATAAACAGAGACAAACGCAAGATACAGTGGCTGCCAACACAGCAAATCCCATGTTCGCGTTAACCAGTACGCATTACCCGCTTCAGGCGTATTTTTTGCGATGTTTTCATAGAGATCTTGAATAAGCAGACTGCTGTTGTGATCAAAATGAATAATGCCGTATTGTTGTGGGTTATTGGGTAGCGATTCTAATTTTCCAGCAAGGTAAGGCGTTATCTGCTTAGAAAATTCAAACAATTGATTCATGGTTAAATCTTGATGCATAAGAAGAAGTCGATAGAGCGAAGAAGTGCCTAGAGTAAATTTAATCCACCTCAAATGCAATTGATTATCATTACCTAAAAATGACAATTATCAGGCATGGCTGCCCCATCGTTCAGAAGAGCAATCCTTACGTATCTTTCCATGCTAAACAATGATGATCATTTATTTGACCACCCGTCATGCCTGGTACCTACTACTCTTACTTACTACCCTTACCTGCTATTCTTACCCACTACTCTAGAGGGATAAAACGGCTTTAAAAGATATATTCAGGACAATATTACTTATCGTTCTGCTGCTTTTAACACCTCAGTTTCTTCATTGGCTTCATCAAGCCAACGTTTCACTGCAGAGCTGTTTAGTACTTTAATTTGGTATTGTTTAGCCTCAGTAGATAACTCAACACCATACGACTGAAAACGGAGGGCGAGAGGAGCAAACATCGCATCGGCAATGGACCACTCACCGAACAGCCACCCACTAGGGTTTTGCGCCATTTGTGCCGACCATAGCTGATCGACCCGAGCTATTTCATTTAACGCCTCACGGCTCAGTTCCACTTTTTTATTGGCTCGGCAATTCATCGGTAGCTCACTACGTAAACTCATGAATCCCGAGTGCATTTCAGCAGAAACGGCGCGGGCTTGAGCTCTCAAATATCTATCTTCAGGCCACGCTTTCCCTTCGAGAAAAGTTTCATTCACGTATTCCAAAATAGCAAGAGAATCCCAAATGGACACCCCATTATCTATCAGCACAGGGACTTTACCTGCAGGAGTGACACCACTAAGCTTTTGATAGAACTCTTCGGTGTAAAGTTTTAGTTTCGAGACTTCAATATCCACATCGTATTGAGCAAATATAAGCCATGCACGTAATGACCAGCTTGAATAATTTTGGTTACCGATAATGAGTTTCATCTAGGCCTCCTGCCTGTACCTTTGGTTAGAAAACTCAGCTTAGGGGATTGTTTTCTGAATAACTAACGGATAGTTTCGATAGAACCTATTTATAAAACCGATGGATAAACATTCAACATGGACTTTGATGCGCTAAAGAGTTTTCTCGCCTTTGGCGACACTGGCAGCTTTACTCGAGCGGCCAAACAGATTAACCGTACTCAATCCGCTTTTAGCGCTCAAATGCGAAAACTGGAAGATGAGCTCAGTGTTAAGTTGTTCGAAAAAGAAGGGCGAAACCTCGTGTTGAGTGAAGCTGGGCTCGCCCTTAGAGGTCATGCAGAGCAGTTGGTTAACATGCATAATACCGCTCTTAAACAAGTGAAACGCTACAAAAACAAACACCCACTTCGCCTTGGGTGTCCTGAAGATTACAACGACAGTATTCTGCCAAAAGTGATTCGTTTACTTCAAGAGTCTGAACCGACTTGTTCCATACAAGTGTTCAGTCAACCCAGTTTAACGCTAAGAGAATGGCTTGATGAAGGAAAGCTAGATGCCGCGATTCTCACTCGGTCAGCCGAGAGCGAAGAAGGGTATTGGCTTGCACGAGATCAAGGGGTTTGGATTTCACATCACGACTTTTCTATCGACGACACCAAACCTATCCCGTTGGCGCTGTTTCAATCAGACTGCAATTACCACGCAGCGGCGGTCGACGGATTAATAAAACGCGGGACTGCCTATCAATTACTGGCGTGCTGCAATACGGCATCCGCTCAACGCGCTATTGTTAGGGAAGGAATGGGGATAGGAGCAATGGGCAAGATAAGCGTGTCCAATGACCTTAAGATCCTAGACGATATGCCTCCGTTGCCATCCGTGGATATTGTGTTGGTATCAGCCGCTTCTATTCATCCGCTACTTGATAACATCGCGCTACAAAAGATCAGCAAGGCGTTCAAGAATCTCATGTAGGCCTTTCTAGCAATGAGCTGACTTGACTACATACTTGGCTACAATTGAGTGCAGACGCCAAATGAGTGTAGGCGCCAGAAACGACAAAGGCCTGACAACTTAATAAGCTGTCAGGCCTTATAGAATATGGCACGCCCTAGAGGATTCGAACCTCTGACCACATCCTTAGAAGGGACGTGCTCTATCCAGCTGAGCTAAGGGCGCGCTACAGGAAAGAATTATACGAATAGAAATGAGTAAAGCAATGGGTTTATTCCACTTTGTTGGTTAAGTGTTTAAAAAAGAGTCATGCGGCTATAAAAACCACAATTCACGCCAGACGCAAACGTTTGCTTATGGATGTTAACCGTAAATTCTGCGACAATAGTTTTATAAGAATTGACTATCAGAATAAAGGAACGTCATGACTGCTCAAAATATCGACGGAACACTTATCTCTCAAACCGTTCGCTCAGAAGTTTCAGCCCGTGTAAAAGCACGAGTGAATGCCGGTTTAAGGGCTCCAGGGCTTGCTGTAGTGCTCGTGGGTGAAGACCCTGCCTCTCAGGTTTATGTAGGCAGCAAACGACGCGCCTGTGAAGAAGTTGGGTTCGTATCTAAGTCTTACGACCTGCCACCGACGGCCTCTGAAAGTGAATTGCTTGCACTGGTTGAACAGCTAAACAATGATCCTGAAATTGATGGTATTCTGGTTCAACTGCCTCTTCCTGCGGGCATCGATGCGACCCATGTTCTTGAAAGCATCATTCCTGAAAAAGACGTCGATGGTTTCCACCCATACAACGTCGGTCGCTTGGCTCAGCGTATTCCTAAACTACGCTCATGCACACCAAAAGGTATTATCACGCTTCTCGATCGTTACAATATCGATCTTCGCGGTAAACATGCCGTTGTTGTTGGGGCATCAAATATTGTTGGCCGACCGATGACATTAGAGCTTTTGTTGGCAGGTTGTACGACAACAACTTGTCATCGTTTTACCAAAGATCTTAAAGGGCATGTACGACAAGCTGATGTCGTCGTCGTGGCGGTGGGTAAACCCAACTTTGTTCCTGGCGCTTGGATTAAGAAAGGCGCGATTGTGGTTGATGTCGGTATTAACCGCTTAGAGTCAGGCAAGCTTGTTGGCGATGTGGAATACGATGCAGCAAAAGAAAACGCTAGCTACATCACTCCAGTACCCGGTGGAGTCGGCCCTATGACCGTTGCCAGCCTTATTGAAAATACGATGATTGCTTGTGAGCAATTCCATACTGAAAAGTAAGCTCAAAAGTAAGCTCATAGCTATTTAGATACATAAGCTATTTAGATACATAAGCTATCTAGAGACATAAACGATAGAAGCAGGGCTCGATAACAAGATGCTCCATATCAATAAAAAGGCTCCTTCATAGGAGCCTTTTCCGTTTGACGTACTTTTAATACTTAATACGGTCTGCTAAGTGGCTCACTGCGAGCGCAAAGTAGTAAGATCGGTTCCACTTCATAAGAACGTTATAATTGTTGTAGACCAGATAAGTACGGCCTTTATAGTCATCAGGCATAATTAACCATGCTTTAATATCGGTATCGAGCTTGGGTAATGGGCTGCCGTCATATCGAGTGATTCCTAGCTCACTCCATTGCTGAATATACTTGCCTTTATCGGCAGATCGGCCTTGCAACTCGATATCCACCGATTCTGGAACCTGAACTTGACGCCCCCAGGTGTAGCTGTCATCCCAACCAGATTGGCTTAAGTAATTAGCTGTTGATGCGAACACATCAGCCTTTGTATTCCAGATGTCTTTCTTTCCATCACCATTACCGTCTGCAGCAAAAGCCAAGAACGAACTTGGCATAAACTGGCACTGACCCATCGCTCCCGCCCACGAGCCTTTCATCGCTTCAGGGGTTATGTGGCCTTCATCTAAAATGGTTAATGCCGCCATTGCTTCTTTACGAAAGAACGCTTCTCTGCGCCCTTCGTACGCCAGTGTGGTTAATGCATCAATGACACTGTAATTACCGGTAAATTTACCGAAGTTACTCTCAACACCCCACAAAGCAACAATGTACTGTGGCTGCACACCATACTCATCTCCAATACGCTTAAGCTCGGCATAGTGTTTGTTGTATAAGTCTTTCGCCTGTTTCACTTTCCAATCAGGAACCGCTCTTGGGATGTATTCGTCCAGCGTGAGTTTTTTCTCTGGTTGGTTTCTATCAGCCGTTACTGCTCGAGGCTTGAAAGCAACCTTTTCAAAAGCGCGAGTGACCATGTCAGGCGAAATGCCCTGCTCTATCGCTTCTTCCTTTAACTTCTCAACGTATTGTTCAAAACTCAATTCATTGGCTATTGCCGAGCATGACAAACCTAAACCTAGTATTACTGATAGAATTTTTTTCAAACTGCCCTCCTTGAGCAATCATCGCACTATTTTTGTTGTGCTTTTTGTTCTTTATATTTATCGAGCAAATTCTCTTGCGGTGGTGGCAGTTGCAAGAAAAAGCCTTCGTCATCCAACGATTTTTGCACCTTTTCTCTGTTCCCTTGAGCCAGTTTATGCTTATCCAGTTTTATCACCATCACAAATATAGGTTTACCGAACATTTGCATCAAGGTGTCAGGAACTTGTGAAAAATCATCCTTCTTCGGGATGTACAGATAAGTCCCTTCTTTTTTAGAACTTTTATATATAGAACAAAGCATAAGTCGCCTTTTGATTAAATGTTGAGTCATTCATTTAAATAACGTTAGAGTTTTGAAAATTAACCGCAACAGCACTTGCCGTCACAAGTCATGAAATATAACATGAGACCCTTAGCTTCAGGCAATGCCGCTTCAGTAAAGGCAGAAAAATATAATGTCCAATACTCCCGATTTAAAAGGCAGCAGCTTCACTTTGTCAGTGTTACATCTTTCTGATAACGAAGTCACTAAAACAGTTACATTTCTTAAAGAAAAAGTGTCGCAAGCCCCTGCTTTCTTCACATCCGCTCCCGTTGTTATCAATATTGCGAAAGTCGAAGGTGATATCGATTTCACCGCATTAAAAATGGGCATTGAAGAGGTTGGAATGATTCCGGTCGGGATCACCGGCAGTAAAGATAAGCGACTTCAAAACCTAGCAACCGATGCTGGGTTTGCGGTCATGTCCGCGACCAATACACGATCGCAAGCACCCGCGCAGATGGCCCCGCCCACTGTAATCCGTACCCCCGTGCGCTCAGGGCAACAGGTGTATGCAAAGGATGGCGACTTAGTCATTTTAAACCATGTAAGTGCCGGTGCAGAAGTTATCGCCGATGGTTCTATCCATATTCACGGCACACTTCGTGGGCGCGCCATTGCTGGTGCGAATGGGCAACAACAAGCAAGAATATTTTGCAACGATTTACAAGCTGAACTGGTGTCCATCTCAGGGAACTATTGGTTGAGCGACAAGATTGAAGAGACGTTTTGGCAGAAGAAAGTTATGATCAGCATGGATAATGATTCACTGACGCTTGAAACACTCACACTATAATTAAAAAGGAAAAACCATGGCTCGCATTATTGTTGTCACGTCAGGTAAAGGTGGCGTAGGTAAAACGACTTCAAGTTCCGCCATCGCATCAGGACTTGCACTTAAAGGACAAAAAACCGCTGTTATCGACTTTGATATTGGTTTAAGAAATCTTGATTTGATCATGGGCTGTGAACGCCGTGTCGTTTATGACTTTGTTAATGTGATCAATGGTGAAGCGACATTAAATCAAGCGTTAATCAAGGATAAAAGAGCGGAAAATCTGTTCATTTTGCCTGCATCACAAACTCGTGATAAAGATGCTTTAACCAAAGAAGGTGTGCGCAGAGTCTTCGATCAGTTAGATGAAATGGGGTTTGATTTCATTATTTGTGACTCACCAGCAGGTATTGAGCAAGGCGCTCTCATGGCGCTGTACTTTGCCGATGAAGCCATTGTTACCACTAACCCAGAGGTGTCTTCGGTTCGAGATTCTGACCGTATTCTTGGCATCCTGGATTCTAAATCTCGTCGCGCAGAAGAAGGCTTGCCACCAGTTAAGCAGCACTTATTGCTCACTCGTTACAATCCAGCGCGTGTTACATTGGGCGAAATGCTCAGTGTGGAAGATGTGGAAGAAATTCTGCACATTCCACTTCTTGGGGTTATCCCTGAGAGCCAAGCCGTTCTCAATGCGTCGAACAAAGGTGTCCCTGTGATTTTTGATGAAGAGTCAGATGCAGGCTGTGCTTATAACGATACAGTAGAGCGCTTACTCGGCGAACAAGTGGAATTCCGCTTTATAGTCGAGGAAAAGAAAGGAATCTTTAAGCGACTATTCGGAGGTTAAGCACATGTCATTGTTAGAATTTTTCCGCCCTCAAAAAAAGAACTCGGCCAATTTAGCCAAAGAGCGCTTACAAATTATTGTGGCCGAACGACGTAGCCACAACGATCCTTCGCCTTCGTACTTACCACAATTAAAAGAAGATATTCTTAAGGTGATTGCAAAGTACGTGGAAGTGGATCCTTCAATGGTTGAGTTAAGCTTTGAGCATAAAGATGATGACATCTCAGTGCTTGAGCTGAATGTAAAGCTTCCAGATGAAGAAAAATAACGGGTAGCTCAGTCGCTTAGTTACTTACTCAGTTACATAGTTACCTAGTTACCTAGTTACCTAGTTACTTAGTTACTTAGTTCAATAGTAAACTAGCCACTTAGCCCGTGATTGTTTCAATGCTGTTGTGTCCTGTTTATGAGCCTCTTTTGTTAGAGGCTTTTATTTATGTATTTTCCGAAACGTCCCCTCGACAGGCTTCATCTTTTATTTTGGAGAGCGAATATTTTGGAGAGCGAACCTTACTCCATGCCTTCACCGACTTGCTGCACAAGGTAGGAGCTGGTTGGCTTAATGGTATCGACGAGTGCTCGGACTCGTTCAATAGACTCAACCACATAACTGTTCTTTCTATAATTCATATAAATAGGGCGCGACCACTCATCGGTCTCTTCAACTCGGTATAACTGCTCAGCCTCAAGGAACGGCTCCGCCAAAGACAACGGTAAATAGGCGCATCCACCTTTCTCTAAAATAAAGTCGAGGGCGATTCTACCTGTCGATGTTCTCAGGTAAGGGGCTGGGATATTGGGGTGTCTGTCAGCGTGTTCGAAAGTAAAACGAGTCCCCCAGTCAACATACACGTATTTATTACTAAAGGCGCTCTCAGCTGATGACGGCTCTGTCGAGACCAAAATCAGGGTCAGCTCTGCTATTTGATGATTACAGAATTCCTCTAATTTAAATGGGTCAAAAGAAAACGCGATATCTAGAGAATGCTCAAGTAAATTTCTATGCAGCTGCTCACGGCCTAAAGATTCTGCCGAAAAACCATAACCATCCAGTGAGCCGGTTAATACACTTAAACCATTTTGTAAGTACGCATCCCAGATATTGGGCGTCCCACCAATGAGCAACTGTTTGGTTTTATTACTCTCAAGTGACAGTTCAAAACTGGCTTGCTTTAAGGTGGAAACCATCGTTTCGGCATAACCCAACAAGCGCTGGCCCGCAGAAGTCAGTTGGATGTTGTTACGGTGACGAATAAACAGTTTAACGTCAAAATACTCTTCGAGCTGTTTAATTCGAGCACTCACTGCTGCCTGAGTGATATATAGGTTTTCAGAAGCTCGCCCAAAATGTTTTTCTTTGGCAACTTCTAAAAAGGTCTGAAATACTTTCACATCCATAGTTTGTTCACACTTAAAATAAAAGAATTATACGGCACGACCACCTGTTTCACTGGGGTGTAAACGGCCAGAAAATCATAAAAAATTTTTATCCATTCGACAAAAACAATTCGTTTTCATCATTAACTTCAATATCCTATTCTTCCTTTGAAGTTAATAGGCGCTTAAATGACAGCGTGTCTTTTAAGCCTCTTTCCATCATTATTTGTTGCTTTCTGAGGTCTCTATGACTGACATTCAATTTCGCCACGGTAAAAAACGGTTTTTCGACATGGTTAAGTTTCCCAGAGGGTTTGCCAAGTCAGGTGATTTCACTTTACTTGAAAACGAACTCTTAATGACGTTTGGTGAAACTATGCTAGCGCTTGAAAGTGGTGAATTACTGCCTGAAAACGCAGACGAAAAACACTTTTTAAAGGTTCTTAAACACCCAGCTAAAGCGAAAACTAAACTTGAACATGTATGGCTAAAATACATTCGATTGGCACGGGATCGAAAGTCATTTCATACCCTTAATAGTCGCACCAAGTTTCAAATGTCATTGATGGAGTCTGATTATTCAATGGATGATGAGGCACTCGACGTCGCCTAACATTTCATTTCGTTAATCCTTCTACCACCTGCACCATGAAGCCCATCTAATGCGCTTAACGTTCCATTGCCCCCACTTTGGAACGTTAACTGCCTTACTGCTTATTTGCTTATTTGCTTATCTGATTATCTGATTATCTGATTATCTGATTATCTGATTATCTGATTATCTGATTATCTGATTATCTGATTATCTGATTATCTGATTATCTGATTATCTGATTATCTGATTATTTACTTATCTACAAAGTAATACAACGCTCCGCTGCATCAGCGATCGGTTGATACTCACGACTTTCGCTACTTAACCAATTTGTTGAGATTTTCTCCCATCAATTCAAGTCGCCAACCTTGCATCACATCCGGTAATCGACTCGGATCCCGGTCATTTCTCCATACCCAACTCAGTAACTGATTCAGCTGTTTTTTAGACGCTAAAAATTCAGTGGCCAGCCCAGATTGAATCGAGGCTTTTTTGACTTCATCTTTTAAATGTTTGAATAGCTGCTTATATCCAGGGTGGTCCATTAAGCGGTCTATAGCTGCTGGATATTCATCTTCTGGGGTTTGCTGAGCCGATTTAACCATGCTCACTAAACGCGCCCCATGTCGACGTACCGAACGAAAATCGATCCCTTCTTGCTCCATCTGCTGTGTGCTGGTTATAGCATCGCGGGCAACCAGCAATAAGTCGGTTTCTTTAAAAACAAAGTTTAACGCCAAATCTCGTTTCTTTGCTTCTTGGTAACGCCATGTCGCTAACGGTTTTAAGATGGCAAGCTGCTTCGGTTTCAACTGCCATGCCCCTTTGATTTCGCGATAAACGTTATTGCTATCAAGGTCTTTAATTCGTTTGCTCACCAGATGGGCAGACTCTTCTAACGCTGCATCCCACCAACAAGCATGCATGGTTTGTTCTTGAAGCTTTTCATACAGAGGTAAGAGATAAAAAACATCAGCGGCCGCGTATTCAAGCTGCTTAACACTCAATGGTCGTGCCATCCAATCCGTACGTGACTCACTTTTATCCAATTCAACACCAATATACTCGTTAACGAGGCTTGCAAACCCCGTTGACAAACCATGCCCCAAGAACGCCGCCATAATCTGAGTATCGACCATTGGAAAAGGCGTGCAACCAAAAGCATTCTGGAACACCTCAAGATCTTCGCCGCAAGCGTGCAGAACTTTAAGTACAGAAGTATCTTTCAACAAGGCAACGAATGGTGACATGTCATCGAAAACCGTGGGATCGATCAGAGACAACTGCTCTCCATCGAACAACTGGATTAAGCCCAATAAAGGGTAAAAAGTTCGAACTCTCACGAACTCTGTATCAAGCATCACAACATCAGACTGCTGTGCTTGTTGGCAGACACGCTCTAAATCGGACGGTTGGGTAATGATTTGATAGTTCACAAAGTACTCGCTAATGTTTTGTAGAGGCAATAAAAATGCCGACAGTAATGTCGGCATTCTAACACTATTCCCAATTAAGTTTCTGACAAGTTATCGCCAGAGATCTGGGTTATTACGCACTTTCTCTTTGAGCTAATTGAGCATCATTTTCTTCGCGTAAAACACGACGCAGTATTTTACCGACGTTCGTTTTCGGTAGTTCTTCTTTAAACTCCACCAACTTAGGGACTTTATAACCTGTCAGCTGTTCACGACAGTGAGCAATCACTTCCTCTTTGGTTAAGCTAGGATCACGCTTCACAACATAGATTTTCACTATTTCGCCTGATACTTCATGCTCTTGGCCTATCGCCGCCACTTCTAATACCTTGCCATGAGACGCGACAACATCTTCAATCTCATTTGGATAGACGTTAAAGCCAGACACCAAAATCATGTCTTTCTTTCGGTCAACAATATGTAGGAAGCCTTGATCATCGAACTTAACGATATCACCGGTTGATAACCAACCTTCAGCGTTAATCACCTCTTTGGTTGCTTCCGGACGCTGCCAGTAGCCTTGCATAACCTGTGGGCCTCGAACTTGCAGTTCCCCAACTTCCGTATTTGCCAGTAGTTTGCCTTCGTCGTCCACAATACGAACTTCCGTCGACGGTACCGGTAGGCCAATAGAACCATTGTACTCAGTCAGGTCGTAAGGGTATGCCGCCACCAGTGGGGCACATTCTGTCAAGCCGTAACCTTCCAGTAAGTAACAACCCGATATCTTCTTCCATTTTTCGGCCACGACGCGTTGAACCGCCATGCCGCCACCAACAGACAATCGTAAATTGCTGAAATCGAGTTCGTTAAAGTCTTCATTATTGACTAACGCATTGAATAACGTGTTTACGCCTGTGATCGCAGTGAACTGATATTTCTGAAGCTCTTTAATAAAGCCCGGAATGTCTCGTGGATTGGTGATAAGAAGGTTGCTTCCACCAATTTCCAAAAATAGTAAACAGTTCACTGTAAGCGCAAAAATATGGTAAAGCGGTAGTGCAGTCACAACCAGTTCACGACCGTCTGCCAATACGGGACCATACGCGCCTTTTGCCTGCATGACATTGGCGATCATATTGCGATGGGTCAAAATCGCCCCTTTAGCAACACCGGTCGTACCACCCGTGTATTGCAAGAATGCGATATCTTCACCCGACATATGAGGCTTCACGTATTGAAGTCTGCGTCCTTTGTGAAGAGCTTGACGCATAGAAATAGCACCCGGCAAATTGTATTTCGGTACCATGCCTTTTACGTACTTAACCACAAAATCAACAATGGTCCCTTTTGCGCGAGGGAGCATTTGACCCAAACTGGTCAATACCACATGCTTCACTGGTGTTTTGTCGACAACCTGCTCTAGGGTATTCGCAAAGTTAGAGACAATCACTATGGCTTTTGCGTCGGCATCATTTAGCTGATGTTCGAGCTCTCGTGGGGTGTAAAGTGGGTTCACATTAACGGCAATCATACCGGCTCTCAATACACCAAATAGCGCGACTGGATATTGAAGCAGGTTTGGCATCATCAGTGCGACACGATCGCCTTTTTTTAGCTTAAGTTCATTTTGTAGGTACGCTGAAAAAGCACGGCTCCGCTCTTCAAGTTTGCGGAATGTCATCACCGAGCCCATATTCATAAAGGCGGGTTGATCGGCAAACTTTTGCACCGACTGTTCAAACATCTCAACGAGAGATGCGTACTGATCAGGGTTAATGTTTTCAGGTACGTCTGTTGGGTAGCGTGTGAGCCAAGGTTTTTCCACGGTATTGTTCCTCATTATCGGCAAGCTGATTGACCGTTATTATTATTCGTCTATTACAGCACAGCCAAAGCACTTGAGCACGTAACACTCAAACACTTGTTTAAATTTTGTTAAGCAAACCAAATATTAGAGCGGTGACACTAGAAGGCGACTGCAAATGACAGTGATGAGCCCCATTGGTGACCTCAACACTCACTTTAGTCATTGCCTCAACGTCGTCCAACGGATTCGAAATGCGCAGTAAGTCTTTTAAATGGGCATATCCTTGATCCCCCAAAATAACCAATTGAGGGCAATGAATCTTCTGAATCACGGCGGCGGCGTGTTCCAGTGACATACGATATAACGAATCACTTTGTAATCGGCTATCGTGTCGCCAATGCCACTCTCCCCGGTGGCAAATCATTCCACGCTCAACCACGGGTCTGATTAAGCGGGTATCGAGCCCATTGAGGGTTGCCCGACGCATGGTCATCTCTTCTAGATTACTTATCGTTCTTTTGGGTTTGCGTCTAAGTCTTTGTCGGCTTAGCACGCCTTGACGTAATCGTTCGACGCTTTTGTCGGCAGATTCAGCAAGAGGGCCAAAGCCTTCAATCTGAACCAATCCTGCAACGTGTTCAGGAAACGCAGCACTATAGCAACTTGCTATCAATGCACCAAGTGAATGTCCCACCAACACCAACCTGTTTGATGACAAAGTAGTCAATATCTGGTGAAGATCATCGATGTAGTCATGAAATGGGTAAAAATTGCCCGCTCCCTTATGGCTAGACAAACCATGCCCGGGAAGATCAATGGCGCAAAGATGCAGTCCGTAATCAAGATTGGCTAGCATAGGTAGGATAGAACTAAAGCTGGCTGCGTTATCAAGCCAACCATGAACAAATACAACGGTGGTATGCGCAGTTTCGGCGCACCCTAACTCCAGAGTGGCGATCTCTCCGTCGGCAATATTGATTGTATTGTGGCGCATGGTTAAGCCCTAAACTAATAATTATGCCCTAAACGAACAGTCATACCCTAAACGAACAGTTATGCCTAAAACGAACCAAGTCAATCCGCTTCTATTTATCCCAATCGACGCTATCTAACTTCTTGGATCACTCTTCCGTGACGAGGAGAAAATTCCACCTGACGACAATAAAGGCTAAAGCATGAATATGGGGAAATCCTCACTTCATCAATAACGACTCTTTCTTGAATTTTCCATAAATGATGCCCAGTGATACTGATAACCGGTACCACTTGTTCAAATTCACCCACCATGATTTTTTCATGGCTATCACTTTGCCCTAAGACGGTAATCAGCTGGCCCTTTTGATACGCCAGTGGCTCTACAAAACCATCGATATACCCAACAAACCGACCGTTAGGCGCTAGATTAATATCTGGCTTCCCTGATGAGTTAATCGGTAAATTCACCACTTCAATGCGTGTTTTATTCGCCAGGTTGGTGGTGCTCGCAATAACGCCACCAAGACGCACTAACTGCCCGGTTTGAGGTTCGGCATTCATCCAAACAGAGTAGTCTGAAATCACCGTTTCCTCAGGGGCAGTACTAAGAGATTCAGGCAACGTTGAACACGCACTCAACAATGACATTGCCACAAAAATGGTGACCACTCTTACTCTTGGTAACAATACAGAGAACAACGCAGAGAACGAGCTTAGGAGCGATCTTGAGAATAATAGATTCATAGTGAGCTCTTTAATGAAGAGAGAAAACAACGTTAGATATAGATATCGACACCAAGCAGCTTGGCAAGTTCATCTCGCTTAGATTGAGTCATCACAGATAAGTATTCTTGCATGGCTTTTCGACTTTGCCCCTCAGGTAAATCGTATTGAACTTGGGCGCGATGGATGTCTGATTCGTTGACATGACGAATTGAATTCGCAACGGCATTCGCGACCTGAGTAGGTTGACCAACCGATGTGTTGACTTGCCCTTTTTTTACCTCATTTTTCTTGTTCGTCTTGTTCGTTTTAGTACTGCCCGGGACAATCGAAGGAGGTAAACCATTTATCGATACCATACTGTTCCTTTTTAAAGGCTAGCACGCTAGCCTTATCTCGGTTGTTGACTGACGAGTGTTTATTCTCTACCCGGTAGCTTTTTCCAAGTGACTTTATCACGTAGGTAAACGGGGCTTGCATTCTCAGCGTCTACCGTATTGCCATTGTTCCATTCAATCTGAGCCAGATAAGCGATATCAACCGCTTCAGGATACAACACCACACCTTTTTCATTATCTCGATCCAAAGGCAGTGCTTGTAATGCTTCTTCATAGGCATCCCAACCAGTGCCCGCGGCATTCCAAATAGCATCATCACTTGGAACCTGTTTGACCAATTCATCCGGTGCAATCACGCATTCGGCATCGGTTTCTAGCCAAGTGCCGTTTTCTTGACGGCTGTATCGCCCCCAATACACTTCACTCATTCGAGCATCAATAGCACAAGCAACCTGGCTATAGCCATACTTGCGGTAACTGCCTTGTGCCATCGCCGCTAAGGTTGAAATACCAATCATCGGTAATTCCGCACCAAATGCTAAACCCTGTGCAATACCAATGCCAATACGCACTCCGGTAAAGCTACCTGGCCCCCTGCCAAAAGCAAGCGCATCAAGTTCTCCCAGGGTAAGGCCTGCTTCTTTTAATACGTCATCAACCATAGGTAAAATCTTCTTGGTATGGTCTCTAGGCGCCACTTCACTTCTTGCGAATACGCGTTCGCCAACAATAAGGGCAACAGAACAGTTTTCGGTTGCGGTATCTAAAGCAAGAATTTTCACACTCATTGATGTCTCTATCTATTTAATTAATGTCACTAGCTTGGTTATTCATATCACTAGGTGTTGGTTGGTCAAGCCCTCGTAAAAAAGCTTGAACACTGTCTAAATCCCGCGTTCTAGGAATTGGCGGTAAGCTGGCTAAAAACAGCCGGCCATACTCTTTGGTGACTAGGCGATTGTCACAGATAATCAACGCACCATGGTCTTTTTTATCTCGTATCAAACGCCCGACGCCCTGCTTCAAAGTAATGACCGCATCTGGCAGTTGGACTTGTGCAAAAGGATCGCCCCCTTTCTCGCGACAATCTTCAATACGTGCCTTTAATAATGGGTCATCAGGGGCAGTAAAGGGTAATTTGTCGATGATAACACAGCTTAATGCGTCTCCTCTAACATCTATCCCCTCCCAAAATGCCCCCGTTGCAACCAGTAATGCATTACCCAATTCCATAAATTCGGCTAACGTTTTTTGCTTGCTGGTTTCACCTTGAAGCAACACCGGCACACTTAATGTTTCTCTGAATCGTTCTCCAAGCTCTCTCATCATGCTGTGTGAGGTACACAAGAAAAAGCAGCGTCCTTGATTCTCTTCAATAACAGGCCCAAGCACTTCAACCAGTTTATCGGCCATCCCTGGGCTATTGGGCTCAGGCAAGTAGCGAGGTACACAAAGTTTAGCTTGAGTTTGGTAATCGAACGGACTTGGCAAGGCCAGTTTTTGCTTGGGTTCGATGCCAAGACGCGAAGTAAAGTGACCGAAGTCTTCGTTAACCGCGAGCGTAGCCGAAGTGAAAATCCAGGCGCCCTGTTTTTGCTCGATTTGTTCTTGGAACTTATCGGCAACCGAAAGCGGCGTAATGTGCAGAGTGAAGTGGCGCGGCGTGGTATCAAACCAGTAGGAATAACCCGTTATCGACACATCACAGACGCGTTCAAGTCTTGCCTTGATGAGATTGGCACGTTCAAAGGCGGTATCAAGCAATTGGCTTCGACCTAATGCGAGTTTTAGCACTTCAATAGCAAAATCTAATGCGTCTTGTAAACGGCGTAATTCGCGAGCTATTATTGGAGAGCCCACCGCTTCACGCCAGTTACCGCGAAAGTTCGCGTCGCCAAGAACAATCCGCATATCCATGGCCGATTGAACGAGACTGTCGCCCACTTTTTGCAGCTGTCGCATATCTTTCGCTTCTGTTC
Organism: Vibrio sp. YMD68; assembly: GCF_029958905.1. NCBI lineage: Bacteria > Pseudomonadati > Pseudomonadota > Gammaproteobacteria > Vibrionales > Vibrionaceae > Vibrio > Vibrio sp. YMD68. The sequence goes on along the minus strand of NZ_CP124614.1, from coordinate 1,171,117 downwards.
GATACGCGATTTCTATGTCTTTAGCCAACTCTTGAACCTGCCGGCTTGACACTGACTGACCAAAATATTGGCTTGCGATGTCTGGCAATTGGTGCGCTTCATCAAAAATGAACACTTCCGCCTCTGGGATCAGCTCTCCAAAACCTGTCTCTTTGATAGCCAAATCGGCAAGAAACAAGTGATGGTTCACCACCACAACGTCTGAATCCATCGCTCTTTTTCTGGCTTTGAGTACAAAACAATCTGTATAGCTTGGGCACTCTTTTCCAAGGCAATTGTCATTGGTTGATGTGATGGTCGGAATTATCGGGCTGTCTTCAGCGATTTCATCACAATCCCCTAAATCACCACTTTGAGTTTGCGATACCCAGCTGCGCACTTTGATTAATTGAGTGAGTAACGTAGGATCTGCGGTATTGGTGTGGCTTTCGACCATTTGACGACTCAAGCGATCTAAACAGAGATAATTGGAACGACCTTTAAGCAGCGCCACTTGACCATAAAATCCAAGGGCTTCAACCATTAATGGTAAGTCTCGGTGAAAGAGTTGTTCTTGAAGGTTTTTAGATCCAGTACTGATGATCACTTTCTTACCGCTGAGCAATGCGGGAACAAGATACGCAAAAGTTTTGCCTGTCCCCGTACCCGCCTCAACGACCAGTTGACTCTGCTGTGCAATTGCCTCATAGACAGCTTGCGCCATATCGAGTTGGGGTTGCCGTGGTTGAAAACCGGGAATCGCTTTACCCAGCGCACCATCAGCAGAGAAGGTTTTTAGAATCATGTGAATAAACTGGCAAAAAGAGATGGATAGATTATGTCAGTTTTAGTGAGCCGGCGCGAATCAGATTGTGATCCTCGCCGGAGGTGTTTGCTAAATCTTAGGAGGGCTTATTTTCTATTGAGGTATCGAGAGAGCCAAGCTGGCCCATCGAATCCGTTGTCTTCATTCAGCATAGCTTTGGCAGCATCAGCAGGAGACGCTTTGCTTTCCCACATTTCGGTCAAAACTGTTTCGTTGATTTCGCAATCGCCCATAAGGGCATTGACTCGTTCAACATACAATTTACGCGCTAGTAATTCTTTATCCATATACAGCACCTCTATTACTTCTAACGATAGAATCGACAACAACAAAGAATAAACCTAGCTTCTTGGCAACATCTTTTGTTGAAACATAGTCGATAATAGATTAATTATAGCAGGTATATTGAGGGTTACGTCACCGTTCACGGAACCTGAAATTAGTTTTAAGCCCAAAAAAATAATTAATGGAAGCAAACCACAAATGGAAAAAAAAACACTCCTAACCCATAGCAAAGATGCACCTGGGCTGATCTCAAAAATCACCAATATTTGTTACAAACATCAACTCAATATCATCCATAACAATGAGTTTGTAGATAACACCAGTGGGCATTTCTTTATGCGTACTGAATTGGAAGGCTACTTTAACGATCAAACATTGCTCGCCGACCTTGACCAAGCGCTTCCTGAGGGCACAAAACGTCGTTTAGTCAGCTCTACCCGTAAGCGTATTGTTATTCTTGTGACCAAAGAGTCTCACTGCTTGGGTGATATTCTAATGAAGAACTACGATGGCAGTTTAGATGTCGACATTGCGGCGGTAGTCGGTAACTACGACACCCTAAAAACGCTCACTGAACGCTTCGATATCCCTTACCATACTGTCTCTCATGAAGGTCTCAATAGAGAAGAACATGAGCAAGAGATGCTTGAAGTGATTGAGAAATATGATGCTGATTATTTGGTATTGGCCAAATACATGCGTGTATTGACCCCTGGATTTGTGGAAAAATACCACCATAAAATCATTAATATCCACCATAGTTTCTTACCCGCGTTTATCGGTGCGAAGCCATACCAGCAAGCTTACGAACGCGGTGTAAAAATCATTGGTGCAACGGCTCACTTTGTCACCAATGATTTAGATGAAGGGCCCATCATCAAGCAAGATGTTATCCCAGTCGACCACAACTTTAGCGCACAAGACATGGCACGAGCAGGTCGAGATGTAGAGAAAAATGTGCTAAGCAAAGCGCTCAACAAAGTGTTAAATGACCACGTTTTTGTTTACGGAAACAAGACGGTCATTCTTTAATTTTTGACAGATGTAATTTTTGACCGATTCAGTTATTGACGGCTTTAGCGGTTGACTGCCTAAGCTGCAGACAAAGTTAGCAGAATGGTCCCGCAAACCAGATGCTTAAAACTTGAGTATTTGAGTATTTGAGTATTGAATGTGCGGGATACAAAGACAGTGGTGATAAATAGACAATAAAAATGGCGCAATTAATGCGCCATTTTTTGTTTTTGATGAAGCTATCTGTTTGTGGATGACGACAAACATGAGTTACAAATGTGGATTACAAACGTATGGCGAGTTCCACACCCTGTTTAATCGCTCTCACCGCATCCAACTCACCGGCATGGTCCGCGCCGCCAATGACATGCAGTTTCCCTTCCATTTCAGCCCAGCGGTCTTCGAATGGGCGAACCGATTCTTGCCCAGCACAAATGACAATCTTATCGGCATCCAATATTTGGGACTCCCCTTTTAGGGCGATGTGCAATCCATCATCATCGATTTTTTGATACTGAACCCCACCCAGCAAATTGACGCCACGTTTCTCAAGCGTTCTTTTGTGAATCCAACCTGTCGTCTTTCCTGGCCCTTTGCCTACCCGGCCCTGACGTCGCTGCAACACCCAAACCGTTTTATCACTAAAAGAAGCGGGATATGGGAACAAACCGCCTGGATGGGCAATCTCTTTATCGATTCCCCAATCATGCAACCAGTCTTCAAGGCTATTATCTTCTGGCTCTGTAATCATGGTCGCAATATCAATACCAATGCCCCCAGCCCCAACAATCGCGACCTTGTTGCCAACTGGGGATTTTTCGCGAATGAGCGTTTGGTAATCGATAACCTTGTCCGCGTTATCGATACCCGAAATGTTGACCTTTCTAGGTTCAACGCCGGACGCCATCACGACTTCATCATACTCTGCTAAGTCTTCAAATGTCGCGGTGGTATCAAGGAGCAAATTCACACCCGTTGAATCAATTCGATTGGCAAAGTATCGAATGGTTTCTCTGAACTCTTCTTTCCCCGGAATTTGCATCGCCAGCCTAAATTGTCCGCCAATACGATCATTTTTCTCAATCAAATCCACACGGTGTCCGCGCTCTGCAAGGGTTGTAGCACAAGCAAGACCTGCTGGCCCAGCGCCAACGACGGCAATTCTTTTTTTGTCTGTTGCTGGTTTCACAACCATTTCAGTCTCATGACACGCTCGAGGGTTCACTAAGCAACTGGCTCGCTTCCCTTTAAAGACATTATCTAAACACGCTTGATTACAACCAATACAGGTGTTGATGAACTGCGCTTTATTTTGTTCTGCTTTCAATACAAACTCTGGATCGGCCAAAAATGGTCTTGCCATCGAGACCATATCCGCTTGACCAGAGCTTAAGATTCTTTCCGCTTCTTCGGGTGTGTTGATTCGGTTACAAGTGACCACTGGGATGTTTACGTAAGGTTTTACTTTCTCGGTGACCCAAGTAAAGGCGCCTCTAGGCACTTGTGTAGCAATGGTCGGAATTCTTGTTTCATGCCAACCAATCCCCGTATTAATGATGGTTACGCCCGCTTCTTCTAGCTTTTGAGCCAGTAACACCACATCTTCAAACGTGCTGCCTTGCTCAACTAAATCCAACATCGATAATCTAAAGATGATAATAAAGTCATCACCCACTGATTTTCGGATAGAACGAACAATCTCAAGAGGAAAACGCATACGTTTTTCATAGCTCCCTCCCCACTCATCGTATCGCATATTGGTGCGCTTACAGATGAACTGGTTAATAAGGTAGCCTTCGGAACCCATCACTTCGATACCATCGTAACCGGCCAATTTTGCTAGTTCCGCGCTGTTGGCAAAGGCATCGATGGTTTTTTTGATCTGGCGCGGGCTCATTTCACTGGGTGCAAATTTCGCTATCGGCGCTTTCATGCCAGACGCACTTTGTGCGAACGGATGCATCGCGTAACGCCCAGCATGCAAAAGTTGCAGAGCGATTTTTCCGCCATGCTTGTGGACGGCATCCGTCACCACTTTATGAGCTTGCGCATGTTTGGGTTTGCTGAATTCGGCACTAAAAGGCGTTAACCGGCCACGTAAGTTTGGAGAGAATCCACCCGTAACAATAAGTCCTACACCACCTTTTGCTCGCTCTTCGTAAAAAGCAGCCAGTTTATCTAGGCCTTTTTTGTCTTCTTCTAATCCAGTGTGCATTGACCCCATAAGAACGCGGTTTCGCAGTTGAGTAAATCCAAGATCGAGAGGCTGTAGTAAATTTGAATACATGGCTGACATCACTTCATCTATTATTATTCGTGGTCCGACCACAATATTGATAGTTAGACAATAAATCAAACAACTGTTTACATTTTTGCAACACCCATCAACATCGGCTTCGTCATCGCCTGCACACTCTTGCCAGAGTGATAACACTGTTGTTTGAAAAATTGAGATGACGTAGGATATGAAGTTGCATACACAAACACCATCATGGACGCTGTCGGGTCAACTGCAGTGAAGATTCGATGAAAAAACTATTCAAATTTATTGGAATGATTTTTAAAGGATTATGGAAACTCATTACCTTTATTCGTCTTGCATTAACGAACCTGATTTTTATCCTCAGCCTGGCCGTTATCTACTTTTTATTCACGAGTATCGAAACACCTACCCCGACGGTAAAAGAGCAATCAGCGCTTGTACTCAATCTTTCTGGCCCGATTGTCGAGCAAAGAACCTACAACAACCCAATGGATTCATTGACCGGCTCACTCTTTGGTCAGGAACTCCCTAAAGAGAATGTCCTATTTGATATTGTTGAAACCATCAGACATGCTCAAACGGACGACCAAATCCAAGGGATCGTGTTATCGCTGCGTCATCTGCCTGAAACCAATTTAACCAAGTTGAGATACATCGCGAAAGCACTCAATGAGTTTAAAGCGTCCGGAAAACCGATTTATGCGACTGGCGAGATATACAATCAAAGCCAGTACTATCTCGCAAGCTATGCGAACAAAGTGTATATGTCCCCGGATGGCGCCGTATTGTTAAAAGGTTACAGCGCTTATTCTCTTTACTATAAAACCTTGCTGGAAAAACTTGATGTTAATACGCATGTTTTCCGTGTAGGCACGTATAAATCGGCAATTGAACCCTTTGTCCGCGATGATATGTCTGATGAGGCAAAAGAGTCTGCCGCTCGTTGGCTCACTCAACTGTGGGGTGCTTACGTTGAGGACGTAGCGACCAACCGTCAGATTGATGCAAAAACACTGAACCCATCAATGGATGAGTTTCTTGCACAGCTTAAATCCGTTGATGGCAATCTTGCAGAGCTTTCTCTTCAGTTAGAGCTGGTCGATGAACTTGCCACCAGACAACAAATTCGTACACAGCTCGCGGATGTCTTTGGCAGCAATGGCAAAGACAGTTACAAAGCCATGGGGTATTACGAGTACCGCAGCACTATGTCACCTCAATTTAATATCGAAGCCAATGATATTGCGGTTGTAGTTGCCAGTGGCGCGATCATGGATGGCGAGCAGTCACGTAATAATGTTGGTGGTGACACCACAGCGAACCTGCTAAGACAAGCGCGCAATGATAGTAAGGTCAAAGCGGTTGTTTTACGAGTAGACAGCCCAGGTGGCAGTGCGTTTGCTTCTGAGGTTATTCGCAACGAAATCGATGCACTGCGTGCTGCAAACAAACCCGTGGTTGTGTCTATGTCTAGCCTTGCCGCCTCTGGCGGTTATTGGATTTCGATGAGCGCAGATAAAATCGTTGCTCAGCCAACTACGTTAACCGGCTCCATTGGCATCTTTAGTGTCATCACGACCTTTGAGAAAGGGCTAAATAGCCTTGGCGTTTACAGTGATGGTATCGGCACCTCTCCGTTTTCCGGCGTGGGTGTCACAACGGGTATGTCGGAAGGTGCTTCCGATGCATTCCAACTCGGTATTGAACATGGCTATAAACGTTTTGTTGGGCTAGTGAGTACTCACCGTAATCTTTCACTAGACGCACTCGAAACCATTGCTGAAGGGCGAGTGTGGACAGGTAAAGACGCAATGGCACATGGACTCGTCGATAAAATGGGGGATTTCGATGACGCCATATCGCTGGCAGCAGAGTTGGCGGAACTCGAGGCTTACAACGTCTATTGGGTCGAAGAATCTTTATCTCCAGCACAGCAGTTCTTCCAAGAAATGATGAATCAGGTGTCCGTGATGTTGAATATTGACGCTTCTACCTTGATTCCAGCTTCATGGATTCCAGACACATGGAAACCGCTGATGAACCAAGTTACTGCTGACATAACGTTGCTGGACAGTTTTAATGATCCCAAGGGGCAATACGCCTTTTGCTTAACCTGCCAAGTTCAATAACTGTTTCTGTCGAGTTAGATGGTAGACGCATAAGCAGATAGATAAGCAGACCGCAGAGAGATTAAAAACATAGGCTAATGATCATTTGATTGTTAGCCTATTTTATTTTCAGACCGATCATCCGCACGACTCACTGCACAGTTCAATGCTCGCACTCCCTCCCCCTTTAAATAGCAGTGAGAAATAAATTCAGAACAGTAACCGATAAAATGTGCGTCAATAGATAGAATTTATCACGAGCAAGGGTCTATAATCGCCCCCTGTTCCTAATTCACTGTACGACTTTCATGATGACAAGAAAACACATCTATATCGCCTATACTGGCGGTACCATTGGTATGCAAAAGTCTAATCACGGTTACATTCCTGTCGCTGGATTTATGGAAAAACAATTAGCGGGAATGCCAGAATTTCACCGCCCAGAAATGCCAGAGTTCACTATTCATGAGTATGAGCCATTAATTGACTCGTCAGACATGACGCCTATGGACTGGCAACAAATCGCTAATGACATCAGTGATAACTATGATAAATACGATGGCTTTGTGATACTGCATGGAACCGATACCATGGCGTACACAGCATCAGCATTATCGTTTATGCTTGAGAACCTAGGCAAACCCGTCATCGTTACAGGGTCGCAAATTCCCTTAGCCGAACTGCGCTCAGACGGTCAGGCCAACCTTCTTAATGCGCTGCACATTGCAGCCAACTACCCGATCAATGAAGTCACCCTTTTCTTCAATAATCAGTTAATGCGTGGAAATCGCAGTACTAAATCTCACGCCGATGGTTTTAGTGCGTTTACCTCGCCAAACATGCCGCCACTGCTTGAAGCTGGAATCAGTATAAAAGTCAGTAACGGCGTTGTTGTTGACCAAAAACCACAGGGTACCTTCAAGGTTCATAACATCACCCCACAACCGATTGGGGTGATCACCATGTACCCAGGCATTTCACACGAAGTGATCCGAAATACACTGCTTCAACCTGTGAATGCCATGATTTTGCTGACCTTCGGTGTCGGCAACGCCCCACAAAACCCGGAATTGTTAGCGCATTTAAAAGAAGCATCTGAACGAGGTGTTATTGTGGTTAACTTGACACAATGCCTAGCAGGAAAAGTAAACATGGGTGGGTATGCGACGGGATGTGCTCTGCAAGATGCAGGTGTCATTAGTGGTTTCGATATGACTCCAGAAGCCGCGTTAGCGAAGTTACATTATTTGTTGAGCCAGGGGCTATCCTACGAAGAAGTGAAAGAACAAATGCAGAAAGTACTCCATGGCGAAATGAGTTTGTAATCAGCACTCAGAAACGAAAAAGCTATCTTAGTCAGACACTAAGATAGCTTTTGTTTTTTCTACTTCTTTTTTTGTGTTAGATTAACGGCTTATCATGGTGCAAAATCTAAGACTTATCGACTCACTGACAAAGCTTAGAATTATCACTCTTTGTTCGGATTTACTCGCAAAATGTCACTTTCGTTGTTACTAAACTGCTTTTTTAGTTCAGACTTTGACTTAAAGCTTATCTCGCCTCCTGCTGCGACTGTCATATGTGCCGCGTCTACATTATGCTTAGATTGGTAAAGCATGACGGCTTGCATACATGAATCTCGTTGAGATTGAGAAAGACGCGTACCTTCAGGCCACTTTCCAGTTTCAACAGCGTAAGTTAATCGCTGATAAACTTCTGGCGTTATCGCCTCTAATAAACTTTCAGCATCCATGTTCTACCCTTACTTAAAGAAACAGTAACAAAAATATAACGCTATCCTGTTGAGTCAAGGCTAGATAGAAAAATAAGTGTAATTGATCACAAGCGACTTTATGAAATTATCTAAACTATTCACTATTGCCCTAACAGCCCTCGCTTTGACCGGCTGTTTTGAAATCAACAAAAATACCGATCGGCTCTGCAAAGACACGCCAGAACTTCGTTGTGAATTGCTAAACATGGACGATGGGCAGTGCCGAGTTCCGCGAACTGATCTTATCTGGCACCGATTCGAAGTGTTCAAAAACCCATCCGATGAAAACATTATTCAAGAATATGAGCTTGGACGACTGTATCGACGATGTTTAGAACTTGCGGCACAAATACAACCGATCGATCAATCCGCTCTTAAACAGCAACGCTTTAATGCTCTGATGCATTCTGGGGAAGAGCTAGAACGTATTGTTAGCCAACTTAAACAATCAGACTCACCGGAAGCACTTTACTTCTTGTGGAGCCAAATCGGTGATGAACCATCTAGAAGAGCATTTCTTCAGCTTGAAGGAACAAAAAAACTCCAAACCGCTGAGATGCAATACGCCCTCGCCACGTTTTATACCAATCGAAACCAACTCAAGACCCTGGAGCTGCTTAACCGAGCACTGGAGTTGACCAAGACAGACAAGGTGAACACGGAGATTTTAAAAACGCTGGCCAGTACCTATTATCGAGTAGACAAGAAAGAACTCGCCTACATCTGGGCCATGGTCGCAAAGCGCTATGATGTAGATATTGCTTCCGATAAAGAGCTTCAACTTCTATATGGTTTCTCTAAAGAAAAATACAACAGGCTGGATGATATTGCCGATTCAATTGAGGACGCGCTTGGCTCTGCTTCTTTTGATAGCAAGATGATCCCCAAAGACCTGAAGTAAATTGCTTCTTTTCCAGTCTTACATTAAGCAGCCATTAAAAATAGTGTAACTATGAAACAAAAAGCGGTGGCTATTCACCGCTTTTATTACTTTTGTTGAAAATTAACGACACAGAATTGACACAATAGCGTTCGCCTGTTGTCGCCGGTCCATCAGGAAAAACATGACCTAAATGGCTATCACATTGGTTACATTTTATCTCTACCCGCTTCATACCGTGACTCAGGTCTTCAATGTAACGAATGGCGTCGTCATTAATGGGGGCATCGAAGCTTGGCCAACCGCAGCCTGAATCGTATTTATTCTCTGAGTTAAATAACGGAGCTTGACAACAAGTGCACTGGTACATTCCAGTCTCTTTATTATGCAGTAACGTACCGCTAAACGGCGCTTCTGTAGCACTCAGTCTACACACCTCAAACTCTACGTCAGAGAGCTGCTCACGCCAGTCCTCATCAGACTTTCTCAAAAATTCCTGATTGCCTTTTTCCATAAAAAAACTCACTCACTCTCATATCTAGTACAAATTTTTATTTCTAAATACTTGCGAAAACCACTTGTTGTAGCACATACTTTCTCGCAATAACAAGGACGTTACAAAGCAATAGAACACTTTGTTATTTTAAAGCATTTTTCGATAGCTGAGTGACATACTCTCCAGTATTGAGTACAAAAAAACATCATTTGCGGCATAATGTGAAAAAAAGCGACAGTTTTTTTTGACATTAAACAAGTAAACCCCGATTATCAGTTGCAGATGCAAACTGGATTTTGTAATTTTACTACCAGTTATCTTTATTCAGAAATTAAGTTGTGGAGCAACATAATGACTATCAAAGTAGGTATTAACGGTTTTGGCCGTATCGGTCGTTTCGTATTTCGTGCAGCGCAGGAGCGCAACGATATCGAAGTAGTAGGTATTAACGATCTAATCGACGTAGAGTACATGGCTTACATGCTTAAGTACGACTCAACTCACGGCCGTTTCAACGGTACTGTTGAAGTTGAAGGCGGAAACCTAATCGTTAACGGTAAAACTGTACGTGTAACAGCTGAGCGCAACCCTGAAGATCTTAAATGGGATGCTATCGATGTAGACGTAGTTGCTGAAGCAACGGGTCTTTTCCTAACAGACGAGACTGCACGTAAGCACATCACTGCTGGTGCTAAGAAAGTTGTTCTTACTGGTCCTTCTAAAGACGCAACTCCAATGATCGTTATGGGTGTTAACCAAAACACTTACGCTGGTGAAGATGTTGTTTCTAACGCTTCTTGTACGACTAACTGTCTAGCGCCTGTAGCTAAAGTTCTTAACGACAAGTTCGGTATCGAATCTGGTCTTATGACAACAGTTCACGCTACTACAGCAACTCAAAAAACTGTAGATGGTCCTTCAGCTAAAGACTGGCGCGGTGGCCGTGGTGCTTCTCAAAACATCATCCCATCATCAACTGGTGCTGCTAAAGCAGTAGGCGTTGTTCTTCCTGAGCTTAACGGCAAACTAACTGGTATGGCTTTCCGCGTACCAACAGCTAACGTTTCTGTAGTTGACCTAACTGTTAACCTTAAGACTCCAGCTTCTTACGAAGCAATCTGTGCTGCTATGAAAGAAGCATCTGAAGGCGAGCTTAAAGGTGTTCTAGGTTACACTGAAGACCAAGTTGTATCACAAGATTTCATCGGTGAAGTTCAAACTTCAGTATTCGATGCTAAAGCTGGTGTTGCACTGACTGACACATTCGTTAAAGTTGTATCTTGGTACGACAACGAAATCGGTTACTCAAACAAAGTTCTTGACCTAATTGCACACATCTCTAAGTAATTAGATTTGTAAGTAACTAGTAAAGCTTGTTTGTGAAAATAAGATTTTAAAAAGGCGGCTCTTGAGTCGCCTTTTTGTTATCTGTATTTTGTGAATAGATTGCAGTCCCATATCTCGTTCTAGAGCCTCTCTACGATTCGATATCAGACTGTCATTTTCTCTAGTTGAGGACAAATCAATGGATTTATTATCTCTACCCACTCTTACCGTACTCTCCGATAACATCACTGTTGTTGAAATAGAAGGCATCAAAGTACTGCGTGTCATTCACGATAAAGCAACAGCAGGCATTGCGCTGCACGGCGGACACGTCATTTCATTCAAACCAAATGGTCAAGAAGATCTTATTTGGATGAGTGACAACGCCATTTTCGATGGCAAAGCCGCACTACGAGGCGGTATCCCTGTTTGTTGGCCATGGTTTGGCCGAGTCGCCGCACCGGCTCATGGTTTTGCTCGAACCTCTGAATGGTCTTTGATTGAACACCGAGAAAACGACCGAGGCGTGATCATTGAACTGGGTCTTTTTACTAGTGAAGCGACTCAAAAGATATGGCCATACCTTTTTGAAGCTCGACTGCGCGTGGAAATCAGTGATGAACTGACCGTTACCCTACAGGTCGACAATGTTGATGATAAAGCCTGGCGCTTTTCTGGGGCACTGCACACTTACTTAAACGTGGGTGATATCGAGAAAGTTCAGACAACGGGCATGGGCAAATCTTATATTGACGGGCTTAAGCAAGATCAAACCTGCCAAGGTGACGACGTGCTGCAACTGATCGACACGATTGATCGTGTATACACTCAGCCTGAAACTGAGATCTTGGTAAAAGACCCGATACTTAACCGCACATTAAGCATCGAAAACAACGGCCACAACTCCGCAGTACTATGGAATCCTTGGGCCGAAGGTGCGCAAGCCATGGGTGATATGCAAGATGACGGCTACAAAACCTTCCTGTGTGTTGAATCAACCTTACACGCACCAAGTTTGGATGAAGGAAAAACACTGGCACCGGGTGAGTCACATCAACTTTGTACCAGGATTCGTGCTCAGTAACTGACCATAAATGGGGTAGTAAAGTTGACGCACTTGCTGCCCATTATTGCCCTCCTTCTTGAACAACACTCGCCCTATTTTTCGCCCCCCATTAAAGACGCCTTAAGCGAATCAACATTCGAGCAGACCTCAGCTGGCCTTGAATCCTGAGCCTTGAGCCGTAAGTCCGTTATCTCCATTAGCGTTCTTGGTTCACCGCATAGCGACCTTTTCACCCTCACCTTTTCTGTCGCCAATCTCACAAGTTTGCAACATTGTTACAATGTTAGCGCTATTGGTCCGAGAACGCTATTTGTTATATTCCCCGGCTAGGCGTATCGACTCTGCCACAGACTGAAGGACAAAAGGATGCAACCAAAGCGAAAATTGCCCGCAGCCTGGCGCACGACGGCCATTATGTTTATGCGACAAAATCATTGCCTATTCTCGACTGGGAAAGTGCGAAGAAAGTACCTTGGGGTATCTTGCTACTGTTTGGTAGTGGTCTAGCACTCGGCAGCTAAGATTAAGTCATCCGGCTTGGCAGAGTTCATTGCTCTACAAATCCAATCTGCTGATACCGTGTCGTTAGTAGTGAGGATTTTAATTGTGACCACTCTGATCTACTTTCTTGACAGAAATAACCAGTAATACAGCAACCGCGGCTGGCTTCCTGCCTCTTGCTTGGTCTTTTCGCGGAATCCATCACAGGAACACCGATGGTTTGGGTCATCCCTGCGGCTATTGCTGCAAGTTGCGCATTTATGATACCAGTCGAGCGCTTGCAGAATGTGCCAATAGAACGAGCTTAACATTTGGAGCCGTGTTACCACCACTGGGGGAGAGCAAAACAATCAGCCGTGACATCGCTTTTGCCGTGGCTAAACAGGCCATGCAAGAAGGGCTGGCTACCCCTATCTCTGACGAGGCACTTCAGCAGCGTATCGATTCAACGTTCTGGCACCCTGAATATCGTGAGTACAGAAGAACGTCCTTCTAATTCTACGAGCTACGTTCAGCGTGCTGACACAAAGAGCCATTTCTATTGGCTCTTTGTGTCGTGCCTCATCAGAACTAGGATTATTCTGGCAACCGATACTAAACCTCTGTATCCTTGTAGCTCTTTATCTGCTCTATTTTAGAATCTCTTATGGCTTACACTTGCCCCCTTTGCCACCGTCCGCTTCATCAAGATCAGCGTACTTTCGCCTGTGACAACAACCACCGTTTCGATTTGGCCAAAGAAGGTTATGTCAACCTCATGCCCGCTCACCATAAGCGTTCTAAAGATCCTGGCGACAATAAAGAAATGATGCAGGCTCGTCGTTCATTCCTGCAAGCTGGGTATTATGAACCAATGCGCCAAGCAGTCGCGGCATTATGTCAGGATCAAGTAGAGTCAGAGCACGCTCATTTACTTGATATTGGATGTGGTGAGGGCTATTACACCGATCAAGTTGCCACGTCACTCAAACAGATACACCCGCAGGCGCACATCTACGGCTTAGATATTTCAAAAGTGGCCATTCGCTACGCGGCAAAACAGTATCCGCAGTGCGACTTCAGTGTTGCATCCAGTCATCGACTACCTTTTGCCGACCATTCACTAGACGCTATTTTAAGAATCTACGCACCTTGCAAAGCCGAAGAACTGTCGCGTTGCTTGGTCGATTCAGGAAAAGTGATCACCGTTACGCCAGCGGCGAGGCACCTGTACCAGCTCAGAAAAAAGATCTATACCGATGTTCACCTTCATAGTGAGGAAGAAGAGCATTTAGAAGGGTTTGATTTAGTGCACCAACAGAAACTGAATTACACCATGGAACTCGCAAAAGGCGATGGATTACCACTACTGCAAATGACACCGTTCGCATGGAAAGCCACGGAAGAATTAAAAGCAGAACTGGCTGAACTTGATGTTTTTCAGTGTGAAGCCGATTTCATTTTTCGTGTGTATAAAAAACGATAGCCACATCGCAAAGTTCACTCAATATTCAGATATTACGTAAAAGGCCAATAAACACTCAAAAATAGGCTTGGTTTTTGCTTAACTGATAGTCATACAAATTATGGATAATTTTACACAAGTTTTTCATACCTTGGTCGATATACTGATTGTAGGCGTGTAAAGGAGAGATGTATGACACCAGTAGGAATGGAGCCAGCCAAGCTGACCCAAGCCCAACAGGTCAAGCCTCAAAATAGCCAGGCAACCGAAAACAAGGGCCCTGCCCCACTAAAAGTCGAACAAAATAAAGTTACGTTGTCTGAAGAGGGCAAGGCTTTGCTCGCGGCGCTTAAGGAGCTAGAAAAAGAAGGCACTGAGTCTGAAAAGACAACAACGTCAAAGGTCGAGTCTTTTGCTCACGGCGCTTTGGGGATGGATCACCCGGATAAAATCAAAGAAGAAGATGACGGTTCTTATTCAGCGGGGCAATACCTTTCCGCAGCGGCAACCATTGGCGGCATTCTTTTAGCTATATTATAACGTTTTGCCTTGATAGAGCGTTTTACATGGATAGAGCGTTCGCTTCGTTACAATCGGACATCTCACCATAGAGAGTCTGTGAATCAGATTTGTCATCACGACAAAGGACCTGATTTGTCCTCAAAATAGAGTTCCCTCCATAATCTTTTCCTTAATTTTTATGGAGCAACACTCGTGAAACACGCTTTTGAGCTTATCGATAAGCCCACTTTCTTTGGTGCCATTGCACTTCTACTCTCAATAGTCTTCCCGCTAATACTGTTTCCTGATCAAGGCGCGGATTGGATAGCGATCGCTAAAACATTTATGACCGATCAACTCGGTTTTCTGTACCTTGCTCTTGGCTTAGCAGCGTGTGCTTTTATGGTCTACGTTATCTTCAGCGATATGGGGCAAATCAAATTAGGTGACGCTGACGAAAAGCCAGAGTTTGCCACCGCTTCATGGGCAGCCATGCTATTTTGTGGAGGTATAGGCGCGAGCATTCTTTATTGGGGTTGTATTGAGTGGGCCTACTACTACCAATCGCCTCCTTTTCAATTAGAACCAGGAAGTGAAGAAGCCGTTCGCTGGGCGGTCACCTACGGGTTGTTCCATTGGGGGCCAATTGCTTGGTCTATCTACCTTATTCCTGCCATTCCCATCGCTTACTTCTTCTATGTTCGTAAACAAACAGTACTCAAAATCTCTAGTGCATTAATGCCTGTTTTGGGGGAACACCGGAGCCGTGGCGCTGCTGGGAAAATAGTTGATGTCTTATTTATCTTTGGTTTACTTGGCGGCGCAGCAACAACGTTAGGGTTAGCAGCACCTCTTATTACAGAAGGGCTTAGCCACCTGTTTGGGTTGCCAAAAAATAATGTCACCCAGGTCAGTGTGCTGTTACTTTGTACTGCGATTTTTGCGTATTCTTCTTACGCGGGTCTCGAAAAAGGCATCAAAATTTTAAGTAACATCAATTTCTGGGGTGCGATGGGCTTACTCGCTTTTGTGCTGGCTGCCGGGCCCACTATCTTCATGCTTGAAACGGGTTTAGATTCCATCGGACGACTGATGTCTAACTTCTTTGTTATGGCAACATGGGCAGAACCGTTTGGTGGTTACGGTACTTTTGAAAATACCCACTTCCCACAAGATTGGACTATTTTCTACTGGGCATGGTGGCTGGTGTTTGCTCCAAGTATGGGATTATTTGTTGCGCGGATATCACGCGGAAGAACCATAAAACAGATGGTCGCAGGTTCAATTTTCTTCGGTTCGATGGGCTGTTTCTTGTTTTTCATGATTCTGGGTAATTATGGGTTGTCACTGCAACTTTCAGGACAGCTCGACGTAGTCGCCATTCTCAATGAGGAGGGAGCAACTAAAGCCATCTTTTCTATGCTTGCCGAGTTACCAATGAGCACATTAGTTATCGCGGTATTTACGCTGCTATGTATCATTTTCACAGCGACAACTTTCGATTCCATCTCTTACATTTTGGCTTCTGTCGTTCAAAATAATGTCACCGAAGAGCCAATGCGTTGGAACCGTATGTTTTGGGCGTTTACCCTGTCATTCTTGCCAACGACGCTGATGTTTTTAGGTGGGCTAAGTACGCTGCAAACCGCGGCAATAGTCGGTGGTTTACCGCTGTTGGTTATTTCTGTCATGTTGATGGTTTCTGCGGTTCGAGCGACCAGCCTAGACTTGCGCCACCAAGATGATTACATGGAACCTACGATTAATATTGAAGAACTGCCAGATATGGATCCTTGGTCTTCGGAAGGTATCGCACTGGCTCGGTTTGAAAAAGAGAAAGATGCGGCACAACAAGCGGCAGAGCTTGAACGTGAGGCTTACAGCGTGCTCATGAATGTGAAAAAAGAGATCCGCGCCTATGTTCTTGAACAAGGTGCCCAAATGGATGAGCATGAACTTCCGGAACGGCTCCAACAAACACTTGAAGCGGCGCAAAGTAACCTAAGTGCCGCTCAAGCGAAAAAGATTGAGTTGTCTGAACAAGCACAAAAAGCTCGAATTGCGTTCGATCAAGTGGTCGCAGATCTGCCACTCGTTTGAGCATCGCCATGACGAGATCCATTCATTTAGATTGATGTTAACTATCTAAAACTTGGCACTTACCCTAACGCCAAAAGGCTCACATTGCTGTGAGCCTTTTTTAGTGCCACCCCTCTAGAGTAGAATGCGCTTATACGCACTTTTACTACAGTCGCTCAAAAAACGAACATCACTTGCTGACGTCAATCATATCGTTAAAGTAATCTACTTGCTCAGACATCGATAGCCCTTGATTACTTGCACCAAGCGTCCACATGAAGAAGCCGCCATAGCCGTTGTCTTTCTGCCATGCTGCTCGCTCTAGGTTGTTTTCACGAGTTTCCACGAAATTGCCATCAGGTCCCCATTGGCTGTTGATCGTATTGCCTAAAACAATTTTCGATTTATCTCCAATGTGTCTCGCATAGTTCTCCATAGCCACTTTATAGAGGAAGTTTTCACCTGCGTCGTAAGTCATTACGTTAAAGAAATCAAAGTCATGCTTCGTGTCTTCCAACAGTTCAATCACTTCGCCGTGGTGAGAGGAACGACCAGATGGTTCCACATAAGAACAATGTTCAAATACACTGTCATCCTCGCACTCAACTGGATCGGCGCCTACGTGGTAAGTGGTTAAAGACAACACTTTTCTATCGCCTACCTTTTGACGGACCCGTTTTATCAGCGCCGCGAGATCTTGGTTCTCTTTGTCGGTGATTCGAGCCGCTTTTTCGAAGTCGAAATCCAAACCATCAATTTGAACATAACCCGCTAATTGGTATTTACTGTAATCACAGTCACCACTCCAATCTGTTGCCAAACATTCGCCCACGACCTCTTCAGGCTTCAGGTTTTTCTTGTAAACAGGGAATGGGGTATTGGCTAACTCTACCAGACCGTTGGCGACCGCTTCTCGGCTTTGCTCTGTACTGATTGCCGACCAAATGCTTTCATACGTTTGACCACCGAATGCAACCATCATAGTAGCATTGCTATGCTCATGTTTTAAGGTCGTCCACGACAAGTACTGGGAAGGCATCCAATCTGAGTTATAATTGGGCACTGAGACCATACCATCTGAGATAGTAATATTACCGCTGGCATCCCACTGACCAAATGACAACAAGTAGCCATCACCTTTCGAATTAAACAGTTCTTCATAGTCGTTTAATCCCCATGATGTGAGGTAACTGATTGAACGGTCTGGATTACCCACTAGGCTACCGCCACCGCCGCCACTGGTACTTTCTTCCACTGTAATGTTCGATTGTGCAGAAGTCTGCTCTTGATTCGCAGTGTTCACCGCTTTAGCTGAAATAGCGTAACTGCCCGACTGAGCGCCTAACCATTCGTATTCGTAAGGGGCCTCTGTGTCTTTAAATAGCGTGTTGCCATTTGACATAAAGGTTACCGACGCAATATCACCTTCGTAGCTCTTTGCATCCGCTTTTATTGAAATAGCACGCCCTTCAACGAAGCTTGAACCATCTGCTGGTGAAGAGAGTGAGACCGTCAGATCTTTGTCGGTAATTGCAATAGACATCGGCGCGGTTTCTGCGCTTGCCTCTTGATCATCATAAGCGACAACCGTGAGTGTGTATTGGCCTTCTTTTTGTGCTGGTATCGTAATGGTATACACATCATCATCCGAAGGGGTTGTCGACGTTTTCACCACTTTACCGTTCAGCTTTACTTCAACACGCTCTACTTGGGTATCGTCTGTCGCTTCGACAACCACATCAAATGGCTGATTAGGCGATAATTTGTTACCACTTTGTGGCGATTGTACACGCACTTCTGGGACAGGGTTATGGTCGCATTGGCCGACTTCATTCCAAGCATCTTTCCATGCATCTGGGTAATTAGGATCGCCAGTGCCTGGAGTCCAAACCGAGTTACCACACCACCCCGCGACATCACAAGAGTAAATATTGCCAATGTTAGTGACTTCATCACCCACTTGATAAGCCACACCATTTTCGTACTGGGGAACATCGCCACAACTGTTGCTCGTGTCCGTTACTGTGATGGTTAAACTTTCACGAGTGACATGTTGTTCATCGTCCTCTGCTTCAACTCGAATTGACGCTGTACCTGCCGTTTGAGGCGTCCAATCACAAGACAAATCGTGGTTGGTTTGCCCATTTAGGTGACAGACTTCGACATCGTTCGCAAAAAATTTAACACTGGCCAGGTCATTATCGTCATCCACGACATTCGCTTCGATCGTGACGGTTTCTCCTTTTTGATGAGTAGATCCCGCTTCCGGAGAAATAAAATCCACGATTGGAGGGTTAGCGGCTGTCGACTCAGTCTCAACCGACAGTTCTACCGTTTCCTCGGTCAGTTTCTCACCGTCATCATCAAAGGCCATCACAGAAATAGTGGCCGCCCCAACTTCGGTTGGTTGCCATGCTTGCAGGTACTCGTTTGTCCCTTCTGTAACAAACTGCTGCCCGATCTTGGTGTTATTCGCCCAAAACTCGAGTTTATCTGCCCCTTCCTCTTTAATTCGCGTAACAATATCGACATACGATCCAGTATAAACAACGGAGTTGGAAGCCGGAGAAAGGATGTCTAGAGAGAATTCAGGGGAAGGAGTAACTTCACCACTCCCGCCATCACCCGTGCCTTGGGTTTTCACCACAACAGAATCTTCGAAGGCGTTCAAGTCTGTCAATGAACCACCAAACGCGATGGTCAATTGAGCCGATTCACCTGGTGCCAACGCGTTGTCTACCCACGAGCCATCTGAAAACTTGAGTTTCACTGAGTTAAGCACGCCGTTTGATTGTGGCGTGTGTGATATTTGCCATGAAGGATAAGACAAATCAGAAGATGACCACCCGATGTCGTTAATCGCAACCGGTAATACAAACTCAATCACGGCCTCATGCATATTCGCCGCATCAGAACCGGTGTTTTTCACCTCGAGTTGATAACTACTCCACCACTCACTCTCAGACTGGGAATCCACTCCCGTACTAAATTCGGATGCCATCGCTTGAGAAATTGGGCTTAACAAAAATCCTGAAAAAAGTACCGCTAGCCCGACAGCTCGAAAGGCGTGGGTACTTTTTTCTGAAACACTTTTCTTATTCTGGTTCATCATGGTTGTACATACTCATGTCTAATTTAAATATTTATCATTTATAATCAATAGGTTGTGAGAGTGCATCCATGAAGAAAAACTAGATTCATTACTAGAGGAAAGCAGTATCACTTTCTGTCATCCAGTTAACCTCAACACTCAGCAATCTCACGTCCGCTGCAGAACTCAAGTGAATGGCTCTACATATAGCGGATGAGCATTTAGCCTTATTGAACCAATAAATAAAACGGAACAACATGTTCAGTTGCCTTTGCTCTAGAGATCAGCAGTCACTTTTTTTAGTAAGGAGGGTAAATGGAATGAAAAATAGTGGGAATAGAAACAGCGCTATTGCGACCATCATTTAAAGAAGAAAAACAATGTCAATTACTGGTTCCACGCCTTTGATACACTCACTGACTGAGTACATTCAAATTCAACCAATTGAGCTTGAAGTGAGTGTTTTACACTTTAAAAACATGAGCCAACCCATTACACTCACTACTTATCAACCACTACTTATCAATCACTTGCATTCAACATAAAGAAAGGTGAGTAAACCCAATTCATTAAGGGAGAGTAAAATGGAACTGTTTGGATTTGTCGGTATTCTGGTACTGTACATTTTGTATAAGATGCAACAAAAGAAGTTTCGTGAACGGCTTGTTGAGCCTAAGTATTGGCAACAGCTCGTCGCAGAAGGCAATTTGTCTGAAGAGAAACAAAGAGCCCTTTGTAAACGCTATAAACTTCCCCACTTTGACAATGAACCAAGTACGACGGAAAGTGTCGATAAATAGGCAGAAAAGCCCACTACGATTTGGAGTGGTGAAGCCCACTAACTAGACTGTGTACCCCACTCGTTTAAAGGTTAGGGGTACGTAAAACAATCTCATTGCGACGAAAGAGAACGACCAGAGCCAGACGTTTTCGTTCAAACGCTTTCGTTCAAACGCTTTCGTTCAAAACGATTTCGTTCAAAACAACATAGATACTACGCTCGGCACCAAAGGCCACAAAGAACCGCCTTTTGATGATTGGGGTTGGGGTGTTGTTGGGTGAATACTTGGGCGTATTTTTAATTCCTAGCATTTTAAGCAACCTAAAACTTTGAGTGTCGAAAGCCGAAGGAAGCTATGTAGGATGCTATGCAGGAAATGATAAGGACACATCATTACAAACTTGTCTTCCGACAATCTCTGTCGAAAGACAAATCATCAATCAGGACAAACTACATAGAATTAACCATCGTAAGGTTATCTATCCTGATCCTTAGCCAGCCCTTTCTAAACTAAGCCTTATATTCTTCTGGAACATCAGCAATATAGATAGCTGGTACGCCTTCGAAATCACTGGTAAATAACACGCCATCATCACTTGGCGTAAATGAAGGGTGTGGATGAGTAATCTGACGATCTCCATCAAGCACTTCCCAAGAAGAGTTGTGCTTAGCCAACTTAGCAAATGTCTTCTTCTTGGTGTTCAGAACGTACAAAAACGGGTCGTTTTCGATGTCGTAGGCATCGCTGTCTGCAACGTCTACGGGTGCATCACAACCGTCACCCACCATTAGCGATCCGTCGAAGTTACTCATGAGGTGAGAACAAGGTGGCATGACCATCACTTCTTCGTTTTCTAACGTATCTGGGTTCGCTTTGTAAATGACACGATCCGTTTGACCTTTGAAGTAAGAAACGTAAGCCATCGCGCTGCCATCTGGGATCCAAAATTCATGGGTGCATGACTCGCCTTCTTCATGTTCTTTGATTTTACGAACATTCGTCCCGTCTTCATTCACTAACCACATACGTGCATCAACAAGATCATGTGGACCTTCGTGACAGAAACCCACCGTTGAATCGTCAAAAGGACGATAGATAGGGTGACCTAGCCATGCGTCGTCTTGGTGAACAACCTCTAGAGCGCCTGTTTCAATATTAACTTTGATTAAGCGACACGTTGGCTCAGTGTGGTAGAAGTCTTGGAATTTTTTCCAGTCAGTTAACGGTTTCCAATCAGATTTAAGGATTTCGATACCAACAAGCTTGGTGCAATCAGAGTTTGCTACCCATGTACCGTAACCTTTCCACTCTTCTTCTACAGTATAAATGACCGTCTCAGATAGCGTTTCGAGGTCCACCTTCATTAGGTGAAGTTCATTTTTTACATAGAAGAACGATTTATCATCGTCTGAAATGAAACCACCGAACGTGTTGTCGCCAGCACCTTCAGTCAGTTGTGTTGCTTTTTGAGTTTTTAGATCAACCAAGTAGTAGTTTCGGTTTCCATCGAAATCACCAGCAAATAGGAGCTTTGAGCCATCCTTGGTAAAGCATTTTTGATAAAAGTAGTTACGGTGACAGGTGACATCTTTAGGTGTCAGTCGCGTTACCTTTACTTGGGTATCGCTATCAACAAAAGTTTCAAAACCTAGCTGAATAACATTACCTTTGGCCATAATTTTCTCCTACGAACTTCTTACAAAAGGCTGCTAGTTATCCTAGCAGCCAAGCTTAAAAATGATAACTAGCTGATCGATGTTGCTGCTTTTTGCTCTTCATTGGTTAGCTGAGCACTTTTCTTCAAACCATAACCTACAGCAAAGACAGCCGCGGCACAGCCTAAGAAGAGTAGTCGACCCCACAATGGGTTAGGAATTAGCACCATCAGTGTCAAACCCGCCGCCATGTAAATTACGAGCGTACCCAGTTTTGCGCGTTGCATACGATCAACAACATCTTGGCCTTCTTCAGCAACACACTCTGTATCTACATCTTCGAAGAACTCTTTCGTCGTTTCTACGTATGGGTCTTTCGCTTCATTGTAAAATAGAGTTGTTAGACAGAAGAAACCAGCAGTAAACACTAGGTGAGCCGCGATAGTAATCATCGTGCGCATTTCACCCGCTTCACGACCTGTTAGCTCTTCGATACCGAACCAGCCAGCAACAAATTGAGGTGTAAATACGTTAACTACAGCCCAAGATACACCCATACCAACGACAACCGTTGCCCATGGCGCCCATTTCGGCGTTTTACGGATAATAATACCCAGGAATAACGGAACTAGGATTGGCGATTGAAGCAGTGTTGCTACTTGCATCATTAGGTCAAACAAGCTTAGGTGCTTCAATGAGTTGAAGAACTGAGCCATAAAGATAACCAAAATACCGTTAATCAAACATGCAGCCTGACCTGCGCGAAGCAGTTCTTTATCGCTTGCTTTACCTTTACGTACAACAGTGGAGTAGAAGCTACGTACAAAAATACCAGAGTTACGGTTGAGTGCTGAATCCATAGAAGACATGGTTGCAGCAAATAGACCTGCCATTAACAGACCGACAGTACCAAGAGGCATTGTTTCACGTGCAAACACGAGGTATACCGCGTCACTCGCTTTGGCACCTAAATTAGGGTAAGCCGCCGCCGCATCTGGATACATAATTGCAGATGCCCAAGGTGGGATGAACCAAATGATTGCGCCAAAGAACATCATCGCTAGCGCCATTGCCGCTGCTTTCGTTGCGTTCTTAGAGTCTTTTGCGTTTAGGAAACGATAAGATTCTTGCATGTTGTTGATACTTTGCAGCTGTTTTACCACAAAGAATAGGAACGTACATACAAGTAGTAGTGGGTAGTTCATGTCTGGACCCATGATGAAACCACCAGGGAACTCATTCACGATCTCGCTTGGGCCACCAACAAAGTACAGTGCAACACCCGCACACGCAATTGAGATAACCGCGACAACCAGAGTTTGAATGAAATCAGACGCTACAACACCCCATGCTCCACTTATCAGTGAGATAGCAAGTACAGCTGCACCCGTCACATAAATCGTCGTGTTAATGTCTGCATCGAATACCGCTGATGCAAAGACACCTAGGCCATTTAGCCAAACACCGGCGTTGATCACACTTAAAGGGATAATTACCCATGTGAAGAACTGTTCGTTTACCGAACCAAATCGACGACGAACACCTTCAGTTGGTGTATCTACTCGCATTTGGCGGAAGCGACGAGCAAAGTAATAGATAGCAAATACGTAAGCTACCATGTTACCCATGAATACGGCTAATACCGCAAAGCCATCGTTAAACGCTTTACCTGCAGCACCTGTGAAGGTCCATGCAGAGAATTGTGTCATGAAGGCTGTTGCACCTACCATCCACCAGAGCATTTTACCGCCCCCACGAAAGTAATCACTGGTGCTGTTACTTGCCATTTTTTTGAATAGCACACTAATTGCAACCATAAGTGCAAAGTAGCCTGCTATTACAAGGTAATCATATTCCATAGTTAAACTCCGAAACGATGTTTTAATTTGATTAAATTATAATTTTAAAAAAACAAACCAGTCCGTGACTTAAATCGAAACAATGGTTCAATAATGTAATTTATTGGGTTTTCATGATCCAGATCACTTATAATTTCCGGTATTCAGACCTTCAATGATTCCATAGCTCTCACTTGATCATTTTTGAATAAAACCGAATAAGTAGACCGAAACCATAGGGCTCGCCGTATATACAAAAGAAAAATAAAAAGGCTCCGAAGAGCCTTTGAATTCGCATATATACAACAAAATGTGACGAAGAGTGATTAGTTCATCATCTCTTTCAGTTTGAGTGCTTCTTCCATACCTGGAACAGGCTGGTCGAGGTCAATTACTGAGATTTTTTTCAATGGAGCAAGCGGCGTCATATCGATTACCTTGTTATTATTATCCATTGACTGACCGCCTTGAATAAAAATGTTTCCCTCAGAGACTTCGCTATTTACGACATCATCGTAGTGACTTTCAACGTTAAAACGGTATGAAGCATTATTAACAAAGTTGCCTTGCTTAATCTCATCTGAATATGGGCTTTGACGGAACAAGTAGTTAAAGCGCTTATTGTCGATAGAGACGTTGTTTTTAACGGTAACCGCTCCTGGGTTAAAGTTGTCGGTAAAGCCGTCCATATTGTTATTGAAAGATAAGCTATTAGTAATCACGTGAGGCACTGGAATGCCTTCGCCACCCAACTTAAAGCCATTACCAATCGTGCCACCCTTGTTAGCAACCTCTAACGTGCGACCATTATTGAATGCGATTGAATCTTTGATCGTTACCGCACCATTTGGGCCATCTTCTACTTTATTGAACAGGTCCCAACCATCATCGATGTTGTGGTGGGCGATACAGCGAATGAAGGTGTTGCCATCACCAATACGCATCTTGGCTGCAAAACCATCCGCGTTAATTTGAGATGGGTCCATGTTGTTGTAGCTTTCGCTATCAATAACGGTGTTGTAACTTGCCCATAGTGCGCGGCCAATGTCTTCAGGTGACGTGATCTGGAAACCTGTATCTGGTGCACCGTGTGTCGTCATTCTTTCAAACGTATTGTGGCTACCGTGTACAATGAAACGTGCACCCGCAACTTCAATATCTTCGTAGTGCCAGTAATTGGCATTGTGCTCAAGTTGACCAACAAAACGTACCCCCTCTTCCACCGCTTTTAGTGATTTAGGTTGTTCTGCCGTACCGCTCACTGAGATTGGAAGCGTTAGGCTCTGGTAATCACCTTTCGTCAGCTTAATGGTGCCGCCAGCGGGCACCAACTCGATAGCAGTCGCTAGATCAAGAGGTTGTGCTTGGCTGCCCGTGCCTTCTGCTGTACCGTTTGGCGCGACATAAATGGCATTTACGTTGCTCACTGATGCTTTTTCTACAGAAAACGTTTCTGTTTTCGCATTCAGATCAGGGCCTTCAATTGCCGTAAAGGTGACGGCAAACTCATTGCTTCCCGTGGAAAGCGTTGCTGTATGTTTAAGAAGATCGCCTGCCGTCACTTGCTCGGTCGCAATCACTTTGCCATTTTGACGCACTTCAAACTGACCGGTGTAGTTCGCGCGAGCTTGAACTGGGTAATCATTTGACACTGACTTTGAAGACGAAGCGATTTCAAAAACCACATCGCCCTGTTTCGCTTCAAACCTAGGTGCGTCTATCGTGTCCGCAGGAGTGAGAGAAAGCTCTACGTTGCTAACATCCATCTTCGCGTTACGTGATGCAAAGAAACCGATGTACTGATTTTCTGAATCTTGCATCTCTACGATATTGGCATTTGCTCCTTTAACCACTGAGGCCTTGATCACATCACCCTGTTGATAGCTCACCTCAAAACCGTCATTCGTTCGAGTTAAGCTCATTCGGTAAGTGTCATTGTTAACGTAGGGAACACCTTCTACGTAGTCGACTTGATTACGGCGGTTACCTGATGTACCCCACGGTTGATAGACACCTTCACGGAAAGTTGCATTCACATTGGTCAATCCATCATTCGAGCGAGTGTGTGAACGAAGTAAGTTCATCACCATGTTCGCCGCTGACGGAAACTCTTCATGGCCTTCTGGTTGTGGCATTAGACGCTCAGCGCCCAAAATGTCACGAACCATGATGCCCGCACCTTCTTGACGGTTCGGCGTTGCACCCGTTTCTGGGCCAAGCTGAACAAGGTTAATATCCGCAGACAAGGTGAAGTTGTAATCGGTTGGGATCTCAGTGTAGTAGAACGTTAAACCTTCATGAGAATTCGCCAGCTTTCCGCCCCGGCTCTCAATGGTGAATTGAGACTCAACCTGACCCGCTTCTACTAATTCACCGTTCACCGTCACCTGATTCACACCTACTTTTTCAGGCAGGATTGTCGAACCAAAATTCAGATCAGTTGATTGACCAAAAGTCATCGCTTTCCAAACCAGTTCATCAGCGTTGATGTCAGATGCGAAGGCTTGAGGAGAAAGGGCGATAGCTAAACACAGCGCTAAAGTATGTTTTTTCATTTTTTCACCTATTAGAAGCTGTATTTAACGCCGACACGATAACGGATTGAATGATCATCTTTCACTCCGTTATCGTTCTTGTCATTAGTGACAAAACCGATTTCTGCAAACGGTACCCAACCACTTTCTAACAGGCTGTATTCACCAAAGAAGTTCACTAGGTGATCTTGGTCTTTATCCTTCCAACCACCTTGGCCTGACTCTAAATCTTTATATTCTAGGTCAACACCTACTTTACCCCAGCTCAAACGGTAATCTGTTACAACGTTGATCTGGTGGTAACTAGAGTTATCGCTATTTACACGACGTTGATCACCATAACGGTATCGCACGTTAGCGCCCCAATTATCGGTAATCTTAGCGATAGCACGGATGTTGTATTTATGCGTCGCCGACGTGCTAGATACATCAGCGGCATAAGATGGTTGCAGTGTGAATGTATCGTTTATTTTATAGTTGTAGCTCACACCCACTTCATGGCCACCACTCTTCAATCCACCAAGAAAATTATCATCGTCATGCTTCCACTTTGCCTCCACAGAGAATCCAATACCGTTTGCAAAGCGGTGGGACACAGTAATTCGGTCGCGATGCTGATCGCCATCACGATCTGGCATGTATTCATGGCGTAAGTTTATTGACGCAGCTGACGCCGAAGCGGATGTCAAAGCAAGCAGTAGAGAAGATATCAACAGTTTAACTTTCATTTCAAAACACCGTTTTATTTTATATTGAATTTCGGTTTAATATATAGATTGATACGAAAAACGAAAGCGAAGACTGATTGAAATGTGATCTTTGAAACGGCGTTTTAAAATTATGGATAAAAAGTGTGATACAGATAATGTACTGCAATAAAGGTGGTGAAGCAGAAGAGTAAAATCACCATCAATTGTACAAAGAGAGCCGAAAACTGAACTAGGGCGTGTTGATCTTTCGAGCTGATTTTTGCAGCAACTTATTGGGTATTTAGCCAAGGCAGAGGCTTAGCTAGCTAATTAGATAGTTAGGTAGTTAGGTAGTTAGGTAGTTAGGTAGTTAGGTAGTTAAACTGTTAGGTAGGTAGTTAAACTGTTAGATAGTTGCTCTACTTGAGAAACCGACCTTATAAATTATCATTATGCTAACCCCATAAAAAAGCGCCTATGGGGGCTAGGCGCTTGCTCTTATTCGTCTATTTTTTTATGTTTAATTTAAATAAAGCCTATTTGCCTAAGAAAGCGACCGACGTTGTTTTCTTTTATTCTTAATCAATAATGCCAGCGACTTCACGAACTAAGGTCGCAAGCTCATCCCACTTTTCATTATCAATCAACGCATTGGGCACCATCCATGTCCCACCGCAAGCCAATACGCTTGGAATGGCTAGATAATCTTTCACGTTCTTAGGGCTGACACCACCAGTAGGCATAAATTTAACCGGATAAACCGCGGTTAACGCTTTCAGCATGTTAACGCCACCAGAAGGTTCCGCAGGGAAGAACTTCAATGTACGTAAGCCCATCTCCATTGCTTGCTCAACGAGACTTGGGTTGTTGACACCTGGAACAATCGTTATGTTACGTTGTTGACAGTACTTAACGGTTGTCGGGTTAAAGCCTGGGCTAACCACGAAATCAACACCCGCTTCAATAGACTGATCAACTTGTTCTGTTGTCAGTACTGTGCCTGAGCCGATCAGCATTTCCGGATACGCTTCTCGCATTGCTCTGATGGCATCGAATGCTTGCTCAGTGCGAAAAGTGACTTCAGCGCACGGCAACCCATTTTCAATCAATACTTCAGCTAGCTTAGATGCTTTAGACGCGTCTTTGATTGCAATGACAGGTACCACTTTAATTTCAGATAGTCTTTCATTAAGCGTTTTCATTCTGCTTCCCTTAATTTTCACTTTAATTCATTTAGATAGTCGGCATGACATCTGTTGGAATAATCGCACCGCGATGTTGAATCACTGTCCCAGCGAGTAGGTGCCCGGAGCTTGCAGACGCCGCCATTTCACCACCAAGAATACGTTTTGCAAGATAACCAGCACTGAATGAGTCACCCGCTGCTGTGGTATCAACGATTTTGTCAATTTTATTGGCAGCAACTGACTCAAACGTTTCTTGATTCACAACAAAGCACTCTGCACCACCACGTTTCACCACAATCTCTTCTACGCCAAGCGCCTGTGTACGATCAATGGCTTGCTGTTCGGTGTCATCACCCCAAAGCAGCACTTCATCATCAAACGTTAAAAACGCCATATCAGTGATCGATAGAATCTCTTTATATACAGAGCGAGCCACATCCAAATCACTCCATAGTGCAGGTCGGAAGTTATTATCAAACGCGATCTTCACACCTTCATTGCGACAAATCTTCAGTAATTTAATAAGAGACTCTAAACAATCCTGCGGCAAAATCGCTAAACTGATGCCACTTAAGTAGATCATTTGATGCTGACAAAATTGATTGGCTAATGCTTCGATTGAATGATCTCGTAACCAATATTTCGCCGCTGAGTCATTTCTCCAGTAATGGAAGCTGCGCTCACCATCGTCCTCAGTTTCAATCGCATACATACCGGGTAACTTGTCTTTCGATAAGTAGACCATCTCTGTATTGATCTTCTCTTGTTGCCAAGCAGTTAACATTTCTTGGCTGAACGAGTCCTGCCCTAACCCAGTCACGTATGACGTGGTCACTCCATGCCTCTCGGTTAATCTGGACAGGTAAACCGCCGTATTTAGTGTATCACCACCAAAGCTCTGTTTTAGCTCACCTTGATTTTTGGTTAATTCAACCATGCATTCGCCGATTATAGCGACACGAGTAATTGGGCTCATAGGAAATCTCCTCAACATTTATTAAGCCCATTATTACACATCAACAAGCACAATAAAATAAATAATAAAACGATGGTTCATTTTTAATTGATTATTTAAAAAAAAGCCAGCCGATCAAGGCTAGCTTTCATAACTCAACTTATTTCCCGATAAATGAGTTCGGTCGTGATTAGTCCAGCAGAGACTTCACGTACTCAGCAATCTCAGAAACTTGGCAGTTTGCGAAGAAAAACTCTTGGAAGTGTGCACCACCGATAGCGGCTTTAACTAGGTCTTGATCGAGAGAGCGAAGACCTTCAACCACGTCTTTTGCAACTGCTGCTTTTACGTCGTTTAGAATGGCTGCGTTTGCTTGTTGCGGAGCTGCACGCTCAATTGGGTAGCCTTCACCACGGTTACCTGTAAATGCTTTTTCAAAGATGTAGCGAACGTTTAGTTCACCAGCCCAACCAAAGCCTTTAGCGAATGCTAAAGAAATCGCGTTACCATTGTTGATTTGGTTAAATAAGAAAGCATCAGATGGCTCTAGTGCGTAACCACAAACAACACCTGGGTGTAGGTTGCTTGCCATCATTGCGCCTTGACCTGTACCACAACCTGTTACAACGAAATCCGCTGCTTTTGAGTTAAGTACAAGGCTAGCTAGAATACCTAGGTGAACGTAAGTTAGGTGGTGATCGTTTTCATCTGTCATGCCTACGTTGAATACATCGTGACCAAGACCACCAGCAACGTTGTTTAGTTCACCTGCAACCATCGCGTTTTTTGGTGCTTGGCTGTTTTCCATCATTAGAGCGATTTTCATGGGTTTCTCCTGCAGTTCACACTGCGATAAATTAAATTTGTAAATTAAACGAAGTCTTTGCGCATTGGAGTAAAGTTATCGATCAGTACTCCCGCTTCTAGGCATACACAGCCATGTTCAATGCTCGGCTTTTTGTACATAGTATCGCCCGCTTTTACGATTTTGGTTTCATCACCGATCGTAAATTCGAACTCACCAGAAAGAACGTAAGTTAGCTGCTCATGAGGGTGGTTATGCATTGCGCCAATAGCGCCTCTTTCAAAGTGCACTTCGACAGCCATCATATTGTCGTTGTGAGCAAGAACTTTGCGAGAAATACCATCGCCAAGATCTTCTAATTGA
Source organism: Vibrio sp. YMD68 (assembly GCF_029958905.1). NCBI lineage: Bacteria > Pseudomonadati > Pseudomonadota > Gammaproteobacteria > Vibrionales > Vibrionaceae > Vibrio > Vibrio sp. YMD68. The sequence continues at coordinate 1,140,676 of NZ_CP124614.1, read as the reverse complement.
ACATCATTGTTGTATACAAACATGAGTCACCTAATTGTTTATTGTTTACTTGTCGCAAGTGTTTGCTGTTGATCTTTAAGTAGGCGAAATATTGTCATTACATTCACGCTGATAAGGGTCACTTCAAGTAACGTCCCACCTATCGAGCCTACTAACATATTGTTGACTAACCAACACGTTGCGCCAATTAAAAAGCCGATTCTCATCTGAATACCTTTCAGTATAAAGACAGAATAAGTCCCAATTATCGTCCCTAATATTGGCCAGAATTCCCAAATGGAGTTCGATAACCAAACGCCACTGACCAAGCTTATAAAAATAAATATTCCGGCAACCACTTTAGATGAAACATATATGGCAGTTGCACTTCTCAACGCTGAAACTATCGAGCCTAACAATAAGTAATGAAGCATATGATTGAGATTAAACACAACCATAACGATTTTTAGTTTCCTATCGTCTTTCTGATAGAACGTTGAAATACCTAGAATGAAACTAATATAGCCGACAACTTGAGCCAAATTCAGATATTCCAATTGTTACTCCATTACCTAATTTATCTAGGTTGTTAGCGAGCTAACCAACCGCCGTCAACAGCAACTGTATAGCCATTAATGTAATCAGACGCGCTTGATGCTAGGAATACACAAGGACCCGCAACGTCTGTTGGTGTGCCCCAACGGTCTGCTGGAATACGCTCTAGAATTGCTTGATTTCTATCAGCATCTTCACGTAGAGCCTGAGTATTATTTGTAGCCATGTAGCCAGGTGCAATTGCATTGACGTTGATGTTGTGGCGAGCCCACTCATTTGCCATTGCACGTGTAATACCCATTACTGCACTTTTCGAAGCCGTGTAAGAAGGAACACGAATGCCACCTTGGTACGACAGCATAGATGCGATATTAACGATCTTACCACCCTTCCCTTGAGCCATAAATTGCTTAGCAACCGCTTGTGACATGAAGAAAACTGTCTTTGAGTTGATGTTCATTACGTCGTCCCAGTTTTGCTCTGAAAACTCGACAGCATCTTCACGACGAATGATTCCAGCATTGTTTACTAGAATGTCAACTTGACCAAACTCAGTTAGAGTCTTGTCGATAATTGTTGGGATATCTTCTTGTTTCAAAAGATTCGCGCGAACATCTAGAAAAGTATGTCCAGCTTGATTCATTTTCTCAATTGTTTCTGTAGGCTCAACGTAGTTAACGCCTACCACTTTACAGCCAGCTTCCGCCAGACCCAGTGCCATTCCCTGACCAAGACCAGTGTCACAACCAGTAACAATGGCTACTTTGCCTTTAAGATTAAATGAATCAAGTATCATAATTATTTCCTCAAACGTGTCCGATATGGTGGCTCTTTTCAAAAGCAGGCTCACCGTTGATGTCGATAACATAACAGAAAAACGCAACCTGATGCAATTTTTTTTGAAATAACGTTTTAAAAAAATAGATTAACCTCATATTTTAATGAACCGTAGCACTGTCTGGTTTCAAAATTTTAAAAAGCGATTTTAAAAATACTGGTGGATAGCATCTCACTAGGTATAATAGCCAAAAGAAAATCAATTAAGGTAGAAGAATGGAAAAGTCGACTCAGCCAGAGGCAGTCTCTTCAGTATTGAAGGTGTTCAGTATTCTTGATGCTCTTGGCGAGCAAAAGGAAATTGGCGTCTCTGAGCTATCACAACGTTTAATGATGTCAAAGGCGACAACTTATCGCTTTCTTCAGACAATGAAGACACTTGGCTATGTCTCCCAAGACGGCGAAGCAGATAAGTACTCTCTAACATTAAAGCTGTTTGAATTGGGCGCAAAGTCTTTAGAGTATGTTGATCTAATTGCATTAGCAGACAAAGAGATGAGAGCCATCTCCGAAGAGACTAACGAGGCCTTGCACCTTGGGGCATTGGACGAAAACGCCATCATTTACATCCATAAGATTGATTCTGGCTACAATTTAAGAATGCAATCTCGAATTGGCCGTCGCAATCCTCTTTATAGTACTGCTATTGGTAAGGTTCTATTGGCCGATCGTGACGAAGACGTAGTTCGTCAAACGCTCTCCAATGTCGAGTTTATTAAACACACAGACAAAACATTAGAGAATACTGACCAGCTATTGTCTGAACTGAAAGTCGTTAAAGAGCAGCATTATGCGGAAGATAACGAAGAGCAAGAGCCGGGATTACGCTGTATTGCAGCGCCAATCTACGACCGTTTTGGCACTGTGATTGCCGGTGTTTCTATCTCATTCCCAACCATTCGTTTCGACGAAAAACGCATGTCGTACTATGTTGGCTTACTGCATAAAGCAGGCGAGAACATTTCTGAAAAGCTGGGGTATAAGCACTACCAAAGCAACTAATTTAGTGTTGTCACGATAGAGCAGCTGGTTCAGCTGCTTTTTTTGGGCTATAAATCCATACTGAAACAGCGTTTTATAATAGAGAGATATTATGGGTACTTCTGTCACACCAAATGTGAGTGATTTCTTAAGCCGAATTGATCCGTTCGATAAGCTCCCAGCTTCGTTAATGCAAACGCTCGCGGGCTGTGTCGTGGTTAAATATCTTACTGAAGGAGAGATCATTGAATTCAGTGCACTATGTCAGAAGCGACACCTCTACATTATTCGCACTGGCGCCATTGAGCAAAAGACACCCAACGGCGAGCTTCGTGCGCGCCTAGGTGAAGAAGATCAATTTGGTTTTACCTTTTTGGAACCTCTGAAAAATGCAGAAGATGGCTACCAAGCCCAAGCGATTGAAGATACCTTGCTCTATCTTCTTCCTCACCAAGAAGTGAAAAAAGCGTGCGCTAACTACCCAGAGTTTGCTAACTACTTTGCATCACAGGCCAACGTGCGCTTAAGTTCAGCGGTTGATTTTGTTTGCCGAAAAGAAGAGAAAGGGTTGTTTTTCCGAAGCGTCGGGGAAGTCGCCAGTGAAAACATCACTATTATTGAACACGATACTTCAATTAAAGAAGTCGCAAAATCCATGTGTGGCGATCAGCGCAGCTCATGTGCCGTTGTAATGAAAGAGGGTGATATTGTTGGCATGGTCACCGACCGAGATATGACAAGAAATGTTGTTGCGGCTGAAATTGATACCAACCAGCCAATCTCACAAGTCATGAATACCTCGCCAGTATTAATCCAACGCGATGATAAGGTCATCCAAGCCATCTCTTTAATGCTGCAATACAATGTTCGTTGCCTACCCGTCATTAACGAAGGCAAAGTCACCGGGCTATTAACGACGACTCACTTAGTTCACAACCATAAGACTCAGTCGCTGTTCCTTATTGAGAAAATAAAATACGCGAACTCAGTGAGCGCACTTGCGGCTCTAAAAGATGAAAAGCAAATCATCTTCCAAGCATTAGTTGAAAGTGGAGTGAGTGCTGAAATCCAAGGTCAAGTGATGTCAATGATCATGGACGCCTTTACTAGACGAATCATTCAGCTCACCGAAGATCTACTCGGCCCAGCGCCATGTGATTACGCTTGGATCGTTGCCGGATCACACGCTCGTAATGAAGTTCATATGCTTTCAGACCAAGACAGTGCCATTGTTTTATCTGAGGATGCGACAGACGACCATAAGCTCTATTTCGTCCATTTAGCAATGCGTGTGTGCAATGGCCTTGCTGCATGCGGTTACCCGCTGTGTGATGGCAAGTACATGGCAGCTACGCCAAAATGGTGTCAACCTATTTCTCGTTGGAAAGAGTATTACCATAAGTGGGTATCGAGCCCTGAATACAACAAACTATTAAGCATCAGTGTTTTTCTTGAGGTTCGCGCCATCCACGGTAATTCAGACTTTGTGGAGAACATTCAAAACTACATGCATGAATGTATACACAACAACCCAAGATTCATTCCCGCTTTGGTACGTGACGCCATTGAAACCCAACCCCCGCTAGGTATTTTTAACAACTTGGTACTCGAAAAAGGGGGCGAAAACAGCAACACACTGAATATTAAGAAATATGCGCTTAATCTGATCATTGATTTGGCAAGAATCTTTAGCCTAGCGGCGGGTGGCTCACTCACGGGTACCGAAGAGCGTTTTCGTTTTGCAGCAAAACACGGAACGATGTCACAAGACAGCTGTGACAACATCATCGGTGCATTTCGCTTTATTACTCAAGTTCGTTTTAGGCATCAACTTAACGCAATCAATATGAGTAAGGAACCGAACAATCATATCTACCCAGATGAAATCAGTAGCTTTGAACGTAAGCACCTTAAAGAAGCGTTTAAGATCATCAATGAACTGCAAGATGTCGCCAAACTTCGCTTCGTTAAAGGTGCTTAATCGCTATGCTTAAGAAATGCTTTGGAAAATGGCTGACAAAGTGGTCAACCTCAATACTGCCAAGCTCTAAAGGGCTTTCTCAAGAAACAGTAAGGCGTAATCTTGGTTCGAATTCGCACTGGAGCGCCCCATTGCAGGCCTATCTAGAAACGCCTCAACCAGAGCCAAAGCATTCCTTAACCGGCATTGAGTTTATTTCGCTCGACTTTGAAGCGACGGGGCTAGATTTTAACAAAGACAAAGTCCTATCCATTGGCATTGTCAACGTCACTCTAGAGAGTGTTGACCTAGCAAGTAGCGAAGAAGTCTTTATTAAACACGGTCAATTTATTAAAGCTGAAACCGCTCAAATCAATGAGATAACCCCTAAGCAGTTGATACAAGGTGTGGATCTCGATACTGCGATGAATTGGTTACTGACACAAATCAAAGGTAAGGTCATTGTCGCTCACAGTGCCAGTATTGAACGGCGGTTTATCGAACGTTACTTAAGTCAAAAATATAACTTGCCAGCATTTCCTTGCTACTTCGTCGATACACTGAAAATCGAGAAGCAATTCAGTTATGAAGGCAAAAGTAATCATCACACTAGTTATCAATTAGATGATCTTCGACGTCACCATAATCTGCCCGCTTATTATTCTCACTCGGCAGCCAGCGATGCCGTTGCTTGCGCGGAACTCTTTATACTTCAAGTTAAAAAGTTCAAGCTTCTCAGCACTGCTTCGCTAGGAGATCTGTGTTTGAAATCGAGCTGAAGTTGATTCAAAAAAACTCGGCTCGGTACAAAATATCCGCTTATTTTCATTAGAAATAGAGTGATAATTAACTCTTTTTAGCCCATTCAGGTAAGTTTTGAATGTGGTCTTCCCAGTCGATAACATCAATCTCATACACAACTTTATTACGGACGCTTTCACCTTCGGCGTGCATCTCGGCTTTCGAACCCGTGATTAACGGGTGCCAAGCAGGGAGCGGTTTATCTTCCGCTAATAAGCGATACGCACAGGTATCAGGTAACCAGTGAAACTCGTCGATTTTGTCTCGTGTCAGCTTTAGGCATTCTTCACCGGAATCAAAGCGATTAGGGTAATCTTTGCACGAACACGTTTTATCATTAAGCCAACTGCAAGCAACGTTGGTGTAATACACTTCGTCACTGTCTTCATCCATAAGCTTATGTAGGCAACATTTACCACAACCATCACAGAGAGATTCCCACTCTTGCTCGGTCATTTCGGTGAGGGATTTTGATTGCCAAAAAGGAGAAGTCATAGCTCATTATCATCGATTATCATTGGAGGCGTTTTATACCGCTGCTCACCCAAAACTTCAAGCTTATTCTTATTCAGGGAGCCTTTTCGTTGAAGTAATGGATGCTCGTAGCATGATTATTTGCTATCATCCGCTCCCTTTTTTCATTGGGTGTTTTTACTATGGATTGTCGTCTTGGTTGTGGTGCTTGCTGTATAGCACCGAGTATATCGTCTGCTATTCCTGGGATGCCAAAGGGGAAGCCAGCGGGAGAGCGCTGCATTCAGCTCAATGAAGACAACCTTTGTAAATTATTTGGCAAGCCAGAACGTCCAAAGGTGTGTCATCTATTTAAGCCTTGCCCGGACATTTGTGGCACGACAAACCATCATGCCATCAAATTGCTGACCGAGCTGGAACGACTCACTTAAACTTTGTTCTGCTTTGCTTCAAAAGCAGCCAACTGCTCTGGGGTGGCTTTCGGCTGATGGTTTTGTTTCCACTCATCGTAAGTCATGCCGTAGACACGCTCGCGAGCATCATCGATATCGAGATCCAAACCGCTTTGCTCTGCTTCCGCTTTATACCATTTACTAAAACAGTTGCGGCAAAAGCCCGCCAAAACCATAAGGTCGATGTTTTGAACGTCTTTATTATCATCTAGATGAGAAAGCAAACGACGAAATACCGCCGCATCCAATTTGTCTTGATCTTGTTGAGATAGGTTTTTGTATTTAAATTCAGCCACTTTTGATTCCTTCTTATTGTGTGCTTTCTGATTATGATCTTTTGGATTAGAAACTCAAATAAAAAAGCGCTCAGACTTGAGATCTGAGCGCTTTGAAATGACTAAATTGAGTAACTGTTCCTTCGGAAGGAAAGCATAACGCTTCTGCCCTTAACGCCGCTATTGCTCCAATATGTGACTCAACCGCTCAAGGCTTAACGGTTTTGAATCATCAGCCTTTTTAATCATCTAACTTTTTAATTATGCAACATAGGTACAGGGGTACAGAGGTACAGGCTGAAAAAGGTACAGTGCGTAAAAGTGGAAAAATACAACTCAACATTTCAACATTTCAACATTTCAACATTTCAACATTTCAACATTTCAACATTTCAACATTTCAACATTTCAACATTATTGATGAGTTTCACATAAGTCGTGATAAAGGTTTTTGTGGATTTTCAATTAAATTATTTAATGAAGAGAATTAGGAGATACAGTTAATAGCAAAACCAAATAAACATAAACAATTGATTATTAAGCCAATTCAATGGGTAGCCTTGAGTTAATACTGAAGATTTTTCTATTAATGACCATTCCAGATTGAAACCGTAACGATACAAACAAAGGCTTTTTTTCGTAGAAAATACACAACTAAAATCGACTCAACAAGGATGGGAAATCAAAGAACTTTAAGGATAACCACTCAATAATTTTAAGTAAGTAATAAGCTTAATATTAAAACAAAATGGTATAGACATAATGATAAAATACGGTGACGATAGAAACAGCTCATCAAATGACAAAACAATTTATAAATGCGTCATGATTTCATTAGTAGTTATAATTACTTTCTTTTTAAAGTTAACCTATTCAATACATGAAAATAGAAAAAATAATCTAGATGAAATTCTATATTTATACGCTAGCTATTCAATAATGGAAAAATTCATCGGATCAGATTTAGATAATGACATGGAATTCAAAAAAGACTTTGATTCCATATTAAATTCTATGTCTGATAAACTTATTGGCGTTCAGACTAATAATGAACAAAGAAACAACGCATTAGATACAATTAAATCCGAATTGCTCGAAAATAATAACATACACCCTAAAGCTATAGAGCTATTAAATCAATATTACGTTAGTATTGACCTTAATCGAAGTGAACTATTTTTGTTAATATCTCGTTATGCAAAACGATTAAACAACCAAATGGATTTAAATGAAAAAATCGATCTGATTATTTTGAGTTTTTTATTTTTTAATTTGATGCTTATAATATATATATATTATGGATATAAGAAAGAAAAAACAAAAATGTTATCTATAGCATATATTGATTCATTGACAAAAGTTTATAGCAGAAGAATGTATGACAAATTCACTAATAGTTTACCTGCTAGCTCTAACATTTCTCTATCAATGATCGATATTGATAACTTTAAAAAATATAATGATTTATATGGACATAAAAAAGGCGATGATGCGCTTAAAGAAATAGGTAATATACTAAAAAGCTATAGTGATGATAATGCGTGTTTTTTCAGAGTAGGAGGGGAAGAGTTTGTAGGAGTATCTTTTACCAAAACACTTGAAGAAATGAAGATGTTAATGGAAAAAGTTCAGCTTGCTGTAGATAAAGCAGCCATAGTACATAAAGAAAATGAAAGCTACGGTATTATTACATTATCAATAGGAATTTCACACGGAAAGGTTAACAAAGATAATGATTTTGATAATTTGTGTTTCGAAGCTGATAAGTTACTTTATGTAAGTAAATCTAATGGTAAAAACAAGATAACATACAAAAATTTGAAAAATTCCTGAATAATGTCTAGAATTTAATCACAAAACAGTTTGTTAAAAAGTGACTTGATAAAGTGACTTGATAAAGTGAAAATTTAACCTATAGTTTGATTATATTATAGGGGGATATAATGCCTTTCAAAAAAGATACTAAAGAATCATTCATTAATAAAGCAAAGAAACGCTGGGGGCCTCGATATAGTTATAGTGAAGTCATTTATATAAACTCTAGAACTCCAGTTAAAATATTATGTAACAAACATAATCACTTTTTTTATCAAACGCCTAAAGCCCATTTTGCTGTTAAACATCATTGTTGTCCTTTGTGTTATAAGGAAGTAATAGGTAAATACCAAAATCAATGGAGAAAGAAATACAACAACGCCATTCATAATACCAAGGATTTTTATAGGGAGGAGTTGTTAAGTGTCTTTCGTTAGATATCTATCTGTTAAAAACAATCTAATCAGAAATACAAAATATCATTTAACAACATCTGATTTCATAAGAAAGGTAATGATAGGATATAACCCCTCCTTGCCCTCTCTTCGTCAGGGGTAATAAGATTTAAATAAATAATTAAACTGTGAAAAATATACTCTGCAATGTAGAATAAAAGATAAAATCGTTGCTCAATCTTTGCATTTAACCCATAAATAATATTCATATAGTTTCGTCCTATCATTAGACAAAATAAGTAGAAAAAACAACACTATAATAGTTATAGAATTGAATGATCCTGCAGAAACTTTTTGGATTTTTTTATCAGTTTTTTTATCGTTGTAGTTCAAAACTCTACTACCATCTTTTGTATTTATATAAACTTGAGGGGGGATTTTATTATTTAAAACCTGTTCTATCCATGATTGATATTCATAAAGATTAGTGAACACTGAGGTTATATTTATTTTCTGGTCACCACATACTATTGGACCAAAACTTGCTATTCCAATTTGAATATATTCATTGCCATTATTTAAATAAATGGGCCCACCAGAATCACCATCACAAATAGAATTTCTCGATTTACCCAATAGGTTTCCTTCAAAGCAAAGGTGATTTCTCGTAATTAATGAACCATAAATATTTTTACATTCGTCATTATCTACAAAACTTAATTCAGTTTTTTTCAATTTCGTACCATTCTCGCCTTCACTGTTAGTGTCCCCATGCCCTATAGCTATATATTTTTCGTTTGAGTTGAGGTTCGTTTCAGATTTATTAATAAGGTTGTAGTAGTTCATTGATAATACGGGTTTTTCTAGCTTGATGATTGCAATATCATCCTTCCATAACGTATCTGAAGTATTTCTAAAAGTATCCAAATAGTAGAACTCTTTTGCTCTTATTCCTTCTTTCGTAAAAAGATCTAATTCATCATTTAAATTTGGTATAACAATCATATGAAGCATTAAATCGTCATCGTACACGCAATGTGCTGCTGTTAGTACGTATTCTTGATTTATTATAGTAGCACCACAAAAACTTCTAGTAGAATACACATTGCCATTTTTATAAAATAGACTTGCAAAAGATGGGAAATTGTCTATATTGGCGTCTTGTCCATTTATTATATACGGTGTGATTTCAGCAGCAAATGCTAACTCTAGATTCATAATCAGCAGCAATAAACATTTTAACTTTCGAAATGACATAATCTATCCTTCCTTGTTCACATATTTTCATTGTAGTAGAAATTTCAAATAGTCAACATTTATATGGATTTTTTAAAGGCATTTGTCAGTAACTCGCCTATGCTTATAGCAATGAAAGGTATTCTTTACCATTCGGCGCAGGCGTTGTAGTTAGATAAATGAGCTATATAGTGAGCGTTATTGATCAAATCGGCTTTAAGATCGACGACACCATTAAAGCCAATACTGATACAGCTCTACAAGAGAAGGTAGATATGTAGAAAAAATTTTAGATATACTTGCAGAAATTGCTGAGCTAAACATAAACGAAACCGAACAGAAGGATTAGATCTAAGTAACTCAAAGCCATTTCTCATCGCAAAGTGGAAACGGCTAATAGGATTTTAAACGGGTAATACAATAAAACTCAGTGGTAAAGCGCGATGATGAGAAGAAAATAACGGGTGTTTTTGTAACCTTTACCAAGTGATCTTATACCGAGGGCTTGGAAATCGATGAGGCCGAGTGAAGACTTCACTGCTTAATTAGACGTATAGAGCGATTATGGATATCGCTAAGGATATGCATCAACACCATCCATCAATGAGAGCAAACCCTAGATCGATTTATGATTATATTTGAACAATGATTAAAGGATTACTTGTAACCAACAGACGTTACCTATAATTATTAACAGGAACTATTTTAACATTTGAACTCATAACGATAACCACTTAATTAATGTTTTAAATAAAAGATCTTTATCAAATGGCTTGGATATGAAATCGTTGCATCCTACATCATAACATTTATTAACGTTTTCAGTCGTTACGTTTGCGGTCAAAGCGATTATAATGTCATCATTATTATTCTCCCTATATATTCTTGTTGCTTCTAATCCATCCATAATAGGCATTTGAATATCCATCAATACAACGTCATATTGGTTTTCATTTAATTTAGCTAACGCTTCGATACCATTATGGGCATAATCGACTATTATACCTACTTGTTCTAAATACATTGAAGCTACTTTTTGATTTAATGGAAAATCTTCGACTAATAAACATCGTTTGTTGATTAAACAAGTTAAGGACTTTCTATCTATGTGAATAGGATGTTTTTTTTTGACATTTTGATCAACATCTAACCCAATTTTAAATGAGAATATGCTACCTACACTCTCAAGGCTTTTTACTTTCAGGTGACCCCCTAACGACTTAACCAAACCGGAAGATATTGATAGGCCTAATCCTGTCCCGCCAAATTCCCGACTAATAGAATTATTTTCCTGTGTGAAAATATTAAATATTTTATTTTGATTTTCTTTAGCTATACCTATGCCGTTATCAACCACAGTAAATCTGACTACATTACCGTTACTATAAGCCTTTACGCGAAGTAAAACTTCTCCACCTTTTTTTGTAAACTTAAGAGCGTTATTAACCAAATTAACCAATATTTGTGATAACTTTGTTGAGTCTCCAACTCGAAAGCTATTTTTAAAACCTTGTAGACTATGTTTTAGTGTAATTTCTTTTTCATCAGCTAGGGATTGATTGATAATAGTTGTATCTTTTACTAACTGTTCGATATTGAAACTTTTCATTTCTATTTCGATTTTATTAGCATCAATCTTCGACATATCGAGTACATCGTTAACAACATCTACCAAGTGTTTTGATGCCAAATTAATGTGTTTTAATAAACTCAATGTATCATTCTTAGCTTCCAATTTATTTTTATCGTTGTTTAAAATCAGATCTGAAAATCCTATGATAGCATTGAGAGGAGTTCGAATCTCATGGGTCATTTTCGATAAAATATGTGCTTTTAAAAGTGATATTTCTTTAAGCCGCGTTTCCGCGTTTACCCTTTCAGTTATGTCAACAGCCAAACAGACCACGCCAATGACCATATCATTAATAACTAGAGGCGTCTTTGCTGTTTTAAAGTGCCGTATTTCTCCATTCGCTGTTGGTACTGATTCTTGGAAAATTTTTTTAACTTTTGTACGCTTTACATGCTCATCTATCTCTATAATTGCTTTTGCAGTCTCTGGGAAACAACGAAATATCTCGTTATCGTTTTTTCCGATAACATCATGTAATTTAACTCCAACTGTCGATAGATAACAGTCATTTACAAATATATGGTTCCCCAGGACATCCTTAACACATACAACAGCTTCTATAGAGTTCAGAATATTTATAAAGATATCTTCTTCTGTTAAATCGTAATGACTTAATTTAATGGAGTTTTTTATCATTTTTTCACATAAGGTCGATACCATAACTGTTCCTTTAATATTAGTCTTAAAATGATAATAAATTTATAACGTATCATCACTACTTTATAGAAATTATAAGTTGTGATATTTTAAATATTCGCCTCAACTATTACGAACTCACCATTTTTGTTTAAAACTTTTTACGCATAATCAAAAAAATATTATTAAAAAGGTTTCAGATTATAATTTACATTACAAAAATAAAAGACTGTCAGTTTTAATATCACTGATTAATAAAAAATTCTAAATACAACCACACTAAAATCTATTGATTAAGATATACAATTAACCCGAGCGAGAGTTCTGTTCAAACCTAAAGAAGGCCTTTCTCCTTCAATCATAACCTGATTCTCGTCAAATTTTATTGTTAGTTTAATTTGGCTATTGAATCCTTCTTGATAAAAAGAATAAACAACATCTAATGAATTATCATTAATTTTATGCCCATTGAATGAGCCTATTCGTCTATCCTTTAAAGCGGGTAACCAATTAAACTCTCCTTTTACAATATTATTGCTTAGAGTAAACCAAAGTATTTCATAATCTATCAAAGGGGGCACGCCATGTCTATTTTCGTAACACATTTTCTTATCATAGGCATGATTTTTTTTAACAACGAAACCATCGGCAAAAAACAATACCGTAAAAATCAACAAATAGTATTTGACACTACGCACGATCTATTTAACCCTAATCAGCATAATAAATGATAAAAAATACAATTAATATATAATAATTGTTTTTATTTAGTAAATAAACTTAATAATTAAAATTCAACATCAACTGAAAAAATAAGTTCACCAGAAAAAACTTTATTCGCATCTGATGCTACTTTTTGAATATCTAATCTATTAAATTTTAAAAGAAAGCTACCTTCTACTTTCTTGTTAATTAATAACCCATTAGAATGGTCTAGAAAAAATGGTAACAAAGGTTCAAGTCTACTGCCCTTACTACCAGATCTAGAAAAAAGTATTTCAGTACTAAATTCCAAAAGTGCGTTACCATTACTAATGGTACATTTACTGTTTTGAGGCTGGTCACAAAGGAGCGAAATTGATGCTTTATCTCCATTAGTTTGTAAATCATACCACAAACGATGAACCGCATCTTTATTAGGGTCTAATGTAAGATCAACATCAGTTTTACCTACAAGCGAAAAATCTAAATATCCTAGGATATCAATATTCGTATTAAGAACCACTGACGATATGATTATTGAACGGGACTCTATTTGACCGTTATATTGAATTAAAGAAAAACTATCGCTATAAGGTGCGGTTACATTCCACAAACCAGAACTAAGGACATTATATATTTCTGGGTCATAACGCCACCTAACAGAACCAATACCGATCTTCCCTACTAAATCATTATTTAATGAAAGACCATCAAACTTGATGTTACAGGATTTCCATCTTTCACCCATGAGTAAACTAAGCACTTGTCCCTGCTCGATACCTCTTCTAGCTACCCATTGAGCAGTACAATTAGGGCTATCGACACTAAATGCAAGCGGTGAAATCAGCGAAGGAAATTCAATTCTATAATTACGTGTGATAGTGTTTGCATAAGAGTGTAAAGAAAAAGATATATTTTCTCCTGTTACATAACCAGTCCCATAACCAGTACCTGTTGTATGTTCAATAGTGAAACTAGTCGAAGCGCTATCGACAATAAAAGGAACTTTGTCATCTGAAGAATTTAGATAACATACATAGTCATTAGATGGTGCTGAACAATCAGCACCCCATTCTAAAAAGACTGGTGATAGATTTGCATCTTTCCTGATTCCTATCGCAACACCGTCTGCATTACCTAAAGTTTTAATTTGAAAGCCACTATCAGAATTTGATATATAAACTTGGGCAAAGCAAAGCCGAGAAAATAAAACTAATACTATTAGTATGCGCATTCTATTCTACCTAAATATAGAGGCTGTGAGATATTATTAACATCAGCAACAAAATCAGTGACATTCAGTGTGGTGCAGTGCTCTCCTTCGTTATCGGTAATAATTATTTGAGGCTCTAGTTTGCTAACCAATAACTCGAAGTAACCACTACCATTGCTAACTGAACTAGATAAATGATTAATAAGTTGATATCTATCACCTGGAATATTGTTATTGATTATTCTTCCTAACACATTAACCCCAGTGTCATTATCCTTATTAATTTCATATTTAGTAGAACGATACTTACCAAGTATTACTGATTGCTCTTCGAGATTTTGATTAGCAGTAAGCATTGGTGAAATATTAGTTTTTCCTGTTGGGTTTATATAATGTACTTTATCATCATTATGATAACTATTATTGATAGACGCATTATTCGATATTTGTTCATCAGCAAAAAAAACTAAAGATGGTTCAGATTGTGATGAATTAAAAACCCCCTCTTTAGTAACATAGCTACTGCTTCTTAACGTATATGATTGATTTCTAAGTCGACTTGATTGAGAATAAAACCCATTAAACTCATAAACATTATTGACATTATAAACATTAACACCAATCGCATTATAATCATCAGAAATATTTACTTCAGGAGAAATAACAAAACTATTATCTTCATTAGCGATATCAGTTGCAATCAAGGTATTTTTATTACCATTCATATAATTAAAACTTGCTTTAGGTCTAATAGATTTGCCGTAAAAAATCTTATCGAAATCTAATGAAACGCTTGCACCTATAAATGAACTGTTATCAAAAAAGTCATGAGACAAGGTTAAAGACCAGTCAAAATTAGTTTTAAAGAACGCATTGCTTCCATTAATACCACTTATAATTTGGTTACTTATACTATGCGAATCTTCAAATCTTGATTGATGCGAAATAGACGCAAGTGTCGTTCGATTAAAATAATGTTTTAAATATATATTTGTATTGATGCGACTCTTTGAATCTTGTTTTTTTGAATTGTAAACTGATATGCCTAAATTATTATTTTTTAATTTTTTATATGAAGAAAGGCCGAAATCATAAGTCCATACATCATCATAAATTGTATAGTTTCCTCGTATGTTTAGTGCATTTAACGCGAAGTGAGCAGCTTCAATTGAGTAGTAATCATGCTGTGGTATTATTTTAAAATTCAAATTTGATTGACTCAAACTTAGTTCGCTCGCAATAAAAACAGAATCATCACCGTATTGATTAATGACTTTACCAGTTACAAATTTATAATTAAATGAGTCTAAAAAATCACTACTCTCTCCAATAAAATAACTATTCTCACTCACAACCTCTCCATCTACTATTAACTTAACTGTTGCAATATCACTCTCAACGATTGAAGGATCAAGAACAATCTCATTAATTCCTCGAATTAATTGTGATGCTGACTTTAAGTCGCCATTTCGATCGTAAATTTCAATGATACCGACATCACTAGAAGTTTCATAAATTGTTGTGATAGGTAAGCTAAAATTTGATGCATTAGATTTATTAGCTAATGAAAATTGATACATAGACTCACCATTATAAGCTTTGAAGTAATTTGTGTTGCTTGAATAACCTATGGTATAAGCATGTGAGTCTAAATTAAGATTATAAAACAAATCATCTAATAAGAAATCATCATTGTTAGAGTATCGTAGAGAACTTGTTATGTATGAGTTATCAGTTAATCCCAAACCCAAATCTGTGTTGATTGCATACGAATAATATGAATCAAAATTATTAGATTTAGATTCAGAAATCAATAGATTGTTTTCAAGCATTAATAATGCATTAGTATTTTCCGATGTTTTTTCATGTTGCATTTTTTTATAATAGAGTTGAACTGATGCACTATAAAAATCGAATGATAAATCAAAGCTTTGATATAAAGCGCAAAATGACATATCACTTTCTTTGCAAGAAAAATTTAAAAAAAGTTTAAAATCCAAAGAATTCAGTGCTTCAATGGAGTGAGTTAACGTTAAACTATCTGAATCCGAAACAAAATTTAAATCACTATCTAAATAAATTAGATTATCAAATTCGTTATTATTCATGAGTAAATTTAACGGGTATGCTTTATCACCACTCTCAGATTGAATAGAGTCATTAATATCATTGGATATTAATGACGCAGAGCTAGTATCACTATATCCAACCGATAATAAAGTTAATGATAAAGCGAGTAATAACATAATTAACCTTGAAGTTAAATTAACTGAGTTTGATGTTAACTCGGCTGATTGGCCGAGTTAACTTTTCAAATGTTGGATTCAAACACTAGATTCACGCTCCCCGAATAAGTTCCTGGTTCAGGTCGGCTACCCGGAGTGATAGGGTCACCATTCGAATCCAGCATATTATTGCTGTCAGCAGCAAAATTTAGTTGAAATGCCGCTTTTTCACCTGTTGGGTTCTGAGTGGTTTCATATAGAGTTTCTGGCAACATAGTGACTGAGGTAACATCAATACCATTACCTGCTGTATTTTGAACTGACACATCAACAGGAATTAATGAGCTCCCTGAATAAAGGTCTGAAGACGATGTTAATGCAACCGTAACATCTGCTGAAGATTCAACAGTGAAACCAATTCCGGCGGGGCTTTGAAATTGACTTGTATTGTCATCCCAAACAAACCTCAATGTATTTACTGGCCAGCTGCCAGCAGTAGGCAGTACTTTGAATGTTGAATTTAAGTCTAGAATTTCGGCAGTTATATCAATACTCTGTTTAATGGTCGTCGCTTGTACAGCAAAACCACTAGAAATAAGCATTGTAAAAGCCAAAATTTTAGCCGTGTTTTTTATTTTCATTAGTGCATCCTTTTTCATTACATTTATATAAATAATTATTACCAAGCTGGTCTTCAAATGATATGGTGGATATTGGATTTACCCCCACATCAACTTTCTTTATTTTGGATTTTTTCCCCAATACAACAAATTCTTTAGCTCTAACATTTTTATTAATTACCATATTTTTTACTTGTATAGAGTAATCGCCATCATTAATAATTTTTAATTCATTTTCATTATTGGTAACTAGATTTATTGACTTGACATCCACACTATTGAATGGCTGAACAATAATAATACTGCCATTACCAATCCCTACCATTACTTCTCCTATTGAAGAGTCATCATCTAGTAGGTCATCTTTTGAACTAGCGAGGGTTTGTGCTAATTTAGGATTTTCTTTTATAAGCGACTTCGGTGATTTGGGTAAAGCTCTTATTCGATAGATGCTTTCACTTTGGCTGTTATCAATATATGGGATCGCTTTAATTGAAAGCTTCCTAGCTGGGGGTAAAATGAATGCTTTGGGATACAGATCGATATCAAGATTGTTTTCTTCTAGGTTAAACATGACCTTTTCATCCACAATAGATGACCCATACAAAGAGATGCTGACACCTGATACATTTTTGGACTCGTTAGTGACCACAATACCCATGTTTCTATCTTTTTTACTGCTGCTATCAAAAAAATAGAAGGGTTTATCTAAACTAACCGTAACATAGTCAAATGTATCAGCTTGCATATAAGAAGAATTTAGAGAGAATAACGCTACAAAAACCCTGACACACGTTGTTAATTTTACGTTCATCAAAACATACCTAAATCTGGTGTTTAAAGACTATCATTGATTACCTACAACCATCCTTGTAATGTTTATTATCCTTATTTAAAAATTTTTATTGTATCAAAACTGCATCATTAATTTTTAACTAACAACGATAAGATATATAAGTTTATTATTGGTATCGACCTACCTGAAAAGAGCGATAAATCGCCAGATTTAGACCTGTTGAGGGTGACAGCGAACTGTAGTATTTATTAATTTTTGACCGTATAATTCTTTTTATACCACCTAAACCAACCATGAAGTTGCATTTGAATCGTAGTTAGTTTCTCTTTAAGTTCGGAAGCCTTAGCATGGGAGATATATTTTAACTCCCAAGCAAGTATAAGATACGACTCGATAACTTGTAACGATGCCATCGCTTCCAAAAACATTGATTGGAGTGTCTCAGCCCCTTCGCGCATTAAATAATTGATTTTCGATATCATTTTCATACATAATGTGAGCTCGTCATATATTGCTTTTCCAGTCGTATAACGGAAACCTTTAGAGAAATTTTGATAACAATTAATATATACTTTATATAATTGCATTATATCATCAAATATTTTAATGTGTCTTGTTTGCTGTTTCATTATAATTAACCTTCATTTTAAATTATCGGTTTAACTTATGAAAAAACACCAAGTTAAAAAGTTAGAGCACGAACTTTTACACTGTGCATACCTTTGTAGTAGAAGCATACAAAAAGCTATCGCAAAACCTGATATCCTTTCAATCTGTCGTGATTTAAGTGAAAACATACTAACAGAAAAATATAAACCACAAAATTATACGCGCTTTGCTGTTAAGGACCCTAAATTACGCGAAATTTATGCACCTTCTTTTAGTGACAGAATAGTACATTTATGGCTAGCCAATCAGTTTAAACCCTTAATGAACCGTGTATTAATTGATGACACTTATGCAAGTCGTGAAAAAAAGGGGACATTAGCCGCTATTAATAAAGTTCAGAAAATCATGCGTCAACCCACTCATAAATTTTACTTACAGCTTGATATTCAAAGCTTTTTTAATCACATAGATAAAAATAGACTTAAAGCAAAATTATATGAGCTAATTGAGCGAAAAGCGGATTGGTCGCCCTTGAGGAAATACACCATTATTTACTTAGTCGATCGCATTATTAACCATGATACAGCAAGGGAGTCTTTTACTCTCAGCGGCCAGCGAACACTGCTAATTACCATTCCCAAGCATAAATTATTAACCTTTAGTCCTAATGGAATCGGTTTACCCATAGGCAGTGTCACAAGCCAAATGTTTGCCAACTTTTACCTTAATTCATTAGACCACTTCATAAAGCATGATTTAAAAGTTAAAGGTTATGTCAGGTATATGGATGACCCTATATTATTTTCTAATGAGCGCCCCACCTTAATCAATTGGAAAAATAAAATTGCTCACTTTCTTGATAGCAATTTAAAGTTAAGCCTCCACCCAACAAAGCAAGCACTTCAACCAGTTAGTCTCGGTGCTAACTATTTAGGTTATATTATTTATCCTCACTACAAGCACATTCGAAACAACACTTTAAAAAACCTAAAGAAAAGACTAGTCTTCTTTAATGCATTGCTCGAAGATAATCATATCAATGCCGAACACATACCCAGCAGAGGTTTCTGGCCAAGATTTATGGGGTCAAACCGTAACTGTTCACCCACGAGGTGTTGACACCAAAGTTCTGTGACCTAGTTAACTTGATCCCATATTCGACTTGAGTGATCTTTTTGTGATGGCAATCTGGAGGTATGAATAAGAAAACATTACCTCCACCGCCAGATTTCGATTCGCCTGAAGAGGCGAAAGATATCATCCACTTTTTGTGGAATAAGCTGGCAGAGCTTGAAGACCGGCTAAATCAAAATAGTCGAAACTCTTCTGTACTATCATCACAGCAGCCTTTGCACAACAAAGCCAAGAATACCTTCGCCTAATCGGAAGAAATCTGGAAAAAAGCAAGGAGCTCAACCCGGACATAAAGGCCATCGCCGACTACTTCATCCTGTAGAAGATAGTGCCTCGGTTGAGCAATACTTACCAAATAAAACATGCCACTGCGGTGGTTGCGTGATTCCAAATCGAAAACCTTATAAACGACACCAAATTTTTGATTTACCCGATATCTCATACACGCTTGTTGAACATCAAGTCTTCAAAGGCGAATGCTCATGGTGTGGTGATAAACACCAAGCTGAGCTTCCAGAGTATGTGCCTGACGTTCAGATGGGCCCAAATCTGCATAGCTTTATCGCAATCCAAGCAACGCAGCATCATCAAAGTATAGGTAAAATACAGTCTATGCTGAAAGATGTCTTTCAGCTGAACTTCTCTACTGGTGCGATATCAGCGGTACAGGGACGAGTGACTGAATATCTAGCTGATACTCATGTACAAATTCATGAAACCGTCAAAGCCTCTCAACTGATTATGGCTGATGAAACCTCACATCAACGTAATAATGATAAACGTTGGATGTGGGCTGCACTGAGTAATGACGTAGCCTTTTTCCAGATTAATAGCGGTAGAAATCAACATGCTGCCAAACGACTGCTCGGTGAGGCTGTCTCACACCTTTTAGTGACTGACCAATACTCAGCCTATAAATATATTGATGACTCCAAACGACAGTTATGCTGGGCACACATCTTGAGAAACGTTATAGCTATCGAGGAGAGTGTTTGCCCTGGAAATCAAAAAATAGGAGAAAAACTCGCATTAGTCGCTCATAGCGTATTCAGGGGCCACCATCGATATATTGAGAGCAAAATTAGCGAAAACCAATATTATCGTCGACTCCGGCGATTAAGACAGAGCTGGCTTCATTGGCTTAAACTAGGCAGTTATCAATGCTCTAAACGATATCGAGGTCGGTGCCGTAATCTCATCGCTGACGATGCTATGGTCTGGCGTTTTATGGATGACTCCAAATGTCCGTTAACAAATAACGCTGCCGAGCGAGTTCTCCGAAATTACATCTTGATGAGAAAGTGCTGTTATGTAACTCGTTCATATCGAGGAGACCTGTTCCGTGAGCGGATGTTCTCGCTTATCGAGACAGCTAAACTTCAACAGATCTCCGCGTATAAATGGCTGCGTGAAATCGTCGAACATCATATGCTCAAAGTGGATTATCAAACGCCCCCGTTTTTATCGTAAACCGTCGTCAATAGCTCGCGGGTGAATAGTTACGGCAGTTGTAATAAAGTGTATAAACGAAAAGAAGAAAATCTTCACATCTAAGTATCTGAACGAATGCATGTAACATACTGAGGATTGCGTTTGTTAGTTTCATACTTATTACCACTACTTAAAAACATATAATGATACATGCCACCTTGGCTTGGTGTACTCGACCAAAACCCACGATCTGTAGCCCAATTATATTTAAGGTACATACCCAACTCATTAGTAGAGCTAAATAATCTCTCCAATTCAATTAATTCTGGTAGCCGCCAATCCCCAAAATTCATATGATTGCTGCTTTCACAAAAGCTTTTGGCATTATCCCAGTTGAATTTACTTACTATCATATCTTTTGGCCCTCGAGAGCCGTCTTCTGTTTTTAACTCATCAGGTACAATTGCTAAAGATAATGCTTCTGACTCACTCAGAGGTCGATGGAATGTAAGCCCTTCAAAACTAACAGTATCGAATGTAACTCCACTATCTTGAATAAACGACTGGCAAGACGGTAAATAGGCTTGGTTGTCTGAAATAACCGCTGTAAACCCATCTGGCGCTATGGCGTAACTCTCATCATTATCTTGATAATGGTATGCACTTTCGGTCAAACCAAAATGAGGCCAGTGCCCCTTCTCTTGGGGGAATAAGCGCAACGGCTCGCTTAATCTTAATAGCAGCGTGACACGCTCTCGTGTCGTAAGCGCCATCACCAGACACCTCAAGGATACTTCGGCGTGTTTGTTTCAGTAAGTTCGGGAGGACCTCTCCATCTGTAACCGTCGATAAACTTAGCTCGGCTGCAATGATCTCGTGAGTGCTTGTATCGACTGCAATATGCAGCTTTCGCCAAACTCTCCGCTTGCCATCTGCCCCGTGTTTTTTGACTTTCCATTCACCTTCGCCATAAACCTTGAGGCCAGTGGCATCAATTGCCAGGTGTTGTATTGCTCCTCTGGTTTTGGTTTTAAATGAAACCTCAACTTCCTTAGCTCGGCGGCTTATACTGGTGTAATGTGGACAACTCAATGGAACATGGGCAAGTCTAAATACCGAGTCGATAAATCCTTGCAGCGCTCTCAGTGGCATAGAAAAAACTCGTTTTACCATGAGCGCTGTCGTGATAGCTAAGTCACTGAATCGACGTGGCCTCCCGCGCTTATTCTGTTTGCTTTGCGCCCACCCGCTTATCGCCTCTTCATCAATCCAAAAGGTCAGAGAGCCTCGATTAATGAGTGATTGGTTGTATTGCTTCCAGTTGGTTGTTTTGTAAAGAGGTTTAGGCATGAGGCTACGAGAGATAGTGGATGTAACTGATCAGATCGTAGGCTCTGGATTTAGTTCCATTGAATTACGCAACAAAGCCCTTACTAAGTCACGCACAACACATTCGTTTACGTAAAGCGTTATATCACCACCATTTTAATCATTTAAAGACTTATTTTATCCCTAAAAATAGCGATTATACTTCCATTAAACTTAAATCACCTTTTTGCGTATTAACACGTAAAGACCTAACTTAAATTCTATTGAGTGTAGGGGCTTTGCGTTCACCGCACGCACGCAGCCAACATAGTTGTGGTTGCTGTCGTTGTTGTTGTTCACATTGCCATTGTTGAGGTTGACGTTGTAGTGGTTGCTACTGGTGTTTGTTGTCGATGACCAGTAGTTGTTGTTCGTCGGCCAACCAAAAGCACATGTTTGCACACCTTCTTTTAACGGTTTACTGCCTCGCGACATTCACCCCTCTATAACACAATTAATGTGTGAGTTGTGCCGATAACGCGCTGGGCCTTTAACGAAAAGCCTTAGCCACTCGCTTTTTCAGCTTGGCAGATAACAGATACTGACTTATCCACACTAAGCGCAACATACACATTAAGCTGCTTTACCCTAAAGCCCCTACCTTAATAAAACTCTCTATTCATCTTGCTCTTTATTTTCCATTAGGCGTTAATTGAATAATAAGCCGTTTTAATTCTGCCAAAAGACTTATCATGTCATAAGGTGTTGCATGCCAGTAATCTATAAGAATTATTTTATTTACCAATTCTGATGTTATTTTTACGCTGATATCGTGATTGTTAATTTGGCTGCTTTGTTGGGCCGCTTGGTTAGCAGCGAAGGAGCAACCATTCTCAGTGACAAGTCGAGACTCTTCATGCGCCACGTTATTTACAAACCAACTTTGATAACCGCTCAACTCAAAAGCATGCTCAATATAGTAACACCCTTGGCCTTTATCAATTACTGCCTCCCCTAGCTTTTTCATCAAATGCGTTTGAGGAAAACCTCCTGATACTACATACTGGTTTTCAAGTACTTTTAAGGGCTTACTGCGAATGCATAATGCCTTTTGATTGCGCGCTACAAGTGCTTGATTGCATAAATAAAGCGACTGATTATAGAAACGAACAAATAGCCCCTCCTTAAAGCACACTATGTAACGACCGCCCTCTTTCTTTATCAGTGCTAACTTTTGCTCTATATTCATTAACTGTCACTTGAAAATAAAAACACCCGGCAGCAAGCTGCCGGGGATAAATGTTAAATGTTAAATGTTAAATGTTAAATGTTAATCCGCACGCACGCAGCTAACATAGTTGTTGCTCAAGTCGCCGTTCTTGAACGCATAGCCATTGGTGAGGCTGATGCTGTAGTGCCGGGTACCGGTGTAACTGGTGTCTAGCGTCGATGACCAGTAGGAGTAGTAAATCGGCCAACCAAAGGCAACGAACACACCCGCCTGAGTGCTAGCTTGAAGCTGAGTAAGCTCATCACGACTTGGCAAGCGCCAGTCTGAATAACCACCCATCTCTACATTTTCACAAAAATTATCAGCATTTGACCAGTTAAAAGCTGAAACCACCATCCCATCCGGGCCGGTACTTCCACCTACTGTGTGCCAACCATCTGGAGTGAAACCCTTGGCTACCGCTTCAGCTTTTGCTAAAGCGCGGTGAAATGTTAAATTACCTAATTTGACTGTATCTATCGCCGTCACCTCAAAGCTCACCGTGGACGCTTGCTCGCCATCTTTCGTCGCGGTAATCACCGTTGTGCCCACAGACACTGGCGTGACAAGACCTGAGTTCGATACCGTCGCTGTCGCTGGTACTGAAGACACCCAAGACACGCCCGTTAGCTCAGCCGTTGTGCCGTCCGTGTATTCACCCGTGGCTATCATCTGAACCGATTGATCCAGTGGCGTCGACGTTACTGATGGCTCTAATTGGATAGACACCAATTCAGCAGCCGTTACCTCAAAGCTCACCGTGGAGGCTTGCTCGCCATCTTTCGTTGCGGTAATCACCGTTGTGCCCACAGACACTGGCGTAACAAGACCAGAGTTCGATACCGTCGCTGTCGCTGGTGTTGATGACACCCAAGACACGCCCGTTAGCTCAGCCGTTGTACCGTCCGTGTATTCACCCGTAGCTATCATCTGAACCGATTGACCCAGTGGCGTCGACGTTGCTGATGGCTCTAATTGGATAGACACCAATTCAGCAGCCGTTACCTCAAAGCTCACCGTGGAGGCTTGCTCGCCACCTTTCGTCGCGGTAATCACCGTCGTGCCTAACGCTACTGGCGTAACAAGACCAGAGTTAGATACCGTCGCTGTCGCTGGTGTTGTTGATACCCAAGAAACACCTGTTAACTCAGCCGTTGTACCGTCCGTGTATTCACCCGTGGCTATCATCTGAACCGATTGACCTAATGGCGTCGACGTTACTGATGGCTCTAATTGGATAGACACCAATTCAGCAGCCGTCACCTCAAAGCTCACCGTGGACGCTTGCTCGCCATCTTTCGTCGCGGTAATCACCGTCCTGCCTAACGCTACTGGCGTAACAAGACCAGAGTTCGATACCGTCGCTGTCGCTGGTGTTGATGACACCCAAGAAACACCTGTTAACTCAGCCGTTGTACCGTCCGTGTATTCGCCCGTGGCTATCATCTGAACCGATTGACCCAGTGGCGTCGACGTTACTGATGGCTCTAATTGGATAGACACCAATTCAGCAGCCGTTACCTCAAAGCTCACCGTGGACGCTTGCTCGCCATCTTTCGTCGCGGTAATCACCGTCGTGCCTAATGCTACTGGCGTAACAAGACCAGAGTTCGATACCGTCGCTGTCGCTGGTGTTGATGACACCCAAGACACGCCCGTTAGCTCAGCCGTTGTACCATCCGTGTATTCACCCGTGGCTATCATCTGAACCGATTGACCCACTGGCGTCGACGTTACTGATGGCTCTAATTGGATAGACACCAATTCAGCAGCCGTTACCTCAAAGCTCACCGTGGACGCTTGCTCGCCATCTTTCATCGCGGTAATCACCGTCGTGCCTAACGCTACTGGCGTAACAAGACCAGAGTTAGATACCGTCGCTGTCGCTGGTGTTGTTGATACCCAAGACACGCCCGTTAGCTCAGCCGTTGTACCGTCCGTGTATTCGCCCGTGGCTATCATCTGAACCGATTGACCCAGTGGCGTCGACGTTACTGATGGCTCTAATTGGATAGACACCAATTCAGCAGCCGTCACCTCAAAGCTCACCGTGGACGCTTGCTCGCCATCTTTCGTCGCGGTAATCACCGTTGTGCCTAACGCTACTGGCGTAACAAGACCTGAGTTAGATACCGTCGCTGTCGCTGGTGTTGATGATACCCAAGACACGCCCGTTAGCTCAGCCGTTGTACCGTCCGTGTATTCACCCGTGGCTATCATCTGAACCGATTGACCCAGTGGCGTCGACGTTGCTGATGGCTCTAATTGGATAGACACCAATTCAGCAGCCGTTACCTCAAAGCTCACCGTGGACGCTTGCTCGCCATCTTTCGTCGCGGTAATCACCGTTGTGCCTAACGCTACTGGCGTAACAAGACCTGAGTTAGATACCGTCGCTGTCGCTGGTGTTGATGATACCCAAGACACGCCCGTTAGCTCAGCCGTTGTACCGTCCGTGTATTCACCCGTGGCTATCATCTGAACCGATTGACCCAGTGGCGTCGACGTTGCTGATGGCTCTAATTGGATAGACACCAATTCAGCAGCCGTTACCTCAAAGCTCACCGTGGACGCTTGCTCGCCATCTTTCGTCGCGGTAATCACCGTTGTGCCTAACGCTACTGGCGTAACAAGACCTGAGTTAGATACCGTCGCTGTCGCTGGTGTTGATGATACCCAAGACACGCCCGTTAGCTCAGCCGTTGTACCGTCCGTGTATTCACCCGTGGCTATCATCTGAACCGATTGACCCAGTGGCGTCGACGTTGCTGATGGCTCTAATTGGATAGACACCAACTCTGCGTCTGTGACAGTGATATCCACACTGGCTACTTTGTCTTCTTTTTCGACAGTTATCACCACAGACCCTGGCACTACAGGAGTGACTACCCCCTGAGCTGACACCTTAGCAATTAACTCATCAGACGATGACCAAACCCCACCCTGCAGCGGTCGACTAAATCCATCTCCAAAAAGACCATTCGCGATCAATTGAATATCTAAACCCACCGGTGTCTTTGGGGTTGAAATATCGATAACAATACTTTCTAAAACAGCAGGAACAATTTCAACATCAACTGCGTTGCTGCTAGCAAGATCATTAAAACTGGCTGAAATTGCAACACTTCCCTCAGCTAATGCCATCAGCACTGCACCATCCATGATTGCTCCATCTTCATCAGAGCTCAACCAAACCGCCAAATCACTCACATCCTCTGTCGAGCTATCTGAATATTCGGCCATTGCTATAAACTCTTGCTGATAGCCAACTGGCACGCCCAAAGCAATGTTTTCTTTTGAACTTACTACTAAATCTAATAAAATAGCATCCTGTTTTGCTCCTGTGTCGACATCTTCCCCAATGCTACTGCGGCAACCTGAAAGCACCACAACGGCACTCATCAGCACCAACCCTAAACTTCGTATTCTCATGTCAATTGACCTCTGCTTTTAAAACATCAAGTCATTATCCATTTTATCAATAATCATGTGTTTCAAGAGCGTATCATTAGTAATTTAATATTCAGACCCTTTTAGAATCTGTATTAATGGTGCATTGACCAAGTTCGAATGAGATAAACGACGTCTTTGTTGATTGATTCAATGATAATTACAACGTTTCTAACAGGTCTTGAGTCAATATTTTATGGGATTTTTTCATGGAGGGGAAAGCATTGATTGGGATCTTGTCTGAGTTTTTACAAGGTCGCAGAATACAATAGACAAATGGATACCATTAACTGACACTTAAGCAATTGTGCCTTCTAATTAATAAAAGGCACTATTTTATATTGGCATAATGAACTTAAACCGTTAACCAATAATAGTGCCTCAGATTTTTATCCTCTTCTCATTTGGGTTAAGGCTGTGGCTTTTCAAACCGTGCATTCGGTGTTAGATCAATGAAGTATTGATCTTTATTTGATGTAACATAATCAGTTGGAACACCTTCGTAATCGACAAAGTAGATACCCTTACCTAAGCTTTGCGTGTAACCTGCTGATAAAATTTGAGCTTTAGCTTCTTCAGATACTTGAATACCAAACCCTTCAAAAAATTGACTCATATCTTTACCTATTAGCATTGATGAACTAATAGCCATAAAGTCATTACCATTCATCGCTTTAAAATCATCAATCGTGTAATTAGTAAAACCGAGACGATCTTTATAGTTAGCCCAATCTGTTATATTTTTAGCTCTGTCTTCTGAAATTCTTTGTAAAAGATACATTTTTGTATAAAATTCTAAGTCTCCACTGGCAAAATTTAATTGATTATAGAAACCTAATCTTTCAAAGGCGTTGTCATAGACACCTGTCTTATTCCAAAGAGGATGGTCATTAACATTGAGAAGGCCTATACCGTTTTTCATCAATTCAAACGTCGATGCAAAGTTTGATCGAATATTATACGTACTTTCTCCATTTTCAATCGCTTTTAAGCGAGCAGATTCTACAGGAAAAATATTATTTGACACTTCGTTACTTCGACCACCGTAAATTTTTAGTTTATTCGTCTGTAGATTGTGTCCAATCTCATGAGAGTCGCCCCAATCTCCTGGTATATAAGCCGATGTTCTATCATAAGGATTACCTGAACATAAGCTTCCACATGTCGGACGGTCTACATATACGTGCTGTACATTATTCCTTTCGTGTAAGCGAAGATCAGTACATAGCTCATCTATACCAAAGTCGCTACAGAACTGCTTAATTGAATCTGAATGGTCTGGCAAAACGTTACTTAAATAACCTGCATACCCGAAGTTACCCAACGTATATTTAATAATATCATCCATGAACTTTTTGATGTCGCTATTATAGCTGTTAAGCGTATCGCGAAACTTAGAAGCAATCGAGTGAATTTGAACTTCTTTTGTGATAACCGTTATCCAATTGAATGGGGTATCACTCAGTGCATTTTCAAAAAGTTCAATATCAGTATCTGAAGCTCCTGAAATCGAAGGGTTTTTTAGTATATTCTGTATATTTAGGCTGATTACATTGCCTTCGTTATTATTTGGTACAGTAACAAAAAGCGTACCACCCACAGGAGAAGACATTGATATTTTCCCCCCTGCACTAAGACTTACAGGATGACTTCTATCATAAGCAGGCCTATTGTAAGCACGGCCACTTCCTGTTCCGAAAAGCTTGGTGGCCCCATCTCGTTGGTAATTGACATATATTTTGACATCATCAGGGTGACTGTCGGTACGACTTATAACTGTTTTCTGACCTGCTTTTACATAATACCCTGTAGCAGTGGTGTGAGCAGCACTCGTTAATTCATACTCAAAGTCCGTGTTAAAAGTAGACAACCTCTGTATTTCAACTTCTCTTGGTGAAAACTCACCAAGATTAACATTGAGTTTATTGTTTGGTCTAGCAAAATGAGAAGTGAGGTCCATAAAATAAGTTTTTAACCACTGATTATAATCAACCGCGTTTGCTGAACCGTAAATATCAGCATAAAATCGCCCCCCCTTATATTCAGCCGAATCTCTAAATATATCAGCAATGTACACCGGAATTTGCAAGTGTTTTAAATTTTCTTGCTCTAAGATGTTAATTCCTTGATTATCAAAATGCTTTATAGAATCACGAATCATTTTTAATGGCTCTTCAAATAACTCTGATAAATTCTTATTCGAATTTGGATCTACAATCTTATTAAAATAGACCTTATCACCAATAACTGTATTTTCTGGCATTGTACTAGAACTGATAATATATTTATCGTTAACGAGGTAATCGAGCATTGACGCGGTGTTTTTATACACTTCGGTTAGCCCTTCACACGGCTCTTTTCCTGTTACCAAAGGCTCTAATTCACCAGAGGAATATGAAACATCAAACATATTTGCAGTACTTCCGTCAACCCAGTTATGATGGTTATAGGCAATTATGATCGGTACACCTTTTGACATGACTTTATTCATTGTGTCAATAGTCGTTGATTTACCAATAAACAAATCAAAGTCAACATGTTCAACACCTTTTGCTTTTTCACTGCTGGAAACTAAAGTCACATTAGCAGCGACTGCATGACTGTTAAAGGAGGTGTCTTCCGACCAAACTACCAAGGATTCATTTTTGTAATCTTCAACTTCGAGCAAATCATTAAGAACATTCTCTTGTAACAGAATACTGTGGCTAATATCTGAACTATTATTTCCACTCCACAAATTAATACCAGAAACAAAATATTTTGAACGGTTATTATCCCCCTTGTAGGCATAGACATTGCCACTCTCGCCAATTAATGCAGGCACATGGTTTGAGATATTATTTGAACGAAGTTGACTAAACCAGTTCCGATTGCCAGAACCAATCTGTAGCCCATTGGGCAATAAAGACTCAGTATAAATTGCACAACCAGAAAATATAGTGTTTACAACATTGCCATATTCATACACTAACTCTTGCGCAGTGAAGTCAGGATAAGTTCTAACTAATTCAGTATCACACTGCTGCGTAATTTCATTCCAAATTGTACCTTTTTTACAAGATTTATCGACATCGAGGATTTTTGTTGCACTTGATTCATCCCTACAGCCTGATAAAGACAGAAAGAGTATTGATATTGTTGCTATAATACTAATTTTTTTCATCGGTTCATCCACTATGGTGTTTCTGTACATTTATTTAAACACCCTGCGTCAACTTAAGTGTTTCAGTTTTGCATCAGCATAATAGCATCTGAAAGTTACCCTGGTTATTGATACACAAACAACCAAAAGAAACACATGATAAGTCAAAGAATAACCTGATGAATTCAGGTCATTTAATAAAACATTTATTTTTGCTAGCTAAAATCCTTTCTAAACACACAATTATTTTTGATTAGCTTTAAACATCGTTTGGCTGCTAATGGTTTAAGCGTTTGTATTGCGTTAAATAGAATGAGGATTAATGATACAGGATGGATACACAATGATGATAAAAAAGTGTTTTAATTAACTTGAACACATTACTACTCTGTAGTTTCAGAGCGACTTCCCCAGTTGCTCTTTTTTTTTCTAAGTCAATCGAGATTTGAAAACTTGTAAGTATGAACTTCTAGTGTTTCATGGCGTAAATACGGCTTAATTTAAACCCAAGGATTTCCAGCGCCGTATTATACAATCACGCCAACCAAGTGTTCAGAAATATCTATCGTAGGAAAAATCTTAAGAACAACGCAGCATTTTTGATACCTTCTTAAAGCACACTATGTAACGACCGCCTTCTTTCTCTATCCGTGCTAACTTTTCAGTGCTAACTTTTGCTCTATATTCATTAACTGTCACTTGAAAATAAAAACACCCGGCAGCAAGCTGCCGGGATAAATGTTAAATGTTAAATGTTAATCCGCACGCACGCAGCTAACAGAGACGTGGTTGCTGTCGTCGTAGTTGCCCACATTGCCATTGAGGAGGCCGACGCGGTAGTGGTAGCTACTGGCGTCCGTAGTCGATGACCAGTAGCCGCTGGACTGCGGCCAACCAAAAGCACTGAACATACCCTTGTCATTCCCCGGCTGAGTGCTAGTGTAAAGCTGAGAAAGCTCATCACGACTTGGCAAGCGCCAATCTGAATAACCACCCATCTCTACATTTTCACAAAAATTATCAGCATTTGACCAGTTAAACCTTGAAACCACCATCCCTGACGGGCCATTAGTTCCAGTTTCTGTGTAAGTATCATCTGGAGTGAAACCCTTGGCTACCGCTTCAGCTTCTGTTAATGCGCGGTGAAATGTTAAATTACCTAATTTGACTGTATCCTCATATCGCTCAGTCTGACAAGAAGGCAGATAATCCCAAGAGACACTTTGGCCACTAATCGTACCTGAAGGAGCTATACGACCATGGCTGCCATCGCCCTCCTGGAAAAGGTAGGAGTATGCAGAAAAACCGACATGAGGCCAACCAAGTGAATCCAAGTCTTTTGCAACTATGCTCGTAATCGGCCCTCGCTCAACCCTCTTCCAATTGCTATAGCCTGCAAAGTTCTTAGCTGCTAAATCTTCACAATAGGCCGCAAACTGCCCCTCACCTTCCCCAGCATTGTGCATTGATGCAAATTTTACATTACTGTACCCACTGGCATCAGCTGATTTAGCTGCTTTATAGCTATTATTTGTGTTACTAAACTCCGAGCTTCGCAACTCATAACCCATCGCATCCATAAAAGCAATGCTAGGCGCCGAGGTGACAAGTATTCCGCTACCTTCTTCAACCGCAAGCTTTAAACATGTGCCATCTGCATCCCTTTCGCTATTATTAATAGCTGAATAAACAGTGCCACCTGAACTAGCACCACAAACGGCGGAGCTAGCGTTTAAGCCGACCTCTTCACTCACCACCCCTTCGTGGCTGACGACAAAAATAGAACTGCCTTTTGCGTTAACCACTTTTCCTTTAACTATTGATGCTTCATCACCGCTTAACAATTCCCACGAAACCAATTCTGTTATATCGTATTCAGAACCATCGTCATACTTACCCATAACTTGAAAGCTTTGGCCCAATTCTATGTGGTCTAAATAATTCAATTGGCTAGGTGAAACTTCCAAATCATAAAGAACCGCTGATTTTGGTGGTAAAATCTTATCACCAGAATCTGAACCACCAGAACCTGAACCACCAGAATCTGAACCACAACCCGACAACACCAATGCTGTTGTGACTGCAAGAATACTGAGCTTTTTCATTAAACATTACCTTTTTTGTTTGTGAGATTATATTATCAGCAACTCGAAGAGCTTTATTGTTTCGGAAGTGTTTCAGGCGTACTTTCCGTACTGTTTTGGTGGACTGAAGGATGGAAAAAGGAGGAGTCAACAGAGTATTGAAGGGCGGAATGTAAGACATTAGAGCGCCCAGTCACCTCGCATTGGTAATGTGCAATGCGCCATGCGTAATAATGCAAAAGCAAATAAAGCGCATAAATAAAGCGACTGATTATAGAAACGAACAAATAAGCCCTCCTTAAAACACACTATGTAACGACCGCCTTCTTTCTCTATCCGTGCTAACTTTTGCTCTATATTCATTAACTGTCGCTTGAAAATAAAAACACCCGGCAGCAAGCTGCCGGGATAAATGTTAAATAATCGTCACAAAATCATTACACAAGCGTGTTTATTAATCTTTTGTCAATCGTCAGAATTGGGCATCTGCCAAATTTTTTTAACTTAGCATCAAAATGATACAAAAATGAAAAGCAACGCTAAAAAAAACATGCTTAACTAATAATAATAGTTTTTAGTGCTCATTATTCTATGAAAATCTAGGAAAGTTTCACATGCAATATAAAGCTTTTATCTATGCATTTTTTTTATTAAGTTTTTCAGCCTATTCATTTGCAAGTCATCAATATTTTGTCGGTGCCGGAGTTGGATATCATGATGTTTCGTTTCAGAGCATAAATCTTTATGATAGTGCCAATGGCTCCGCGCTTCATATTCGGGCTGGTCTAGATATTAACGAGAATCATCGTACAAATTTAACTGGCAATGTCACTAAAAAAGAACTTAATAATTCCTCTCATAGCACTACATCGAACATTAAGTTAAACCAAATTGAATGGCTTGCTTCTTATGATTATCTATTTCCAATTAATCAAACGTTTTCTCTTTTTGGTGGCGTTAGTATTGGTTTTATAAATAATGAATTTAATCACCACTTTGATAGTTACGAAGAATATGATTTTGCATTTGGTGGTCAGTTTGGATCTCAGTACAAAATAAATCAAATTTGGTCTATCGATGGCACGTATCGTTACATGGGAAAATCTTATGATTATTCTTACCTCGGGGTCTCTGAAAAAATCAACAATCATAGTGAACTTGCTGTTTCTTTAGATTTTCGATTCTAATTTGGTGATATTTCTTTTTCGTTGTTTGTTTAATGGTATCAGCGAATTTCGTAAAATTAATCATCAACTTAGTAAGCAAAAAATCCAATTGCTATTATTAATTTAATTTTTATAGATTATAAAAAATTACAAGGTATTAGTTATGCTGCCTTTTTGTTGGTCATGCGGTTATCCTTTAGAATTCGATGTCACAAGGTGTTCACAGTGTAATAGCAATGACCCTTATGGAAAGAAATTTCAAAAACACATCAAAAAACAGAAAATTTTCTCTGTAATTAGTTATCTTATTCTAATGTTTTTATTTTGGTATTTTTTTAGATTATAAAAACTGTACTTACAAGTTCAGAGTTATCTTAGTATTGCTGCTGATTTTTATCGCTTTGTTGAATTTTACATCATCTATACCAACAATGTTTATAAGTTTATGAACGTCTCATAAAAAACACTATAACAAGGACCTACTATGAATAAAATATTAATATGTTGCGCTTGTGTTGCTTTATCAAGTTCTGCCTTTGCCTCTAATACAATGGTTGAAGGTTTAGAACTTGGGCCGCTTGCTCAGCTAATCGGTGAATGGAAATCTAAGCATGGTGTAGATATATCCCCGGCACAAAAAGGTTCGCCACAAGGCAAAGGTACTGCTGCAGTTACACCTTTCTATGAGGTTATGACATTTGAAGTTGCCGCTGATGCAAAAAATGCAAGCGATCAATACTTAACTTCCATTTATTATAAGCAGGAAGTATTTCGGGTTGAGAATGATACTAAGTTTCACGATCAACGTGGTTATTTAATATATGATGCTCAAAAAAATAAAGTTTACAATTCTTTTTGTGTGCCTAGAGCTGCATGTGTAACCGCTGAAGGCGATGCTGGTAACACTATTACTTTCCGTTCTTCTAAACGTGGAATTTCAGAATCAAACTACCTGAGTGATAATGCAACAACCACTGATTTCATTATGAATATGGCAATAGAAGGTGATAAATTAACATATTCTCAAACAAGTTCATTAAATATCTATGGCAAACCCTTTGCACATACTGATTCAAGTACTCTTTTTAAAGTTAATTAATTCTTTGCGTTTAAGTTAACATGATAACAAACCACCAATTCCTGGTGGTTTATTACGTTTAAATAAACATTTATTTTTGACTGATGGCTATTTTTAAATTAGGACAGGGACTTTACTAAAACATTTATGATACAATAATGTGGAAAGTTAATGATATAATTAACCCTATCAATTAGACATTGGGAATGTATATTTTCTTTGAACAATATCTATATAATACAACATAGGTTTAATATATTATGAATGTTATAATTTTAAGTGAATATGATTTAATAAAAACTACATGTAAGCAGGCATTTCGGAAGATCAGCTTTATTGAAAACATTTTAACTATGAACCCGATGGGGATAAGAGCCTTACTGAATGAGAAGACCTATAGCACCTTGAAAATATCTGCTCCAGATATAATTTTTATTGACATTGATACAAGAAGGTTTCAATTTGATTATTTTGATTTAGTGTCCGAGATAACTAGTTGCAACTCACCTATTGGCAAAAAAGAACCTATTATTGCTATTTTATCTACTAAACAACAATTCGAGATATTTCTGAATACCAATTTCAATAATGAATTTGATTCTTTTAAAAGTTCCTTAGAGTTCATTCACAAGCCATATACCATTCAAGATATGAATAATTTCATAAAGAATATAGTATCATTAAATAAACCAAATGTTGCTTAAAATCATTTGTATTACTAACTTAATCTCATATTGATTACTTCCTCAACGTCTGAACAATATTTATCTGCATTACTATAAATAATATATTTAATGTATACAGCGTCCTTTTACTAGCGTTATTAATTGATATTTTTAAACTAACCACAGTTTGATTACCTCTCTGCAATTTTCAATCACAGCATCTTGGTGTAAAGTTATAAAATCAGAGTGGCCTTTTACTGCAAAATACAACCTTAATATACTTCTTTCTAATTTTTTTTCATTGTCATTTTTATTTGGTTCCATGGTTAATAAAATTAATTTTGATATGATTGACACCTGAATAATATTGGGTTCTTTTTGCGATGTTTTTTCGATAAGTAATGATGTGTGACTTATAAGGTCTCTAACCTTTAGTTGCTTTTGATCGATTCGCATTTTATACACTGCTTTTATTCAACTATTGATAGTCTTTGATTTTTAAAGACTATGATTTTCATAAAAACATAATATATAAATATGCTTTTAAGTATTAGTTCATGGCTATTCTTTGATCTACCACCCAATTTTTAACCAACCCTCAAGATGAAACCATTTTGAAACAGACAAATAATCGCACATATGTATGATTAGTGAAAAGAACGGAGTTTGTTATTATGAATAAAGAATTATTATTAAAACAAATATATAGTCAGCTCAATAATCTTGACGTGCAAACTTTAGTCTCTTTAGATACTGCTATTTCTGAAATGGGTTTTTCAAACATAATAAATCAATTAAAGCATAGCCATGTGATTGAACAGACTAATATGGAGCACAGTATCTTATCTAATGATGAGTTAACTTATTTATCTAAATTATTTGATGATTGTTGCACTTAAACACTTTATGTTTAATTGTTTTTTATTTGTTAATTAGTCATTAGTTTTCTCTTTATTCTTAAGCTTTGTTACAAAAAAGTAAATTTGAAACACTTCAATTATGCTTTATTTAATCGTTGTACATCCTCTGCCTAGATACCAAAATATCGCTAAAACAATGTCCGGGTCACTAGAGTCGTTAATTTAGAGACTTTTCCACTTTTACATGCTGATGGTAAAACGCGCTTTCTCTATGCCATTGATGCATAGCTTCCTAACAGAGTATTGAATGCAGCTAATGTATTTTTTTTACATTATTGCTGTACAAGCATTACCCTAGAAAATTGACAATACGACCAAAATACCGACACAGTCTTGATTGAAACGACGCTTGCCTTAAATCTTATTATCGGATGTAAGTTCATCAAACATCCTGCGTAGTGAAATTGTGTTCGTTTGTTAGCTTCCCATTTTTACGTCAATTTACATATCTCTTAAATATTCTATGATATCACTCAATCTTATAATACAAACCATATGAGACATTTTCGATACACTAACGCAGTAAGTTAAATGCATAATAGTTAACATAAAATATTGACTTTAAGATAAACTCTATGAATAGCAACTGGTTATGTAATGTATTGTTAGCCAAAGGTTCAGAAGACTTATTTGTTCAGCCTTATGTTCAACCTCAAGTCTCATTTGGAAGTAGAAAAATAACAGGTGTTGAAGTTTTAGGCAGAATAATGAACCGGATAACTGGTAACTGTATAAGTCCCTGCGATTTCATGCCCTTGATGAGGAAGTATGATTTAGGTTATATGTTTACCTTACAGTTAATAGAAAAAACGATTAGTGACTTTGCTTTATGCAATATGTATGACATACCAATATCTATTAATATTGATAACTGCTTGATTGAAAACACCAGGTTCATTGAACATCTAATTCAATTACTTACTAGTCAAAATGTATTTTCAATGAACCTAATAACTGTTGAAATTACAGAGCATGAATACTGTCGAAGCCCAAGCAAAGCGTCAGCAATTAAATTAATTAAGCATCACGGTATGAAAGTATCTTTAGATGATTTTGGAACTGGTTATTCTACCTTTGAAGAGTTGTTGAGCTTTGGTTATGACGAAGTAAAAATTGACCGCGAAATTATCACCAACTTTAACAGAAAGCCCATGTTTAAAAAGCTCTTAGAACAATTAGACTGTATAACAAAAAACACTAATATAAAGGTTGTTGCAGAAGGAATAGAAAATGAACAACTAATAAGCAGCATAAAATCCTTTAATGTTGATATGCTGCAGGGTTTTTATTTCCATAAGCCGATGCCAATAAAGTCTTTTTCTAACGTTTATTTAGATCAAATGTATAGCTCTTAAAAAGTGACACTTAGTTTCTTTTTATTGAGTTTTTAGCTTTGTTTGTTCTAATATTATCCTATTAGCTAATAGGTAGGGCAATTAGAATAGTAAGATGATTTTTTCTAAAAACAATGTGTCAGTATTTTAAGCTTCCGATACAATCGTAGAAATACAAATAACAATAAGGAATAGTAAAATGTTTAATTTTCAAGAGTTTACAAGCAACATCTGTGCAGACGACAAAGAATCTGCAATTGAGTTCATTCAAGATTTTTCAAATCAATTTACTCGCATTTGTGTTTATGTGGAAAGTATTCTTAAGAGTACCAAACATGACAAAAACCTCATTGCCGCTGAGGAGCTACATAAAATTGTTGGTGCTAGTGGCTTAATGGGGTTTATTGAATTAGCCCATAGTTTAAGAGCATTCGAAGACGAGCTTAAGAGAGTTAAGTATGTTGAAAGTGATTTTTGTCACCGGCTCAATGAATTAAGAGAATCATATCAGTCTGCTGCTAGTCAATTTTCAAAAACGGACAGTTTGCCAATGCATCAACATTGATACAACATTGATACAACATTGATACACAGGTTCGCATAAACTCGACTATATTTAATAGTGTATAAACTCGTTTGCTATTTGAAAATAGTAATTTTAGCATAACTTAAATTGATTAGAGTGCGTTATAATGGTAAAAGTTCCGGAAATATTATTAATAGAGGATGACTTATTCACATCAAGGCTGTTAAAGAAGTATTTTGAAAATAGAGGGATAGTGACCCATCAGGCGTTTGATATTGGTGCTGGTTACAATAAAGCTTTAGAGCATAACATAGCCACAATCGTTCTTGACTTATCGTTACCTTCTGGATTGAGTGTTGATGCTATAACTGATTTGAAAAACATAGCAAGTTGTCCGATTATCATCTATACATCAAACAAACAGATTGAAATGGAGCTTAAAACCCTTAATTTAGGTGTCGATGATTTCTTAATGAAAGAAAGAGGTATAGAGGTTCTCTACAACAGGGTAAAACGCCTTTTAATCAAACATTCAATGCCTGACGTCCCAGTTGATTTATTAGATAATTTTCGTCGCGAAGGGATTGTCTCAGTAGGTAAGTTTGATATTAATATAAATTCTCAATGTATCATATACAACAATGACATGAAAATCGACCTAACAAAAAAAGAAGCACATTTATTATTTTATTTAGCCAAAAACAAAAATGTGCTTGTTGGTCGTGATCAACTTTCTTTCATCATCAAGGGATATGCACATGATGGATGGTCAAGAAGCATTGATCTAATCATTTGTCGGCTTAGAAATAAGATAGAAAATCAGAAAATTAACGATTCCATTAATATTAAAACAGTTCGAGGAAAAGGTTACTTATTATCTGAAAATTAATATACATCCGAGGCGATATATGAATAAAAAGCTGATTCTATTATTTATTTGAGTATTTCATTTTGGAATATAAATGAAAACATAAATTGTAGCCTGTAAAACCTGTACTTTATTATGTGCATTATAAGATAGAAATCTTGATATACTTAACGTGATGTGAATGTAATTTTCGCAATGTTAGAATTTCAGTTCGCTAAAATAAACCAGCATTAATAATATGCAACATATAATAAGGTTATATTTTTCATTTCAACATTTAACCTTTATACCTTTTTAAACCTATATAAAGACAGCGCTATTTTTTATAATTTTTCCTCTCGGTTATTCTCAGGCTAGATTAGTCTAATGTGATAAATTGCAATTAAATGTATTATAATAATGTGTATATTTTATCAAATTAAGATTCAATTGTGTATAAAGGACCATAACTTATGAACAGAGCTCAATTATTAGTTTTTTTAATTCTATTATATCGAATGGTTTTTGAATAAAAGCATTCATTCCGGCGCTAAAGCAGGCCTTTTGTGACTCTATTTCTACATTAGCTGAAAGACCAATTATTGGTATATGACTTAATTTGACCTGACGAATGTATTTAGTTGCTTCTAGACCATCCATGATAGGCATTTGAATATCCATTAATATTAAATCGTAATAGCCTAGATTTTCGGACAGGAGCTCTATAAGCTCCTGACCGTTATGTACGAAATCAAAATTCAATTCATGTTGTTGTGCGACTTTTTTCATTATATTAATATTTAACTTATAATCTTCCGCTACTACTATCTTGATATTGCTTATGTTTTTACCTCTAACTGTAGTATCAATAACTTTATCATTTAAGCACCTGTTATTTTCATAAAACTCACATACTGAAAAAATATCCAACACTTTAAAGTTACTTTCATTTAGGTTGTTTTTTAAAACAATCTTATTTGAGTCCAAGTTTAAAACGGATAATTGCTTAATCAAAAAAGAATATGTTCGGAAGTCATATGCACCCTTAGAAAAATCGATGCTATTTAGTACAGAAGATGAATTTGGATGACTATTTTTTGAATGATTAGGTATTTTAATAACGAAACATGTTCCAACTCGTTCCTTAGACCAAACTTTAATCTTACCATCCATCATTATTACTAAACTTTTTGAAATGGACAAACCTAACCCGGTTGTCGAAAAAGATGATTTTTCATCTAATTGCTTATATGACAAAAAAAGCAAATTTATTTTTTCTTTACTTATACCAATCCCTGCATCAACTATTTTAAATTCGATCATTGATTCGGTTTCATTATATGAAATCTTTATTCTAACCACTTTGCTATTCGCATGTATTATAGCATTATTCACAATATTAATAACTATTTGACTGATTTTTTGTTTATCAATCTTAATTTTTAAGGGAATTTCGTTTGATAACATTATCTCAATATGAATTTTATTATTTTTGGCTAAAGGCTGTATAATACTTTTTATACTAGATACAAGGTCTTTTAAATCAGTTTCATTTAAATTTAAATTTATTTCATTTGCTTCAAGTTTACCTATGTAAAGTATTTCATTAACTATATTTATTAAAATATCTGATGATAACATTATATTAGAAAAGACTTCTTTATCTTTAAATTCTGATTGCTCAAATAACTGTAAACCAACAATAATAGAATTTAGAGGGGTTCGTATTTCATGACTCATCTGGGATAAGAAAGTACTTTTCTTTATATAATTTCTCTCAGCTAATACTTTGAGACTTTCCACCTCTAAAATATATAATTCCTGCCTTTTTAGTTGATTGCCATTTTTTATATTTAAACTATCAATTTTTTTGAATAAAATTTCACAGTCTTTACTTCTAGTTCTTATGTTTGACAATCTTCTATCTTTGTTTAACTCTCCATTCTCAATGTATGAAGACGCTCTAAATATAGGCTGTATAAAGTGCTTTTTAATGACAGTTACAAAAAATAAAACACTACTTGCCATGAGCAAGATCATTAATATTATAATAGTCGTAACTATGTGAAATCGACTTTGTAATCGATCTGTTTCCATTACGTACCAAGAATTTAATTTATTTAAGAACTCAATACTATCTAATAATATCACATATTGATTGGTTGTGAATTGGTTGTCAAACATAAAAATAATTATTTCTCGAATACTATGATTGTCATTTTTTAATTTTGCAGAATGATATTCTTTTGCTACACTAATCAAAATCTCGTTCTGCTTTGAGTTTAAACTAAAAATATGATTTAGAAGGTTTGAAAGATTATTTTTTGTTACCTCATCCATTTCATCGTATGGATCTGAATTGGAAATTATTTTATCTAATGCATATTTATTCTGTTGGTTTTCTAAAATAATTATTTCTTTTAAATTTGCAATATATTCTTCTTTTGAGTAATTCAACGGTTGATTGATTAGTTTCTTTTTGTTTTTAAAGCTATAAATAAAAGAAGTAATAGTCGCTCTCGCTTGTTCATGTTCATCAATAAGGCTTTGAATTTTTTTATCTATAGAAATGTAGTGCATAGTGGCCAATAATAAACATAAAAACTGAAAAATAACGAAAAGAATAACGAAATTTAAATTGTTTTTTTTCAAAATCATAAAGCTACCTTTGAGTAAATATTCTACTAAACGATTACAATCCATAAATAGAATTATAATTTTAGCATAGATTTATGGATATGTTACGTATTGATAAAAACTTTGATGATACTGACTTATAAGCTATGTTGAGATAGGTTTTTGTATTTAAATTCAGCCACTGTTGATTCCTTCTTATTGTGTGCTTTCTGATTATGATCTTTTGGATTAGAAACTCAAATAAAAAAGCGCTCAGACTTGAGATCTGAGCGCTTTGAAATGACTAAATTGAGTAACCACCTTTAAGGTGAGTGTTAACCTTGAATACCAACGATTAACCAAGGCGCATTAGGTTGCGTCAAATCACGCTCTAAATGCCAAATATCTTCGATGTCTTCTTCAACGCCTTCTACTGTGTCACGGTATCGGCCGCTAAACTGCAGGCTCAACTGTGCTTTTGTTGCGTCACAGTCGGCGCGAACGATTTCAGCATCAACGTACATAACATCGGTATGTTGATCACCTTCCGCTTTAGCACGCTCTGCTTTGAGATCTTCAAACAAACTCGGAGATACATATTCTTCAATGGTGTCGAGTTGGTTGTGGTTCCAAGCGCCTTGCAAAATACGGTAGTGTTCACGAGAACCGTTGACAAACCCCGCTTGGTCAAAAGACGGTGGAAAGTTAAATGGAACATCATTTTGCGCGCCAAAACCAAAGCCACCTGTTGAGCTATTCGTTGCAGCATTCGTTGCGGTATGCGATGCCGCCGTGTTTGGCTGTTGTTCAAAATTATGAACATTTGGCTGTTCAAACTTTTGGCCTGCTCCACCGTACGCCGGCTGTTGACGAGCCTGATTCATACTGCCTTGTTTGGCTCCGAGCATGCCGCGCAGAAAACGAAAAGCGAGAAATGCGATAAGCCCCATAATGAGGATGTCCATGAACTGGATACCTTCAAAAGCACCACCAAAGAATGCCGCAAGTAGGCCACCCGCTAAAAGCCCCCCCATTAGACCGCCCATCAAACCACTTTTACGACTGGTTTTTTGAGCTGCGCCCTGATCTCGGCTGACGTTACTGGTATTCGTTGTCTGCTGTTTTGGAGCTGGTGCGGTTTTAAAACTCTTTCCGAAAGATTTACCACCACCAAATCTTTTCGCCTCTGCAAGCGGAGCTACAGCAACTGACACCATGATGAGTGCTATCAGTGAAAAAATCTTTTTCATGCTTTTCCTTAATGTAATAATTATAGAAGCACGTTAATCATAACCATTTAGTGAATCTATTAAAACAATCAACTCAATTTGTATGTATCAGAATATTGCAAAAACACACAGACTTAGTTGACGCTGTCCTATTGCTTCCCTAAAATATTGAACGTTGTTCATAATTGTAAATGTATCATGGCCCGTAGAAACGATCATACCCGCG
Source organism: Vibrio sp. YMD68 (assembly GCF_029958905.1). NCBI lineage: Bacteria > Pseudomonadati > Pseudomonadota > Gammaproteobacteria > Vibrionales > Vibrionaceae > Vibrio > Vibrio sp. YMD68. Next base: position 1,098,056 of record NZ_CP124614.1, on the reverse strand, counting down.
AAGAGCTTATCACCCTGACTCTTGAAACTGTTAAAGACTTTTTAGCAGACAAGCCCCACCACGATCTCAGCTTACGTAAGATAGCGAATTTGATTGGCTATGTTCCTAGTACATTGGTTAATGTCTTTGGTAATTATAATTTACTACTGCTTCATGTCGTGGCACAAACTTTAGACGAATTAAGCTCTGAAGCACGAACAGTGGTAGAAAAAAGCCGCGATCCACGAACTGCTCTTTATGAATTGGCTTATTGTTATCATGATTTTGCCCAACAGAATCCCTATCGCTGGCAACTCATTTTTGCTCATAACATGAATGGCGAAACATTACCTCAATGGCAATCGGAACGTATCGATAATATGACAGGCATGCTTGAAAGCTTACTGGGTATTGTGGCCCCTCAAAGAACTGAGAGCGAGATCCTGCAGGCGAGCCGAGTATTGTGGTCTGGGGTACATGGTATTACACTTTTAAGTGTGGATGATAAGTTCTTTGCTTCTGCTCCTATAGACGGCAAAGAACTGATCGAAAATTTACTGTCTAACTACCTATCGAATTGGTAACAATAAGGACCTGCAATGCCAGAGCATCCTCAATCTTCGTTACTAACTAAAAAGCGATTTTTACCTTATTTTGTTACTCAGTTTTTTGGCGCTTTTAACGACAATGTATTCAAAAACACCCTATTACTGCTTGTTGCTTTTGCAGCAGTAGGCAGCCTACCGTTTTCAAGTCACTTATTTATTAACTTAGCGGCTGGGCTATTTATTCTTCCCTTTTTTCTCTTTTCCTCGACGGCAGGCGTATTAGCGGATAAGTACGAGAAATCACAACTCATTCGCATTACGAAGCTATTTGAAATTGGGATCATGTGCTTAGGCGCCGTTGGATTTATCACCGAGAGCTACTTTATTCTATTGGTCCTTTTGTTCTTGATGGGAACGCAATCGGCATTTTTTGGCCCGGTAAAATACGCATTGCTACCACAGCATTTAAAATCCGATGAGCTTGTGTCTGGTAACGCTTTAGTTGAAACAGGAACGTTTCTCGCTATTTTATTGGGCACACTCGCCGCGGGTGTGATTGCATCAACAGACTATGCGAAATACATTGCTGCATTTTGTGTCATTGCCTCAGCGATCATAGGCTACCTCTCAAGCCGAAAAATTCCAGAAGCACCGGCTAGTGCACCTGAGCTGGAATTTAAATGGCAACCCATCAAACAGACAAGAACAACGTTGGCTATTGCCCAATCTGATCGCGTCATTTTTCAAGCCATCATGGCGATCAGTTGGTTCTGGTTTTTGGGTGCCACCTACCTCACTCAATTTCCTAATTTCACTAAGTTGCATCTCAATGGTCAAGAAAGTGCGGTCTCCTTACTTTTGGCGCTTTTTTCAGTTGGCATCGCCTTAGGATCGTTAGCTTGTGACAAGCTGTCCAATCATCGAATTGAAGTCGGTATTGTCCCACTGGGCAGCCTTGGTATTAGCCTGTTTGGTTATTTAATGGTGGCGGCTATTCCTGACGTGTTACCTGAATTTACGAGCTTTATTGAGTTCATTGCCTACAAGCCACTATGGCCGGTGTTTGCTTACCTGCTTCTACTCGGAGCATCAGGGGGCGTGTTTATTGTCCCTTTGTACGCTTTATTGCAATTACGAGCCAAACCTAAGCAAAGAGCACAAGTCATCGCCGCCCTGAATATTTACAATTCCCTATTAATGGTTGGCAGTGCGGTATTGGGCATTGTATTCCTGAGTGTTCTTGAATTTAGCATCCCTCAGCTATTTGGCTTACTCGCGGTGTTAAACCTTTTAGTTGCGATTTACCTGTGTATTCAAGTCCCCGTTTTTGTCGTTAGGTTTTTGGTTTGGATCTTAACCCACACTATGTATCGTGTGAAACACACCAACACTCACCATCTTCCAAAACAAGGCGGTGCACTCATCGTGTGTAACCATGTCAGCTATATGGATGCGCTTCTGTTGAGTGCGGTATGCCCTCGCCTTATTCATTTTGTTATGGAAGAGGACTACGCAAACTTTCGTCCCATCAAAGGTTTTTTGAAACGAGCCGGCGTGATTCCAATTTCAGCCAACCGTAAAAGCTCTCTGAGACGAGCGTTTCAAGATGTCGAAAAATCATTAAGTGACGGTCATATCGTGTGTATATTTCCTGAAGGTCGTTTAACATCAGACGGCGAGGTAGGAGAGTTTATGCGTGGCATGGACATCATATTAAAGCGAAGCCCCGTTCCGGTTATTCCAGTGGCGCTCAAAGGCTTATGGGGCAGCTATTTTAGCCGATTTAAAGGGCGCGCTTGCAAAGGATTCCCTCGCCGATGCTGGTCTAGAATAGAAATTGAAATCGGGGAGCCTGTAGCATCGAGTACCGCGACAACCCAACTGATGCGAGATAAGGTTTCGCAACTCCGTGGGGAGTTTAAGTAATAATCAAACCAAAACGCGGGTAGAACAGAAGCCCGCCTTTTCTACCCGCTTTTGTGCCTGCTTTTATACCAGCGTTCAATTTAACTTAACGCTTGTTCAAATCATTAAGACTCATTGATCTTATTTTTCTTATACACTACACACTCTGTTTTCAAATGACCGATTAATATGAATCAAATAAAACACCAATTCCCATTTTGGCTTGCAGGCGCCTTTTGTTTAACGCCTTATGTGTCTTCTCCGACAGCTTTGATTATCGGATTTTTCCTCGCCAGCTTTGGGCTTATTCCTGGCCATTTATCGATTGGGAAAATGACCAAAAAACTATTGGCCATTTCAATTGTAGGCTTAGGGTTTGGGATCCAATTTGAAGAAGCGCTAGCGGTAACTCGTCATGGTATTGGTATTATCATGACGACCATCATCGGGACGCTTGTCATTGGGTGGTTTATCGCGAAAATGATCCGGTTAGATAAAGTCACGGGGTATTTGATTGCGGCTGGAACCGCTATTTGTGGCGGAAGTGCCATAGCAGCGGTTTCGCCCGCCATTAAGGCGGATGATGAAAAGACGGGGTTAGCACTGGCGACAATTTTCGTTCTTAATTCGATCGCGTTATTTATCTTCCCTGTCATCGGCCACGCGCTAGGCTTAGAACAGCACACTTTCGGTACCTGGGCTGCTATTGCTATTCATGACACTTCATCGGTTGTCGGGGCCGCTTCTGCCTACGGAGAAGAGGCGCTGACGACTGCAACCACTCTAAAACTGGCGAGAGCTCTTTGGATCGTGCCTGTGGCGTTGGTAAGTGCGTTGATTTTTAGCAATGAATCTAAAAAAATCACCATCCCTTATTTCATTGTGTTCTACTGCGTGGCAATTTTTGTCAGTGATTTATTGCCACAGTTTGAAGATATCTATCAGGGGATATTTGCTTTAGCAAAGCAAACTTTGGTGTTGTGTCTTTTCTTGATCGGGTGCGGTATTTCAGTGGAGAAGCTCAAAGCTGCTGGGCCAAAGCCTCTGCTCTATGGGATTGCATTGTGGGTATTAATATCCACAACGTCACTTGCATGGTTAATGCTAACGTAAAGGGTGAAGGGCTTTAAACGGTGGTTTCACATCATGCTTTTAAGAGACGGTTGTTAAAATCGTGCTTTAACATCATGAGGCAGCAACATCAGTTGGACGGCAGTAAGATTCAAAGCTCTTCTGCTTCTATTTTCACTTTAGATAATGTCACTTTGGCGCTTTTCTTACGCTTTACATTAATAACAAGACCAACCACGCAAAGAAAGGCCGACAATTCCGCCAATGATCGGACTAACCCTTGTGAGTTTATCGCTACCACAACCAATATCACCACGGCGCTCAATAATACTGCTCTCATCCTTCAACCTATATGCACTTTCAATCCATTCATACGTTCTATTATGAATTATCGCTATATAGAGAAGAAATGATGTTTTGGACTAGGTAATACCAAAATTAACTAAGTTGAATGTCTAACCATCGCTTTAATTCCTTACGGGACACTTTAATGCCTGACGCGAACAATTCAGGCGGTATCAAATAATAAGCAACTGGCCACTTAAATTTTTCTAACCTTTCTTTTAAAAAGACATCCATCTCTATTTTGGACGGTAAGATGTCAGCATCAATCATTGCCACTGGTCTATGGCCAAACTCTTTATCAGTGACGGGCACAACAAAAGCTTGGTTTACCACTGGATGACGATTTAGCTCCGCTTCTATTTGTTCACAATGAATATTTTCGCCACCCGAGATGAATTGGTTATCAACGCGGCCAATAACCCGTAATTCATTATTTTCCCAGCAGCCCAGATCTTTGGTATCAAACCAACCGTCGTTATCGATGATCGGCGTGATATTTCCTTGAAGAAAATACCCTGCCGCTAACGTATCACCACCAACGAAGATCCGTTGATTTTCAATTTTTAGCTTTCTGTTTGGTATGACGCGACCTGCCGTCGAACTAGTATTCACCCGCTTTGCTGTGACCGTTGACGCCGCTTCCGTCATGCCATAACCAAGCCACGCATCAATGTGTAATTTAGCGCACTGCGCAGTCAGGCTTTCTGGAATATGGCTACCACCCAGTAACACGCGCGTTAACGTCAATGGGAGTTTCACTTCGAACAATCGGCTCAATTGTGTCGACACTAACGATGCATGGGTGACATCTTTAATGTCGAGATTGAGATTCCCTTGCCCTACTTTTAAGCAACCACCCGCAGAGAGCCATCGATACAAGATCGCCAACCCAGACACGTGATACAGCGGTAAGCTCAAAAGCCAGGTATCGCCAAAGCCGTAATCAAATTCTTGCAATAGCCCACTGGCTGAAGCGAAATGTTGAGCAAAGCTATGGGCGACCGCTTTTGGGGCACCGGTAGAGCCTGACGTGAAAATGATCGAGGCTATATTGGATGATGCGATGTTTATAGTATTGACTGAGTTGCCTCCATCAACACTGATGCCGTTATCCGATCGATTTTCATTGATAACGAATCGGGTGCAGCGGGTACGCAGAGTTTGTTGATCTTCATCGGTAAAGCTCTGCCAAACCGTGTCTGTTAGCCAAACAAGCGGCTTTGCGTCTCGCTTATACAAACGTTCAAATTTTTGCTGAAGTAATGCCAAAGGTTGTGGCATGGTCAGCGCACCGATGGCGCCAATATGACAGCACGCCAAATACATTAACACCATGTCTTGCTGGTTTTTCCCAATAATGGTGACAACATCATGCTGCCTGACCCCTTGAGCAATAAGCTGAGACGCACAATCCACCACAGATTGATGCAATTGAAGCCAGTTATAACTTTGCTTAGGTGTAATGAGAGCACAAGAAAATGGGCTCTCATGAGCCCACCTTTGAATGCTTAACGAAGTCGTTGACACTAGGATTGCCACATAACGGGTTGATCACTTAATCGATGCACAGGCAATGTAGAACCGGGCCAAGCCGTCTCTAACTGGCACTGAAATAAATTTAAGGTATCAAGACCTGGAACTTCATCTGGCAATTGCCATAAAGAGAAACGAGCAAGCTGATCCAGCCCAAGACTAGATTCAATACTTGAGCTGATCACAGCTTGAATACCTAATACCTTAGCCTTTTCAATAAGATTAATGCAACGTGAAACCGAACCAATCAGCATCGGTTTAATGACGATCGCTTTTGCTCCGGTCAAATCCTCCAAACAAAAGTCATGTTTTTTCACTGCGTGTTGAAGGGTTTCATCCCATGCGATCGCTATGCCAGTATCTATCGCTAAAGAAAAACTGTCTCCAGGGTGCATGCAAGGCTCTTCTAAATAATGAACGCGTTGACGCAAAGAAGGGGCGACGTGCTTGGCAAATTTCTGAGCTTGTTCCAGTGTCCATGAACGGTTGGCATCGAGTCGAAGCGTTAGGTCTGGGATCGATTCAAGCAATAAGCTGACGATCATGCCATCACGAATAGGTTCATACAGCCCCACTTTGACTTTGGCTACTTTATTGCCTTCCATCGCGCTAAGTACCGGTAATACTTCATCAGGATCACCACTGCACAAAGGAGCAGAGCGATAATTACCCTCTTTCGGTAACTCACCAGCCAGCTCTAATTCGGCCATTGATAAACCAAAGGCGACAGAAGGATAGAGTTCATCATAATCAGCATTCTGCCCAGCTACCCACAACTCAAGCTGTTTCTGAGCTTGCAGCCCTGCTTCTTCAGTGGTTTCGACACTAAAGCCAATTAAAGGAGAAATTTCACCTCGACCGACCCGACCATTTTCCGTCAGTTCCACGATAAACCCAACACGCTCTTTGAGCTTATGATTTCTTAGAACTACACCGCTATCCATAGGTAACTGATAACGATAAAGCTTAGCTGATTTCATATAAGATTCCGCTGTGATAATGCGCGACCGCAAGTAATGCATAGACCATCAAATCAGGCCATAAGTTCACTCTTAATCGTAGATAGCTGCTGTCTAAGAGTGTTTTTTTACTGAGTTCTTTTGAGATTATTTTGCTTAACGTACCGATGCAAAACGTACTGATGCAAAACGTACTGATGCAAAACAAGCATAGTCGGCAAAGTGCGCAAAGGTGGTTTTATTCACATAAACACACCTTTGCTGACCAATGCTGTACTGGCTTACTCTCATTTATTAAGGGTTTCGAGGGAACTTATCAAAATCTGGACGACGTTTTTCATTAAACGCATTTCGACCTTCTTGGCCTTCTTCTGTCATGTAGAACATCATCGTTGCGTTACCTGCCAGTTCTTGAAGGCCTGCTTGACCATCACAATCCGCATTGAGGGCCGCTTTTAAACAACGAAGGGCCATTGGGCTGTGCTGAAGTGTCTCACGAGACCAACGAATCGCTTCTTTTTCAAGATCATCAACAGGAACCACCGTATTCACTAATCCCATATCAAGCGCTTCCTGGGCATCGTAGAATCGGCATAAAAACCAGATTTCACGCGCTTTCTTTTGGCCGACAATTCTCGCCATGTAAGACGCACCCCAACCACCATCAAACGATCCGACTTTAGGGCCAGTTTGACCAAATTGGGCATTTTCAGCCGCAATGGTTAAATCACACATCATGTGCAAAACATGGCCACCACCCACAGCCCAGCCAGCGACTGCAGCTATGACAGGTTTTGGACAGGTGCGAATTTGACGTTGAAAATCAAGCACATTGAGGTGATGTGTACCGCTATCATCTCGGTAACCACCGTAGTCACCACGAATCTTCTGATCGCCACCAGAACAGAAGGCTTTCTCACCTAAACCCGTGAGGATAATAACGCCCACTTGTTCATCATAGCGAGCGTTGGCCAATGCATCGATCATCTCTTTTACGGTCTGTGGACGAAACGCATTATGAACCTGAGGACGCGCGATAGTAATTTTCGCAATGCCATCAGCGGATTTATGATAATGAATATCTTCATACTCGTTGGTGCAGTCTTGCCATTCAACGGGTGCGTAAAGCTCTTCTTCGGTAATGCCTACTGTCTTTGCCATTTTAATTATCCATTTGTCCGATTCGTGCTCTGCTAATCGAGCATCAATTACTGTTTCGTGATCAATGACTGTTTTGTCATCAATTGCTATTTCGTAAAGTTCTTTATCGCATGCGCAAAGTTCTTTATCTCTTGCGCAAATGCATGTGGGCTTTCTTGATGCACATTATGCCCAACGCCTGAAACAAGGTTAAATGCCAACCCGCTCTCTCGCGCTATCTGACTAAATTTATAGTCATTCTCACCGCAAAGGTAATGCATGCGTATCGGCTGTTTTTTAAGTGCGGTTAACAAGTATTCTTGCTCGGCTAATGAAGTTGCAAGTAACATCTGCGCAATTGCAGGGCCAAGATTAGCATTGCGCTTTAACTGGAAGATTTGTTTCTGCTCATTGTTTAGTGAAGAAAAAACACCTTGCTGATACCAGTCGATTAACACCTGTTCAATTGGCTCATTATTGAAGCGATTTGCCCAGCCTCGATCATTGACAGCTCTTGCAAGCTTTTGTTCTGTGCTCTCTAATCCCAAGTGGCTCCCTTCTACGATGAGCCCGTGCACGTTAAGCATCGAAAACAAACCATTCGCCACACCGTGCATCGCAATTCTTCCCCCCATAGAGTAGCCAATAATAACCACTGGCTGGCTGGGCGCGAGTAATGCTGAAACAGTATTGGAAATCATGTCGCAGCAATCGTCAAAGCCTGTACACGTAATATGTGCACTTTGACCATGGCCAGGGAGGTCAATTGTCAGGCATGAGTAGTCCGTTAGCTGTTCGATACTCGATTGCCAATCATCGCCACTTCCTAGTAAGCCATGAAGAAAAACTAATGCCGGTTTGGCTGTATTACCCACATAATGATGTTCACTATGAAGCATGCCGTTCACTTTATTTTCCACAATCTCAGCTCCATAGGCCTAGCTCCACTAACCCAGAACCATAATCTAGGCATCATGAAGTAAACGAGAAAATTCGACGAGTTGTTCAGAGGCTTGATTTGAAGGCGTTATAACCTCGACAACCAAGGCACCACAGCCCTGATTGAGGTGTGTTGAGATACTGAGCAAACATTGAGATAGCGTATTTGGCCTATCGTAGGCCAAACCAAACTGCTTTGCTGCGTACTCAAACTGGTAGCCATGAGGCATTTGATATAAGGCTTCTTTCTGCTGCTTAGGCACTGGTAATAAATCAAAAATCGCCCCGCCATCATTGTTGGTCACAACGATCACAACCGGGCTCTTTTGATGGCTTAATAACGCCAAAGAGTTCAGATCATACAGCAATGAAGTGTCGCCGATAAAAACCAGCATGGGTGTTGATGAGGCTCGTTGAACACCAACGGAGGTCGCGACTAAACCATCAATCCCTGACGCGCCTCGATTGGTATGCACACGAAACGAGTCAATCGATGAAAACATATCAACCAAGCGCACAAAAAGACTGTTTCCGAAGAACAACATCGTCTCTTTAGGTACGTCTTTTAGTAATCCAGGAATGGCATAACTCAAACCAACTTCAGTCAAACGATCGCCATCTTCTAAAAACGCGTTTGCTTTTGTCGCGACCACACGGGAAAGCACTTGTAACGCATCGGCCCAACCCGCCGTTTCGCTTTTTTCAGACAATGGCAACTGAGATAACTGATTGAGTTGCCATTGGCACCAGTCAGCGACCTCAGAGCGATAATGGGTTTGTGGTAGATGTGACTGATTATTTCGATCGGCACTTGGGTCTACATAAATGTAGTCACAAGATGAGGAGGAGACGTGCTGATCTAGCCACTGATTTAAGCGCTTAGAGATAATTCGAGAGCCGCACTGAATGACAGCCATGCATTGATTTAATACATTTTTTTCTGGGTGAGAAGCGCTTGATAACTGTAACCACACATCATAGTGCGCCCAATCGCTACTCACACCAGATTGTGGGTCACATAAAACCGGCCAACCTAGTCGGTGCGCAAATTCAATGGCCGCGGCAGCCTGATCGCGTTCAACACGACCAATGATTACCAAGCCTTTTTTTGAAAAGAGATCCGTCGAAACCCAATGTGGATACTGATCCTGATACTGATTGCCATGCGGTATTCTGTCATGCTGTATGCAGTAAGGTTCTTTGCTTTGACGCCATCCAGATACCGTATCCTGGTAACCTTTAAACAGTGTATCATCGACCTCTCCGTACAACGGCTCTGGAAATGGGCAATTAATATGAACCGCAGAACCCTGTTGCGCTTGCTGGTACATGACCTCATCGAGGCTAGAAAGAAGCCAAGGTAGACCGATGTGCTCAGATGGGCTGGGTAGATTAAGCTCCGCGCGCGTATGCGGTGCAAAGATACCGCGTTGCTCGATAGCTTGATTAGCACCGCAACCCACCAATTGCTGAGGCCTATCGGCACTTAAGACAACCAACTTTTCCCCTGTCAATTTGGCTTCGGCGATAGCTGGCAGTAGGTTAGCCACGGCTGTACCCGATGTCACGATAATGGCAACGGGAGAACGGCTTGCCTTCGCTAGGCCCAACGCCAAGAATCCGAGCCCACGCTCATCAAAGTGCGTGTGAATATTGAGCTGCTGATTGGCATCAGATTCGAGAGTTAAAGGGGTAGAACGAGACCCTGGGGCAATGCATACCTCAGTCACACCAAATCGCGTCAATTCTTCGAGTATGACCCGGCACCAAATACGGTTCATCACCGCTTGGTTGTTGATCATGATGCGGCCTCAACCAATGGCGGGACATCGGAAAATAACGAAAGTAATGTGGACATTTTTTTGTCTAGCTCTTGCCATTCATGGCTAGCGACAGAGCCTGGAACAATACCCGCACCAGCGAATAATTGAACTTGCTCATTCACCACCAGCGCACTGCGTATCGCGACGCAAAACTCAGCTTTTTTATGGCTCACGTAACCCACTGAGCCGGCGTACCATCCTCGAGCAAAGGGTTCATTATTGCGAATAAACGCCATCGACTCCTGTCGAGGAAGCCCAGCAACGGCCGCTGTTGGTTGCAGGGCACTCAGCAACTGAACACCGTTGGTTCCCTTGTGCAAATGAGCCCGAATGCTGCGCTTTAAATGCTGCACTTTTCGTAATCGAATCAAGCGCGCATCTCGCTCCACATGAATCTCTTCCGAATGAGGGGTTAATCGTTCAACAATATCATCAACAACATATTGATTTTCATTTAAATTCTTTTCATCTTGCGACAACCAATTCGCCAATTGCATATCTTGTGTGGCGTTGACTCCTCGGCCAATCGTACCGGCCAATGCTTCCGTATGCAGCTCTTGGTCAAATCGAGAATATAAACGTTCCGGTGTTGACCCCATGAAGCTATGCTTCTGGTCAAGAGACATCAAAAAATGAAAGCTATGGTGATTCTGGTTATAGCTGGCTTTGAGCAATTGAGCGGCGCTGACAGGCTTATCTAGTTGAAGCACCGTCTTTCTTGCCAATACCACCTTTTTAAAGTCACCGGACTCAATACCATCAAGCACTTTATCCACCAAGTGCTGCCACTCATGCTCCGTTGGCGTATGATCAATATGATTAATGTGTGAGGATAATGACGGCAATGGCGCCACATCGTACTGAAGTTTGCGTAGCGACGTTAGCGTTCTCTTGTTATCTGATGTGATATTGACGGCAAGCGCCCAGGTGTCATCAAAACGAATCAGTTCTATTTGCGGTAGAAAGAAAAAGGACGGCATACATCGACGATTTTTTTCAGTGTTACCATCAAAAGAACGCCCACCCCAAATTCGTTGATCCTCACCTAATATCGCGTAGGCTGGGGCTGGATCCGAAAATGTGTACAACTGCCCCAGTGCAACCACTTCTTCACGAGTATCTCTCGATTGCCAATAAAATTTGGGAAAAACTGGTTGCGCTTCCAACCAGTCGATAAAAGCAATGTTCGGGTTTTCCTCAAGAACTTGAACTAGACGTACTTCACCTTCTTTGGCGCACTTCACACGTTCAATAAGTTCACAAACTGCTTGATGAAAAGAAGACAATTCAACCTCGTATATCGATGATATTGCTATTATTAGACGGCTACTTTATTTACAGACTCCGCTCAAATCAAGGCTGTCGCCCTTTTTTTACATATTCCTGTGATAAGAAACGTACAAAGATCAATCATCATTAAAATAAATACTAGATTTTCATTCTATCAAACCCGAAATTGAGATACTTTAAATATAGAATTGAATCATTTTTAGGGATTATGCAATGCAAAATATCGAGATGTCATCAAAACTCGATAATGTCTGCTACGACATTAGGGGTCCAGTACTCAAACATGCTAAACGCATGGAAGAGGAGGGGCATAAAATTCTTAAACTGAATATTGGTAATCCCGCCCCATTTGGTTTCGATGCCCCAGATGAAATTCTTGTTGATGTCATTCGTAATCTTCCAACGTCTCAAGGCTATTGTGATTCGAAAGGTATCTACTCCGCTCGCAAAGCGGTGGTTCAACATTACCAACGGAAAGGCATCCACTCTTTGGATGTGGAAGACGTTTATATCGGTAATGGTGTGTCCGAGTTGATTGTCATGGCGATGCAGGCGTTGCTCAATAATGGCGATGAAATGCTGGTACCAGCGCCTGATTACCCTTTATGGACCGCTTCTGTTGCTCTTTCAGGGGGTAAGGCCGTTCATTACATGTGTGATGAGGAGTCTGATTGGTACCCTGATCTTGACGATATAAAAAAGAAGATTGGTCCTAAAACGCGTGGCATTGTTTTAATTAATCCAAACAACCCCACTGGCGCGGTTTATAGCCGTGATTTTTTACTGGAAGTGATTGAAATTGCTCGTAAGCACAAGCTGATCATTTTCGCTGATGAGATTTACGACAAAGTGCTCTACGATGGCGCCACTCACACTTCTGTTGCGACACTCACCGAGGATGTTCTGGTTGTTACCTTTAATGGGCTATCAAAAGCGTATCGAGTCTGTGGCTTCCGTGGCGGTTGGATGTTCTTAACTGGGCCTAAGCACCTTGCTAAAGGCTATATTTCAGGCTTAGAAATGCTCGCTTCCATGCGTTTGTGCGCCAATGTTCCGATGCAACATGCGATACAGACAGCACTTGGCGGGTACCAGAGTATCAATGAACTTATCTTGCCTGGTGGGCGTCTATTAGAGCAACGTGACCGAGCATGGGAACTGATTAATCAAATCCCAGGCGTTTCTTGCGTTAAGCCAAAAGGGGCAATGTATCTGTTCCCAAAAATTGACACAAAAAAATACCGCATCAAAGATGATCAAAAGATGGTGCTCGACTTCTTGATTCAAGAAAAAGTCTTGCTGGTACAGGGGACTGGCTTTAATTGGCCAAAACCGGACCATTTCCGAATCGTCACTCTGCCTCATGTTGAAGACCTAGAAATCGCCATCGGACGATTTGAACGATTCCTTTCAACCTATAGCCAATAAGTACATAGGCTACAGTAGCGATACATCCCATTTCGTGTTTCTAAATGGATACTTTTTCATAGACTGAGAGAGTGTCCATTTTTGTTTGGATGAAGTTCATATAGTCTAGGACGTGTGGATCTTTCGAGCTGATTTGTACAAAAGTTAACCGCGAAAGATCAACACACCCTAGCTCCCTAAGCTCAGGATAATTTAATGATATTCAAGGATGTTTATTATTATGAAAGAGAATGATTCCCCAAAAGAAAGCCACTTTTTCGCGCATCTCGCTCGTATGAAACTGATTCAACGCTGGCCGTTAATGCGTTCGGTCTCTACCGAAAACATTTCCGAGCATAGCCTTCAAGTAGGGTTTGTCGCCCATGCTCTCGCCGTGATTAAAAATAAAAAATTCAATGGTCAACTCAACCCGGAACGCATCGCCATTTTGGGAATGTACCATGACACCAGTGAAGTACTCACTGGCGACCTCCCTACCCCGGTTAAGTATTACAACGAAGAGATAGCCAAGGAATATAAGAAAATCGAAGCGGCAGCAGAGCAAAAATTATTATCGATGCTGCCAGAGGAATTTCAACAAGACTTCGCTCCCTATCTTGTCACCCAAGAAGCACACCCTGAAGATGCGGCGATCGTCAAACAAGCGGATACCATCTGTGCTTATCTCAAGTGTTTAGAAGAACTCAGTGCCGGCAACCATGAATACGCACTAGCCAAAAAACGTCTTGATATCACACTAAAAGAACGACGAACCGAAGAGATGATGTATTTTTTGAATACCTTCGCTCCAAGTTTTGAATTATCACTGGACGAAATAACGTAATTGTCCACCGTTTTGATAAGACTTAGCTACACTTTGATTAATCACTAGAAACTTTGATTACAAATTTATAGGTATTATGTGTCAATAACGAGCGACCAAAAATTACTTCGGTTAATTAAGTACTTACCAATGGTCATCATTGGGCTTTCTCTTCTGGTACTCATTACTATCGTGTTATCAGCCAATCGAACGGCCTTAAAAGAAGATCTTGCCACCCTTCATACTGGGTTTTATCAAACACAGCGTGACACAATCCAATACCGAGTGGCGAATGTCATAGAACAAATTGAATTTGAAAAATCAAACACAGAGAACATCCTAAAAAACGACATCAAAAACCGGGTTGATGAAGCAGTGGCGGCGGCAAATAATATTTATGCTCAAAACCAACACCTCGACAAATCCATCGTCAGTAAAATGATCACAGATGCGCTAAGGCCGATACGCTTTAATAATGATCGCGGATACTTTTTCATCTATCAACTCGATGGCACCAATGTTATGCACCCCATTTTGCCTCATGTTGAAGGAAAATCGCTTTGGGATTTGCAAGATGCTCGCGGCGCCTATGTCATCAGAGACTCGGCAGAGCTAGCGCAAACACAAACACAAGCATTTCACCGCTGGTGGTGGGTTAAACCCGACGCCATTGATCAAGAGTTTGATAAAATCGGCTACCTCTCACTATTTGAACCCTTTGACTGGTTCATCGGAGCAGGTGAGTATGTTGTGGATGTCGAAGAGGATATTCAACATCGTCTAATACAACGGTTTTCAGATTACAGTTATGGTGAAGGTGGTTACATCTTTATTATGAACAGTAACGGCGAATTGATCTCGCACCCCAATCAATCCCTGATAGGGGTGGGTAGGCTGGATGCCCAAGATGGTAACGGAACGTATTACGTACAAGAACTGATTAATCAAGCGCGTAATGGTGGCGGCTTTGTCGAATACCAATCCAGTTATACCCCTGTTGGCACCATGACACCCGATAAACTCAGCTATGTGAATTACCTGCCCGATTGGGACTGGGTAATCGGCACTGGTGTGTATACCGAAAAAATAGACAGCTTTCTTGCAGAAAGAGAAGCGTTGATCCAGCAAAAAAATTCGGAAGAAGTATTGAAGATCACTTTTCTAGGTATAGTGGTTTCGCTGGTATTGGCGGCTTTGTCTTTATTTATTGGTAATACGGTTGGCCGTCGATTTTTACGCTTACAGCATAAGATTAACCAAGATTTCCACGAGTTAGAAGAAACCAAAAATCAGCTTCAATATCTCGCGCTTCACGATAGCTTAACTAAACTGCCCAATCGGGTCTTCCTTATCGACTTTATTAATCAGCAAATTAAGCAGTGTCAGGGGAATGGAAAATACACCGCCATCATGTTTGTTGACCTCGATGATTTTAAGAAAGTCAATGATGCCTTTGGGCATTCAACTGGCGACCAACTTTTGGCGCAAATAGGGGCGAAATTTGAAACCTTGCTTAACCAGAATGAAATCGTGGCTCGGTTTGGTGGCGATGAATTCGTCTTCTGTTTTTCTAACCTTTCTAATGTCTTAGAAGCGGAAAATCGAGGTGTCGAGATTTGTCAGATCTTCCAGGAAGAGTTTCTGATCGCCGGTAAAGTTATTTCATCGAGTTGCAGTGTGGGTGTCTCCATCTACCCGCAAGATGCTCGTGACGCAGAAGATCTTATTGCTAAGGCCGATACGGCACTTTACACATCAAAAGCCCGTAAGAAAGGGAACGTATTATTCTATGATGAATCTATCAACCGCCAAGTCCAGTATGAATTAAGCCTTGAGAATGAGCTTCGCTGCGCTCTAAAGCTTGGGGAACTCTACATGGTGTACCAACCACAAATCGACTTAAACACAGGGAAGTTACAGAGTGTTGAAGCACTGATTCGCTGGAATAATCCGTTGCTTGGCCATGTGTCCCCTGTTGAGCTTATCCGAAAAGCCGAAGAGATCGGGCTTATCCACGAAGTGGGCCTATTTGTTATTGAACGCTCGTGCCAAGAGATCATCAATCACTATCCAAATGGTGATGACAGCCTTGCTCTGTCAATCAATGTGTCACCTAGCCAACTGATCGCCAAAAATTTCATTCACGATTTAACATCAACGGTGGATAGGCTGGGTATTGATCGACACCGAATCACGGTTGAAATCACTGAAAATGTGTTGATTAATGATTTGGAGATAGTCACACCTATACTCAAACAACTTCGCGAGAGTCACTTCTCTATTTCTTTGGATGATTTTGGCACTGGGTTCTCATCACTCAGCTACCTGTCTAATCTGCCAATAACGGAGATAAAGATCGACCGAAGTTTCATCGATAAGCTATTAGTCAGCAAGCAAAGTGACGCCTTGATTAAAGCCATTATCGCGATTGGTGATTCACACTCATTAAAAGTGGTCGCAGAAGGCATTGAATCTCTAGAGCAATACCAAAAACTCAATGAATACCAATGCAATTTAGGTCAAGGATATTATTTTTCTAAACCTATCCTTATGAATGAGCTTGTAAACTACCGGAATGACCGTACATTAGCTTAGAGGTGACCGCTATTGTTATTATCGCAATCGGGAGCCATGTATTTCGGTGATAAGCATCCAGGAAAAAGGACGGTAGGCATGGATACAGAGATCAGCCTTCTTTGGCAAGATAGACACGATGATGAACATAAAATTAGGCGCGATGATCACCGAAGCCCATACCAACGTGATCGAGCGCGCATTTTACATTCTGCCGCGTTTAGGCGACTACAGGCCAAAACTCAGGTACATGGTAATAGTGTGGATGACTTTCACCGTACCCGTTTGACTCATTCCTTAGAAGCGGCACAACTCGGCACTGGCATTGTCGCTCAGTTGAAAAAGAAACAGCCTGAATTTAAAGACTTACTTCCCTCAGACAGCCTTATCGATTCTCTCTGCTTAGCGCATGATATTGGGCACCCTCCCTATGGACACGGGGGAGAAATCGCTCTCAATTATATGATGCGTAATCATGGGGGATTTGAGGGTAATGCGCAAACCTTCCGCATTGTCACTCAGCTCGAACCTTATACCGAACATTTTGGTATGAATTTGTCTCGCAGAGCCTTATTGGGGCTGATTAAGTACCCGGCCTTTTTGAGCCAGACTCAAGCCAAAACAAAGCCTAAAGCGACGTTTGATCAGCGCCGGTTAAAAGCGACCGACTGGCTTCCTGCTAAAGGTATTTATGACTGCGATAAGCATTTCTTTGATTGGGTCATCAAACCCCTTTCAAAAAAAGATCAAGCGTTACTGTGCGAACTTCGCAGCGCCCCTTTATCGAGCCACCAACACAGCAAAACTCGTTTCAAATCTTTAGATTGCTCCATCATGGAATTGGCCGATGATATTGCCTACGGTGTTCACGATCTTGAAGATGCCATTGCGCTTGGCATGATTAATCGAAACCAATGGGTAGAAGCCGCAGCCAGTCGATTATCAGAGTGTGGTGAGCCTTGGTTTGAAGCGCATATTGCCTCGATTACTGAGATGCTCTTCTCTGGAAAACACCATCAACGTAAAGACGCTATCGGCGGCATGGTGAACGCGCTACTCACCAGTGTCACCATTCAACCCGTCGATGCTGATTTTGAGACCCATTTACTGGCCTATAATGCGTATTTAGATGTGAATATGAGTAAAGCGCTGAATATCTTAAAGCACTTTGTCAGCCAGTACGTTATTCAAATTCCGCAAGTACAGATTGTGGAATACAAGGGCCAACAAAT
The DNA here is from genome assembly GCF_029958905.1 of Vibrio sp. YMD68. NCBI lineage: Bacteria > Pseudomonadati > Pseudomonadota > Gammaproteobacteria > Vibrionales > Vibrionaceae > Vibrio > Vibrio sp. YMD68. Next base: position 1,080,488 of record NZ_CP124614.1, on the reverse strand, counting down.
TATTATGGATTTGTTTGAAGCGCTCAGTCCCAACGCGGAACGCCTACTTCCCGACGTTGAAAAAAGTAAGTGGCAACTCTCGAAAGGAGACCCTAGCCAAAAACTGCGAGTGATCGCTGACTATATTTCCGCAATGACCGATGGCCACGCGCAACGGCTTCATCAACAACTGTTTTCCAACACATAAAATGAAAATCTACGGAGTTAAGCTAATCATTAAGGCTACGGAGATAGTTTCGCTCAAAAACCCCTTCTGGCATCTGATCTATTTGAAATTGAATCATGTTGTCAAAAGTGGTCAGTAGCGGTGAGAAATCTTGCTCTGGCTGCAAAATACTGAGTAAGTGATACCCAGCTTCCACCGTAGATAGGCTATTGTCACTCGGCGCTTTTCGGATACGGTAGTTTCCTTTCAGCCCTTTAGGTAAATGCAACATTGGAAGATCATGTAAGTTAGCGGACAATTGCCACATTTTGTACGCTTTCTTCCATGTGCCATCCAGCAAAATAACTCGCAGCTTTGCTGGATTACCATCACTCCTTTCTTCATCTCGGTCTTGCCCGGCATCATCGGCGAGTAATGTTGAAACACAGCGTGATTGATCACAGGGGTACATAATGTAATGGGCGTAATCGGCATCATTCAATAACGCGTTGAGTTGACGATCCTGGCTAAAGTCTTCACCAATAAAACTGTGGCTGTTCTCCAAAGATAGCGTCAAAATTTTCGCCGTTCCCATCGGTCTTTGTACTTCGCTAGAATGTTGTAGGATGATCAATTCCACATTCGATGGTAGTCTTTTGATCCAACGACAAATACAAGCTTTGTGTGATTTTCCACATTCTAAACAATATCGGTACATATCTTGCGCGTTTACCTTCTTTTATCTGTCATCAGCATTATCTGCTTAGGCTTACAATTTGAGCCATTACACTCTTACGTTGAATGGAATGCTACGGCCATTCATTCTGGACAATGGTGGCGGATCCTAACAGGAAATTTCACTCACACCAACTTTGCTCATTGGGCCATGAATCTTATTGGATTATGGTTTATTGGCTTCATTTTTAAACCTAGCCTTCCAACCCTGCTCTTCCCTCTACTGCTAACCAGTATGGCCGTTGGCATTGGCAACCTATTTACCGACATGCAGCTCTATGCGGGGTTATCCGGATCGTTACACGGGCTCTTTGGCTACTACGCCCTACGCGAAAGCTTACACGGCCGAAAAAGCAGTGGATTGTTAGTGTTCGGATTAATGGCGAAGATAGTATGGGAATTCAGTTTTGGTGCGTCCACCGTGACAAGTGGTTTGATTGATGCTCGTGTTGCCATTGAATCTCACTTATTTGGTGCCGTCTCTGGGCTTTTACTCGCTTACTTCTCTTATTGGTATGGTAGAAACAAAAACGCCTAACCGTCATTCACTGTTAAGTGTTCTGGCTAGGCGTTTAAACTTGAATGGCTCTTTTTATTGCATTGTTTTCATTAAACAATCAGCTTTAATTAAATAATCGGCTTTTGACCGCGGCTAATCAGTTTCATTAATACATTGTCTGCGGCTTCACCGGCAACGCCAGCTAATTTGTCGGTGAGCTTCTTTTTCTGCACATAATGAATAGACAGAACGGTTTTATCTTTACACGCTTCCACGACAACATCATCAGACGTTCTGATCTCATCAACCAAGCCAAGCTCTTTCGCCTGTGTGCCAAACCAGTGTTCGCCCGTTGCCACTTTCTCAAGATCGAGTTCAGGGCGACGTTCACGAATGAAGTCTTTAAATAAGCCATGTGTTTCTTCTAGCTCTTGCTTGAACTTATCACGGGCTTTATCGCTGTTTTCACCAAACATGGTCAATGTACGTTTGTACTCGCCTGCCGTTAACTGTTCAAATTCAATATCATGCTTTTTAAGCAGTTTATTGAAATTTGGGAGCTGAGCGATCACACCGATCGACCCAACAATGGCAAACGGTGCTGAGATAATTTTATCCGCGATACACGCCATCATATAACCGCCACTCGCAGCGACTTTATCAACCGAAATACTCAGTGGTAAGCCCGCTGCTTTAATACGATCAAGTTGAGACGATGCCAAGCCATAGCCATGTACCATGCCACCACCAGACTCTAAACGTAATAAAACTTCATCGCCTTTTCGCGCCACCGCCAAAATAGCCGTCACTTCTTCGCGTAATGACGCCACTTCTTTTGCATCAATGCTGCCATTAAAGTCCAATACAAATAAATGCGACTCTCGTTTCGCATCCAACTCACCCTTTTTGACGGCTTGTTTTATCTCTTTCTCACGAGATTTTGTTTTTTCTTTGTCGTTTTTCTTCTCGGCTTTATCGCGAGCTTTAAGAAAAGCGTCATCATGTAAGTGATGCTCAAGTTGTTCAACACGTGCTTTGTGCTGTTCGGTCAAATTTGTAATCTCTAGCTCACCCTTATCACCGCTGCCTTTACCACCAACGGCTTTAGCTATCACTAAAATCGCAATAATCGCGACGACGACAGTCGCAATCTTGGCCAAAAATAGGCCATAGTCCAACAAAAATTCCAATGTCATTATCCTCAAATGTACGAATTAGTGTATTGTTCGTTCTACTCGGTTATTGTAACCGTCTTATCGCATAGAAAAAAATAAAATCACGACAATAAGGAAGCTTACGGTGGATTATTCAGTTTCTGCAAACGCCCTCAAAGACAAAGTTATCCTCGTTACAGGCGCTGGCGCAGGCATCGGCAAACAAGCAGCCATGAGTTTTGCCGAACATGGCGCGACGGTTATTCTGCTTGGCCGTACCGTTAAAAAACTTGAGCACACTTACGATGAAATCGTTGAAGCGGGTTACTCTCAGCCAGCCATTGTGCCTTTAGACATGAAAGGGGCAACAAAACAGAACTACATTGATATGGCCGACACGATTCAAACGCAATTTGGTCGTCTTGATGGTGTTTTGCATAACGCCAGTATTTTGGGGGTTATCAGCCCTTTCGCTCAAATTGGCGAAGATTCCTTTGATGATGTGATGCAAGTGAACGTCAAGGCTCAATTTTTGATGACTCAAGCGCTGTTGCCATTGCTGCTGGAATCTGAAGATGCACGTGTCACCTTTACCACCTCAACCGTCGGGCATTCGGGTCGTGCTTACTGGGGAACGTATGCGATGTCGAAGTTTGCTACCGAAGGCATGATGCAAGTCCTTGCGGATGAGTTAACCGATTCTCCCGTTCGTGTTAATGCGATCAACCCTGGCGGCACTCGTACTGGAATGCGGGCTAAAGCTTTCCCAGCAGAAGATGTTGAGTTACTCAAAACACCAAAGGATATTATCCCTCTGTACCTTTACTTAATGGCACCAGAAGGAAAAGACATTCACGGTCAATGTATTGATGCCCAGCCCAAATAACATGACACCCGTGTTGCTCTAAAAAATCAACAATGCCTTGTTACGCTTAGCAAGGCATTTTTATTTTCTGCGTATTTATTTCTGCTTAATTCATAGATGCTTACCCATTTTACAAGGGTCAAATTCACTCTCATTCCAATCTTTTTATTGCTGCTTTTAATACATGATATATACTGTATGTATATACAGGTGATTTTATGTGTGAATTGATAGAAAAACTCAAAAATAATCAGCTGATATGGCAAGGTACCCATACCCCCGTATCAGGTGAATACCTCTCTACGGGCTTCAATGTTCTCGATCAGAAGCTAGAAGGCGGCTACCCAAAACATGGCGTGGTTGACATTCAATCGCTCAGTGGGATTGGAGAATTACGCTTGATCCTACCTCACATTAAAAAAACAGAATCGAAACGATTATCGGTCTTTATTCAACCTCCTGGCTATTTGTGTGCAGAGCAACTTGAAGCCGAAGGCATTGATAACAAAAACGTACTCATTATTTCACCCCATACTCACCAACAGGCGTTATGGGCGGCAGAACAATGCTTAAGAAGTGGCGCGTGTAGCCGAGTCTTTTTATGGAACGCGGATCTTGAAGTTCATCAGGCAAGGCGGCTTCAAGTAGCCAGTGAAGAAGGCGACTGCTTACAATTTATTTTTCGCCCACCACAAAAAGGGCGATTTTCGCTTCCCGTCAATTTAAGTATGACTCTGTTCCCTCACCGAAATGGGCTCGAAGTGACCATCACGAAGCGAAAGGGAGGCTGGCCTCAAGGACGTTTTATCCTCTCTATGGATCACTTATGGCCAAGTTTAACCTTGGATCAAGCTTCCCCAGTCATTGTTCCTTTCCCGTTACGAAAGCAAGGTTGAATCGTGCAGCTGTGGCTCTATTTACATTTCCCTCATTTGCAACTCGATGCGCTGTTTTCTGAGCAGTCTGAAGCGCCCTTAGTGATTGTCGATGAAAAGAAACATCAAATAGTGCAGCTCAATGATGCTGCGCTAAATCAGAGCCTCAATATTGGGATGGGATTAGGCAGCGCAGCCACCTTGTGTACCCATTTGCAGGTGCACGCTTATGACGCTCAAACAGAACAACAAACGCTAACTCACATTGCTCAGTGGCTATATTTGAAAACATCAGACATCACCCTTTTTCCACCCAAAGGGATACTGTTAAAGGTGTCTAACATGCTGTCTCTCTACCACGATTTAGACACCTACTGGCAAATAACCAGTCAGCACCTTGAACAGCTTAATTTTCGCTATCAGTTCGCCACCGGCTTTTCCCCTTTCTCGGCAATGTTGCTGGCAAAATCGGCAAAAAACCGCCTTTATGAAGATAAAGAATCGATCATGGCACAGATTCATCACCTTCCTCTGTCCATCAGTGATCTTGATAGAAAACAAGTGGAACAACTTCGTCGTATTGGGATTCGCACATTTCAAGAGCTCCTCCCTTTGCCTATGCAAGAGCTTGCGAGACGCTTCAACATTGACCTTGTGAATTACGTGGGCCGCCTGTTGGGTCAATTCAAACATCCGGTCACCTTTTATCACCCACCAGAAACCTTTGAGAGACACTTAGAGCTGCTGTTTGATATTGATAATGTGCAATGGCTTGAAAGACCATTAATGAGACTGCTCAAGCAATTAGAGCGATTTTTAACATTACGAAGCCAGGTAGCTTATGAGCTGTGCTTAATCTTGTATTTGAGAGATCATAAAGAACAGAAGATCTCTTTTACATCAGCAAGTGGGGACTACCTCTCAGATAAGTGGGCGGTGTTGTGCCATTTGTCTTTAGAGTCATTAGCTCTCAATGCGCCTACCCACAGTATGAGACTGGTCATTATTCGATACGGTGATCGCCAAAGCGCGACGCAAGATATTTTTTGTGGATTTAAGGGGCAGCAGACAGAGTTAGAACTGATCTCTTTACTGCAAGCCAAGCTGGGTAACGACACCCTTTATAAAGTGCATACAACCCATGACCCAAGACCAGAGAAGTCCACCACTCTCTATAACCCCAGTCATCCTCCTGAATCAACAAAACCTCGGTCAATGACATCTAACTCAATGGAATCTAACTCAATAAAACCTATGTCAATGAAATCCATGCCCATGAGATCTCAATCAATGCCTGCCCGTCTCCGCCCGACGTTCATGCACTCCTCGCCGCAACCGCTCACCGAGAAAGCCCATATCATCAGTGGGCCTGAACGCATCGTCACAGGTTGGTGGGACGGCAATGACATGATCCGTGACTATTTCATTGCTCGTAGCGCTGAAGGTCGCTGGCTTTGGGTTTTTCGAGATCACCAGAAAAACTGGTTTATTCACGGTCAATTTAGTTAATGTTGATATGAAATACGCAGAACTTTTTTGTCAGAGTAACTTTTCTTTTTTAACCGGTGCTTCACATGCGGAAGAGTTGGTGATTCAGGCTGACTTTTTACGTTATCAAGCCATCGCGATTACCGATGAGTGCTCTGTCGCGGGCGTGGTTCGAGCGCACACTGCCATCAAAGATCACCATCTTGCTATCAAACAGATCATTGGCAGCATGTTCTGGCTAAACGCTGAATGCCAGTTGGTATTGCTTTGCCCTAACCGACAAGCCTATGCCGAATTGTGTCGAATTATCACCAATGCTAGAAGACGCGCTAACAAAGGGGAATACCAACTTTCAGAGTGGGACATCATGTCGGTGCAACACTGCTTGATCATTTGGTTACCTTGCCATCACTCCATCGACCACCATTGGGGAAAATGGCTCAACCAACACCACGCAGATCGGCTATGGCTCGGTTTACAGCGTCACCTCAATGGGAATGACAAAGAGTACACCGCGCACTGCCAAACACTAGCCACCGAGTTTCAGTTGCCCATCACCGCTTGCGGTGGCGTGTTAATGCATACTGCGACAAGGCTTCCTTTACAACACACACTCACCGCGATTAAACATGGCAGCACACTGGATACCATCGGTGAGCATATGTTAACCAACACAGAAAGAGCGCTGCGTAGCCAAGAAAAGCTGGCTCGAATATTTAAGCCAGAGTGGCTGGCTGAAACAGAACATATTGCTCAACGTTGTCAGTTCGATTTAGCGTCTTTGCGCTATGAATACCCCAGTGAGCTCATTCCTAATCAAATGACCCCAATGGGTTATTTACGTCAGCTAACCGCGCAAGGGAAAAAGCACCGATTCCCAAACGGGGTACCCAACATGATTGAGGACATAATCGAGAAGGAGCTCATGCTGATTGAACAACTCAAGTACGCATTTTTCTTCCTCACCATTCATGACATCGTTATGTTTGCCAAGAGGCAAGGCATTCTTTACCAAGGAAGAGGATCCGCAGCCAATTCCGTCGTGTGCTATTGCCTTGAAATTACCTCCGTCGATCCAAGGCAAGTCTCGGTACTATTTGAACGCTTCATCAGCAAAGAGAGAAACGAACCACCAGACATTGATGTGGACTTTGAGCACGAAAGACGCGAAGAAGTGATTCAATATATTTATAACAAATACGGTCGAGAGCGTGCAGCATTAGCCGCATCGGTGATCTCTTATCGTTTAAAAAGTGCCATTCGAGATATTGGAAAAACACTCGGCATTAATGACACTCAATTAGATTTTTTCATTAAGAATATTAACCGACGAGATCACCAATTGGGGTGGCAGGCTCAACTTATTGAATTAGGACTTAAACCCGATTCATTAAAAGGCGAACATTTCATTACGCTCGTCAATGACATCATCGGGTTTCCACGTCACCTCTCTCAGCACGTGGGAGGCTTTGTCATTTCCTCTGGCCCTTTGTACGAGCTTGTCCCTATTGAAAACGCAGCAATGGATGAGCGTACGGTGATTCAGTGGGATAAAGATGATTTAGAAAGTCTGGGGCTACTCAAGGTTGATGTGCTCGCGTTGGGTATGCTGACGGCCATTCGAAAATGTTTTTCACTCATTCAGCAATATCATGGTCAATCACTCTCTATCGCGGATATTACCCGAAAAGAAGACGATCCCAACGTCTATGGCATGATACAACGCGCCGATACCGTTGGGGTGTTTCAAATTGAATCACGAGCGCAAATGAGCATGCTGCCACGGCTTAAACCCAAGTGTTACTACGACCTAGTCATTCAAATAGCGATTGTTCGTCCTGGGCCTATACAGGGCGACATGGTGCATCCATTTTTGAAACGGCGTGATGGCATTGAGCTCACCAGCTACCCATCAGAAGAAGTCAAAGAAGTGCTTTCTCGCACAATGGGCGTCCCTATTTTTCAAGAGCAGGTCATTAAACTCGCGATGGTGGCGGCTGGATTCAGTGGCGGTGAAGCCGATAAACTTCGACGAGCAATGGCCTCATGGAAAAAAAACGGTGAACTGGTCAAATTTAAAACGAAGCTCATTGACGGGATGTTAGCTCGTGGCTATGAACTCGATTTTGCTGAAAGAATATTCGATCAAATTTGTGGGTTTGGTGAATACGGATTCCCAGAAAGTCATTCCGCCTCATTTGCTGTTTTGGCGTATTGCTCGGCTTGGTTGAAATATTACTATCCAGAGGCTTTTTATACGTCATTGCTCAATAGCTTACCGATGGGCTTTTATACCGCCTCGCAACTGATTCAAGACGCCAAGAGGCACCATATCACCGTATTACCCGTATGCATTAATCATTCAGATTATGATCACCTTGTGGTGGCTCATTCCTCTACGTTGGCGATTCGTTTAGGATTACGGCAAATCAAAGGGGTTACGCAAGATGGTATGCAACAATTGATCAAGGCAAGACCACCTCAGGGTTATCAGTCCCCATCTCAGCTGCAACACATTGGTATCAATAAACGAGATATAGAGCTATTAGCCTCTGCGAATGCCATGCACTCATTCGCCCATAATCGTTACCAAGCCCGTTGGAGTATGATGGATTCCATGACCGATTTGCCACTTTTCCAACACGTGGTCGAGACTGAAGACGACAACATGCAAAGCCATAGCCTTGTTCAAAACCATCGCCTTGAGACGCCGAGTGATATGCAGACATTAATGGAAGACCTTTCCTCAACCGGTGTCTCTCTCGACCTGCACCCCATCACTCTCCTCGATAATGCGCGTCAGTTAAGCCCATTCACTCGCATGAAAGACCTAATGAACAAAGAGCACCAATCCATGGTGACGGTGGTTGGATTGGTCACAGGAAGGCAGTCGCCAGGCACTGCGGCGGGAGTGACATTTTTCACCCTAGAAGATGATACTGGCAACATCAATGTCGTTGTTTGGAAAGCGACAGCAAGAGCTCAAAAACAAGCCTACTTAACCGCTAAGATATTAATGGTAAAAGGGATATTAGAAAAAGAGGGCAATGTCACACATGTCATTGCAGGGCGATTAATCGATCTCACCCAGCATTTTGAGCACCTAGATACTCGATCCCGAGACTTTCATTAAACTGACAAGAAAATTAGGGCAAAGACATTTACCGGAAGCGATACACTCCCGTTGATTTTTCAACTTTGACCCGTTTTAGCCCTTTTAGCCCTTTTAGCCCTTTCTTTAACCCCTTTTAGCCCTTTCTTTAACCCTGTAGCAAATTTCGTAATCGGTCTTGAGCAACTTCAACCAAGAGATCCGGTTGGAACTTGGAAATAAAACGATCACAACCCACTTTTTGTACCATCGCTTCATTAAAGCTGCCACTTAATGACGTGTTAAGCGTGATATGCAAATCCTTCATTCGAGGGTCGCTTCGAACTTCATGAGTCAACTTATAGCCATCCATTTCCGGCATTTCCGCATCGGTTATCATCATGAGTAATTCAGAGTAGATATCTTTCCCTTCATCACACCACGATTTGAGTAACGTTAACGCTTCAAGGCCATCACTACACTCGATGATGTTGAGCCCAAGTTGAGATAGCGTTCCTTTGACTTGATTACGAGCCGTGGAAGAATCATCGACGATCAACACGTTACGTCCAATCATCTCAGATGCAAGCTCAGCATCCAGTACACCTTCAGAAATAGACACATCATAGTCAATAATCTGAGCGAGCACTTTTTCTACATCAATGATTTCAACAATATGAGATACATCATCTTCTTTCACATGGGTGATCGCCGTTAAGTAGTTCGCTCTTCCTGCTGTCTTTGGGGGCGGCTGAATTTCTGTCCACGCGGTATTCACAATATTACGTACTTGCCCAACCAAGAACCCTTGAATAGAGCGGTTATACTCGGTAATGATTAAGTTTTGCTCTAGAGACGAATCATGATTCGCAGGGAAGCCTATCGCCGCGCGCAGATCAATCACAGGCAGTGATTCCCCGCGCAATGACGCAACCCCGGTAATATGGTGGTGAGAACCGGGCATCTTGGTCAGCACAGGCACTTTAAGCACTTCCCTGACTTTAAAGACATTAATGGCGAAAATCTGTCGGCTATTCAAGCTAAAAAGTAATAGCTCTAGACGATTCTCACCAACCAAATTGGTTCTCTGATCAACGGTATTTAGAACTCCAGACATACATACTCTCAGGATTACTGGTCTATAAATAACATAGTCCATAGTATGGGGCTTAGACAGAAAATAAAACCCATATAACGTCATGTCACATGGGTTTATTATCAATATTGTAGATAAGTCTTGTTAACCTTCAATGACTTTCATTAAAAGTAGACCATCAAAAAGCGCCTGTTTAATCAGCGCAGCGCCCGGCATCGTTGCTTGTTTATAAAAGCGCGACTCCACCAGCTCTAAATCTTGATGATACACTGGAAGACTCTGCTCTTTGATGCACGTTAACACCGCCGGATAGAGCACATCTTTTGCTTGGTTAATAACACCACCAATCAAGATTTTTTCTGGGTTGAAGAGATTGATCACAATCGCGATTGCTCCCCCCAAATAACGGCCAAGTTTCTCTATAACATCAACGGCTAAAGGGTCGCCATTAGCGGCGGCAGCGCAAATCGATTCAATGGTCATTTCTTCAAGTGCACTTAATTCCGAAGCTTCACCGTTATCGATGCGCCTTGCCACCTCTTCTCGAATCGCTTGAGAGCTGGCAACCGTCTCAAGGCAGCCACGATTACCACAATGGCATCGCTTTCCGTTAGGGTCGATTTGAATATGACCCAATTCGCCAATGTTTCCATGACGACCTTGCAGCACTCGACCGTCTAGAATAATGCCCGCACCTAACCCATGGTGAATAGAGATAAGCACTGAATTATCATTGTCTTGTGAGTGGCCAAACAGTTTTTCGGCCAAAGCCCAGGCTCGGGTATCGTTAGCGACGAAAACAGGTAGCCCAGTCGCTTTATAAATTTCAGGCCCCAACGCCAAGTTCTGCACATTGTAGTGCGGCATTTGCAGTACGATACCGTCTTCCGAATTAACCAGCCCTGGCAAGGTAATCGCAATACTGGTCACTCTATCAAGCTGCTCTGAATACGTTTGAAAAAATTCATCAATTTCATGCAATAAACGCGCTAAGACATCGTCTTGATCGAGTTCGTGAATGTCAATTTTGGTATCGATTAGAACATCACCACCGAGCTCATGAAGCGCAATGGTCAAATAACCGCGGCCTAAACGCATCGACAAAAACTGCCAGCCTTGATTATTCACTTGCAAGCCAACCGCAGGGCGACCTCGACTGGTTGATTCCTGAACCGTCGTTTCATGAATCAGATGAGACTCTATTAACTCACGAGTAATTTTAGTGATACTTGCAGGCGCAAGTGAACTCTTCTTCGAAAGATCAATTCGAGAAATAGGACCATTTTGGTCTATGAGTTTATAGACACGACCAGCGTTGACCTGCTTAATATGATCAATGTGACCGGGTTGAGCCATGTACATGATGTACTCCAAAAATCAGCAACATATTAATTTTTTTACTTTGCGAAGTAATTGTGAAGTGCTTTGATAGTATGCCGTGACAGGTATCACGGAGAAAAACCCATCTTTGCGGAAGGTGTCGAATTGTTAAGGATTATTCACCCGCATTTTTTTCCAGTCGCAAAGTAATTATCTGATCAATGTTGAAATATCAATGATTCACCTCACCAAATTACCCACACTGCATATACTTAGAAAAGCAATGGAATGTTTAGGAGAACAGGATGACCTCAGCAACACGAAGAACAAAGATTGTAACGACCCTTGGCCCTTCTACCGATAAAGGCGATAACCTCCTCGAAATAATCAAAGCCGGTGCCAATGTTGTCAGAATGAATTTTTCCCATGGCACGGCCGAAGACCACAAAAATCGAGCGGCAAAAGTACGCGAAATCGCCGCAAAATTGGGAATACACATCGCCGTGTTAGGCGATTTGCAAGGGCCTAAAATTCGTGTCTCAACGTTCAAAGAGGGAAAAATAACACTCAACCCAGGCGATCGATTTACTCTAGATAGCGACCTTGGCCCTGGTGAGGGCGACCAGGACGCCGTAGGCCTAGATTACAAAGAACTGCCCAATGATGTGGTAGCCAATGACATTTTACTTCTGGATGATGGTCGAGTTCAGCTAGAGGTTGTCTCGGTGGAAGGAAACAGAGTCCACACTATCGTCACGATTGGTGGGCAGCTTTCAAATAACAAAGGCATCAATAAGAAAGGGGGTGGCCTTTCCGCAGACGCATTAACCGAAAAAGATAAGAGAGATATTCTTCTCGCCGCTGAGCTTAAAGTGGACTATTTAGCCGTTTCGTTCCCGAGAAATGGGGAAGATATGAACTATGCGAGACGCTTAGCAAGAGATGCCGGTTTAGAAGCCAATTTAGTGGCCAAAGTGGAACGCGCTGAAACCGTCGCAACCGTAGAAAATATGGATGACATCATTATGGCTTCAGACTCAGTCATGGTGGCCAGAGGAGACTTAGGGGTTGAGATTGGAGACCCTGAATTAATCGGTGTCCAGAAACAGCTAATACAACGCGCTCGTGCCTTAAATCGTACCGTTATTACCGCAACTCAGATGATGGAGTCGATGATTTACGCCCCAATGCCAACTCGTGCTGAGGTGATGGATGTGGCGAACGCTGTCCTCGATGGTACGGATGCCGTCATGCTTTCAGGAGAAACTGCGGCAGGGGCTTATCCAGTTGAAACGGTAAAATCAATGGCGGAAGTGTGTGTCGGTGCAGAGAAAAAAGCCCTAGAAAGCACATCAAGCTATCGGATTGACCGACGTTTTGTGACGGCTGAAGAGACCATTTCAATGGCAACCATCTACTCGGCTAATCATATGGAAGGGATAAAAGGCATGGTGGCGTTAACGGAATCTGGCCGAACGGCCTTGATGATGTCTCGCTTAAGCTCAGGGTTACCCATTTTTGCTCTGTCTAGAAATGAAGGTACGTTGAATCGTTGCAGTATGTATCGAGGTGTCACTCCGCTTTATTTTGATACCTCGGCAGAATCAGGATTTGACGTCGCGTTAGAAGCGCTTCAATCCCTCAAGGAGCGAAAATTGGTTGAGTTTGGCGATATTTTGATCATCACTCAAGGCGATATTATGGATGTCGCAGGTTCAACCAACTGCCTGAGAATATTGCCCGTCACCTAATCACGGCTCTTTAAGGCAAGTAACAAAAATGATTTAGCTTCTCGCTTAATCGAAATCATAAAGTAAAGGCTCACTGTGTGGGCCTCGCTTTATTCCCTCGTTTGGCTTTATCTTCGAATACATTTCAACAAACTTTTGACCGGCATCTAAACCAAGCTGATAGTCGTGCTGAAGATCTTCTTTTTTACTCATCAATGAATTGGATTTTAAGGGGCTATCTGGTTTTATCTGTACGATAAAACAATCATCTGGCGGGTGATGTAAAAAGTCTTGCGTTAATGAGTAGGTTTGGTAATGGGCCATCAACATATCAGCCAGACCTGAATCAAATTTATCTCCAACTAAATGACTTAATCGATAGATATCGTCAGCACCAAATAACCATCGCCCGCCATTGACCAATTCAAGATGGTTAGCGTCGTTTTTCTGCTGCTTTGATTTAGTGATCTGCTGTTGAAAAAAACCGTTCCAATCTAACTTCCACTGACCCAGTTTTTCTTGCCACTGCTCTTGAATAGCATTCAATGACTCTCGGTACCACTCAACATGACGAGCAGGAGTATCATGAAGAGAGGCAGAGTTAAGAGAAACAGTCGTAGAAGGCTCAGGCTCTATCCCACTTCCTTCTGTGCGAATAACAACGATACAACGCGCTTCATTGCGCCACGCTTGCTGCACTGGGATTGCAGCCGAAACACCCCCATCTACGAATGGCTCACCTCCGACCATCACCTCATTCGGATAAAGGCGAGGGATCGCACAGGTGGCGACCATCACCTTGTACCAATCATCGGCGAGCATGGGTAAATAGTGGTCATGTAACGTGGTGCTGTGGGTGACCGCTGCGAACGCCTTTCTCTCACCCAACACCATACGACCCATATCAATATCGAGTTTATATGGATAATGGCAGATACTATCGATGGCCCATTCCAGACCCAAATACTGCTTACGACGAATGTAATGAAAGAGACTAAAAAATCGAGGATCCGTCGTGAGGTCAATAAGAAATGAGTGGCCTAACCCTTTTTGACGACAAAGAAAGGCACAGAGGTTTAAAGCACCTGCCGATGTACCATAAAACTCATGAAAAGGATCAAAATTTGACAGTAGGAATGCATCTAAGACACCAGAGGTAAAAATACCGCGTTGCCCTCCCCCTTGTGCAACAAGCGCATGTTTCCCACCAATGTAATGCGAGAGCTGATTGGTATCAACTTGCGTCAATAAATTCGTAACAACGCCACTATTTCTCATCAATAATGCACCGTTAATGAGTGATAACAATCGCTCCGTAACCCAGCAAAACTGTAAAAATTGTTGCTGTGATAATGAGTGAATATTTTAGGTCTTGATCCATAAACTCCTCCTTGCTCTTCTTAAAGTAATAACAGCAGTGTGAAGTATCTTCAAATTATGTGTATTTTCTAAGCACAATTATGCTGTTAGCCTCACACTTGGGTACTAGACTCAGAGATTGCACTTAGAGATTAAACGGGTTGTCACACCAATACATCAAAAAGCAGCGAGGGCCATTCATTATGTACAGTTTTACCAAAGTCTTGGGGCTAGGTATGTTACTCATGAGTTCGGTGGCCGAAGCCGATTTCTATCTGACTCCCTGGGTAGGTTACACCGGGGGTGGGGTCGTGGTTGACCAAAATGACATTGAATACGATATCAAAGAATCCGAAAGCTACGCCATTACCTTAGAAAGTACCCTCGAACAGGGTCGAATTGGCGTATTTTACAGTCAACAAAATAGCCACATTGAAACGCTCAATGAAAGCAGCACGATTCAATACCTACATTTTCAAAGCAGCATCTACTATCCAGTCCAAGACAGATTCAAAACTTATGTTGGCGTCGGACTTGGTATGTCTTATGTCGATGTGGATTGGGCCAGCGACAAATATGGCTTCTCAGCCAGCATGTTTGGTGGATTTGAATATGAAATCAACGACACCTTTTCACTCAATAGCCAGTTGCGTTGGCTGGGTACCGTTGTGGATAACGAAACATCGGGGATTTGTAATCTGCCGACCGAAGAATCTTGCACAATTCGATTTAAAACCGACTGGATGAATCAATTTTCAGCCAATGTAGGGCTAGTCGTACGTTTCTAGCTTACGTTCAAATCCAACCGATTGATGCTAAAAAGTGATGATATTATAGTCATACACTCTAACCATCAATTCAGTCAATTAAGTTACCCTTTCAGACCAAGGCAGAGCATCAGCCTTTCATCTCGCTATTATTTAACACATAAGCCCAGTTTTGTTGCTCCAGATCAACATATTCACTACATACCTGCTAATTTCCATATCGCATATTGTGTTGCACTCAACTCATTATATCGGTAGTCTCCCAATTAATGCGTAGCTGAATATTTCAGTTTTTGCAAACACACATGACACAATAAAGAACAATATTCTGAGTTTTCTTGTGGTAGTTAGAATAAAAAACTAACTTTTAACAATATCATGGATGATAGAGCAAATATTCAATAGAAATATAGCTAGCGACATTTATCACTCCTATTTAGCGTTAAATTAGCCGAAGAAAAGCTTCATTCCTCAGGGAGTTGTAAAGGAGTTTAATATGAAGCGAGAACAATGGGGATCACGTGCTGGATTTATTTTGGCTGCGGTAGGATCGGCAATAGGATTAGGAAATATTTGGCGTTTCCCTTATATGGCCTACGAAAACGGCGGTGGCGCATTTTTTATCCCTTACCTTTTTGCCATGCTGACTGCTGGTATTCCATTTATGATCATGGAATTCAGTATGGGGCAGAAAAACCGCGGTTCAGCACCAATATCACTGTCTAAGATCCATCATAAGTTTGAATGGCTTGGCTGGTTCCAAGTAGGTATCGCAGCCTCAATAGCCGTTTACTACGTTGCTGTTATTGGCTGGTCAATTTCATACCTTGGTATGTCTTTCACACAGAGCTGGGGAACTGATACGAACGCGTACTTCTTCAGTGAATACCTGAAACTGGGTGATAATTCCCCTTCTAATCTGGGTTCTATTCAGTGGAAGATCGCAGCGGCAATGCTTATTGCCTGGGCTGTGACCTACGCTGCTATCGTTGGCGGTGTAAAATCAGGAATTGAGCGTGCAGCCAAGATAATGATGCCAGTGCTATTTATTATGGTTATCTTATTGATTGGCCGTATGATCTTCCTTCCAGGTGCGCTTAACGGTGTGAACTATCTGTTTGAACCTGACTTCAGCAAGATATGGGATCTGAAAGTTTGGGCAGCAGCATACGGACAGATATTCTTTACGTTGAGCATCGGCTTTGCCATCATGCTTGCCTACTCAAGCTACCTTCCAGAGAAGTCAGACATCAATAACAATGCCTTTATGACGGTATTGATCAACTGTGGTTTCTCGATCCTTGCCGGTATCATGATTTTCTCAATTTTGGGTTACATGGCACACGAACAAGGAAAAGAGCTCACTGACGTGGTATCTGCAGGGGTTGGGCTTGCGTTTGTGACTTTACCAGCTGCAATCAACGAGCTGCCTGCACCATACATTTTCGGCCCGCTATTATTCCTAGCATTAACGATTGCAGGCTTAAGCTCGCACATCTCAATCATTGAGGCGGTCACTTCAGCCATCATTGACAAGCTTAATTGGGGTCGTAAGAAAGCCGCTACCGTTGTTTGTGGTGTCGGTGCAGTTGTATCACTGGCGTTTGCGACTAACGGCGGATTGCTGCTTCTTGATTTAGTGGATTACTTCACGAATAACATCGGTATTGTTGTTAGCTGTTTTGTTGAGTTGTTGCTAATGGTTTGGGTATTCAAGATCTCGAACGTACGTAGCTACGTGAACAAAGTATCCGACTTTGAAGTGGGTGGATGGTTCGACATTTGTCTACGCTTCATCAGCCCAGCAATTCTGGCGGTGATTGTATTCAATACATTAAAAACAACATTGACTGAAGGCTATGGTGGGTACGCTCAATCTGATCTATTACTGCTCGGCTGGGGCTTGTTAGCTCTACTATTTGTCGGTGGCGTTATCATTAACCTAACAAGCAAGAAGGAAGCTTAATTATGACGACGAGTGCAATTATCATGATGGTACTGGGTTTAGGCATTACGTGGGGCGGCGCTATTTATTGTATCCGTCGAGCGATGAATAAACAGTAACCCTCATCCAAATAAAACAAAAGCCAGCTTGAATGCTGGCTTTTTTGTATGTAGACCTTATGGATGGCTGTTACAATTAGAACGCGTATTTAATACCCACAGCAGCACCAATTTGAAGCTCAGGACTCTTATAAAGGTTTAATTCAGGGTGCACTTGTGCGTACATATCCCAACCTTTTGGTAACTCTACACTCAAGCCTAAAGGCACACGTACGCCGAAGTCATGCTCCCACTCTCCCCAAGCGCCTGCACCAACATACCAAGACAGTGGTGAATCAGATTCAAAAACACCACGTTCGATGATGTAATCAAATGCCGCCCCTTTGTTACCAATGATAAAACGATATTGACTGTCGAGCTCAACGACGACGCTCAATTGCTGGTCGACGGCCATGCCAACAGAAAAATGAGTGGGGCTAGATGCTTCCTCTGAATATGAAGAGAAAGAAGCAACAAGAGTAAAGAAAGGAATAAGCTTTTTCATCAGGTTCTCCAGAAATAATCCACGCATTCTATTCTGAATCAAGCTAACAGTGTCAGGGCAAAGTAAATGCGATATCCACACAAATGGTAAAGGAACGCGTTATCAAGAAATAGCAATCGAATAGTAAAGGAAAGGAGCAAATAGCAATAAAAAAAGGAGGCCGAAGCCTCCTTATATCATCAATATGTGGGATTAACCGTTAGAGCGAATCCACTCATCCATATCTGTTTTAAGGTTGTCTGATTTAGTACCAAAGATAGCTTGAACACCACCGGATACAACCACTACACCCGCGGCGCCAAGTTGCTTAAGTTTGTCTTGATCAACCACTTCAGTATCTGCAACAGAAACACGCAGACGAGTGATACAAGCGTCTAAGTTTGTAATGTTCGCTTTACCACCGAACGCAGCGACAAGTTCACCTGCTAGCTCAGAACCCGTTGCAACACTCACAGCTTCACTTGACTCGTCTTCACGACCCGGTGTTTTAAGATCCATTGCCTTGATCACTGCGCGGAATACTACGTAGTAGATAACAGCATAGACAAGACCTAAACCAACCATCAACAGCATATTTTGTGCATTGCCAGACAGTACAGTAAAGTCAATCAGACCGTGTGAGAAAGACGTACCGTGAACAATACCAAGGGTATTTGTTAGGAAGAACGCAGAACCCGCCAGTAGCGCGTGGATAGCATAGAGAACTGGAGCGACAAATAGGAATGAGAATTCAATTGGCTCAGTAATACCTGTTAGGAATGACGTCAGTGCAGCTGAAGCCATAATACCCATTACTTTGGCACGATTCTCTGGTTTAGCAGAGTGAGCGATAGCAATAGCAGCAGCCGGTAGACCGAACATTTTGAACATGTAACCGCCAGCGAGTTGACCAAAGCCATTACCTGCCGCACGAGATGCTTCATCAGCCACTAGGTAACAAGTTAGGACACCATTTTGAGCTTCGCCAGCAGCGTTTACACAGCTACCTGCTTCAAAGAAGAATGGTACGTTCCAAACGTGGTGTAAACCAAATGGGATAAGTGAACGTTCAACAATGCCGTAAATACCAAAAGCCACTTGTGGGTTTTGGTCCGCTGCCCAATGCGAGAAAGAAGCGATTGCTGAACCAATTGGTGGCCATACGATAGAAAGAACAATAGCAAGACCAATCGCTGAGAAACCCGTAATGATTGGCACAGCACGCTTACCAGCGAAGAAACCCAAATATTCAGGCAATTGAATTTTGAAGAATCGGTTAAATGACCATGCAGCCAAACCACCGACCAAAATACCGCCTAGAACACCAGTATCAATACTCTCGACACCCATTACGCCAGCCATAACACTTAATGTTGCTGTCATGATGCCGTAACCTACGATTGCAGCAAGACCTGCTACACCGTCATTATTTGTAAAGCCAAGTGCTACACCAACGGCAAAAAGCAGTGCCATTTGACCAAACACTGAACCACCAGCTTGTTCCATTAAACTAGAAACGATCTCTGGAAGAAAACTTAGATTGGCAGCGCCCACCCCAAGTAGGATACCTGCAACCGGTAAAACTGATACTGGCAGCATCAGCGATTTACCGACTTTCTGCAAGTTAGCAAAAAGGTTCTTAAACATAATTGTGCTCCTGAATGATTATTAGAATTTTTAGGCGCTAACTGCATACCCCCGTAGCTTTGATGTTAGCACCTACGATAATGTAACCGTGTGTTACATTATATTTTTCGCCTCTAAATATATATTGATGCCCCTCATACTTTCTATACAGTTACGAAATTTAGTTTCAAAACATTAAATGGGTCACAGTCGGCGATACACCGATAAAGCGCATTATTAAAAGTAAGCTATTGATATAAATAAAAATAGTATTCACTAGCATTAATTTCACTAAGTAAATAAAATAGCGATCATTGTTATTTTATGTAACAAAATTACAATTTGACCAATCAGGCTGTTAATTTCAACAAATTTCGTGAACTTGATGTTTTGCGTGACAAATATCACTTTTAAGAAAAAAAAAAAAGAGCCGAAGCTCTTTTATTGACCAACTATCGATTTCTATCGCAAAAAAAGATTCGAGAAATTTTCGGTTGTTTTACGACCAACCTCGGATAAAGACAACCCTTTAAGCTGTGCAATGTAGGCCGCGACTTCAACAACGTAAGCGGGCTGGTTCTCTTTCCCCCGGTGAGGAATAGGTGCTAAATAGGGTGAATCTGTCTCAATCAACAGTCTTTCAAGAGGCAGCGACTTCACGACCTCTTTAAGTTCTTTAGCTTGGCGAAAGGTGACAATTCCCGAAATGGAAATATAAAAGCCCAAATCCATGGCCGCTTCCGCAAACGGCAAATCTTCTGTAAAACAGTGGATCACTCCACCACAACGTTCGGCGTTCCCTTCTTTTAAAATCGCAAGCGTATCCTCCCGAGCATTACGGGTATGGATAATAAGCGGTTTATTGAGATCAACGCCCAACTCTACTTGCTGAGCAAAGCGCAATTTCTGCAAATCGGCGGTTTCAGGTTTATAGTGGTAGTCCAGACCAGTCTCCCCAATAGCCACCACTTTTTCATGACGAGCGTACTCATGCAAAATATCCAATGCAAAGTCACTTTCTACGTCTAAAGGGTGGACACCACAAGATGCATGGACGTGATCATAAGGGAGAATCATTTCCATCATTTTAGGAAATGAATCTAAGGTCACCCCAACAGACAATAACTGTGTCACATTGGCTTGTTTTGCCTTTTCAAGCACATCTTCAATGCCTGAATGGATCTCATCATAATCAAGCTTATCTAAATGACAGTGGGAATCTACAAACATACTTCCTCATTAAATTTTATTAGCCAATCAGAAATCATTAACTCGTGATTAAGGCCTGGAAATGTTTTCAACTGAGTCATTAACGCACTAAGGCGTAAACTTTGCTGATAGAGTAAATCATAGCTCAAATGCTTCGAAAGCTCGTTAGCAACAGGGCTAAGTGATGGCTCGGCAACCTCAAAATGAGCTTTCTGCGCCTCGCAAAGCAGTAACCAAAGCCATTGCAGTCTTTCTAGAGAGCCTTCATTCAAGTGGCTATTTAACGTTAAGAAACTGTCTTGCCCTTTTGCCAGCGCTAACATTGCGTTTTCTATTTGCGTATAACTTTTTAAGTGTCCATCTTTAATAAACGCTTCGAGCCTTAGAGGTGCGTTATCATTCAAATGGGCAACATAATTTGGCACAGCTTGCTTTAAACGATCAGAGACCCATGCAGATGCCACCTCAGAGCTTGGGGCTTTCACATTCCACTGCTGACATCGGCTGACGATGGTTGGCAGTAATTGTTCTTTACGTTGTGTGATTAACAAAAATAGACAGTTACTCGCCGAGGACTCTAATGTCTTTAGCAATGCATTCGCCGCCGATTCATTCATCGCCTCAGCTGGCTGTATAATGAACAGACGAAAGCCGGAAAGCTGAGAAGATTCCTGAGCTTGTCGATTGCATTGGCGTATTTGATCAACAGAAATACTTTTTCCTTCTTTTTCAGGAACAATGTAATGAAGATCAGGGTGATTGGATGACTGCATCAAGCTACAGCTATGACAAAACCCGCAAGCCTGGGACTTGTCATTATTGCACATTAAGGCGTCACTAAATCTTTTTACCAGCTGTTCAACACCCAGCCCTTCTTGAGCGCAGAGTAATGTCACGTTAGTAAAGTGGTCACTTTGCAGGTTTCTCTGCCAATGTTGCCAAATATCATCTAACCAAGGATAAAGCGCATTCATGCTATGAATTCTCTTCTAACCAAACCATCAGTGCCGATTTAATGTCTTCGGCCACTTGCTCTATATTCTGTTCGGCATTAATAACAGAGACCGTTTTATCACTGCTTGCGATTTCTAGGTACTTCGATCTTGTTCGGTCGAAGAACTCAATATTCATTTTTTCTATTCTATCTAGCTCGCCCCGACCTCTCGCTCGTTCTAAACCAACACGGGGATCAAGATCCAGATACAAGGTAAAGTCCGGCTTGAAGCCTGCCAGGGTGGTTTCTTTTAACGCGTTCATCGTTGCTGATGGTATTTGTCGACCACCACCCTGATAAGCTTGTGAGGACATGTCATGACGATCACCCACTACCCACTTACCCTCATTCAACGCAGGCTTAATGACATTTTCCACTAACTGTACTCGAGCAGCGTACATAAGAAGTAACTCGGTCATATCTTGGAGCTTTTCACCTTGATGCTCTTCTTTTACTAAAGCTCTCATTTTTTCCGCCAGCGCGGTACCACCTGGCTCGCGTGTCTGAACTAACTCAGTGATACCCGCTTGGTGCAAGGTTTCTAAGATCGCACTGATCGCTGTGCTTTTTCCCGCGCCTTCTAGCCCTTCGACAACAATAAATTTTGCTTGATTCATTTTTGGCTTCTTATCTCTTTTAAATAGGCTCTAACGGCTGTGTTGTGGTCTTTTAAGTTTTTAGAAAACACATGCCCCCCTTTTCCACTCGCTACAAAGTACAAATAATCACTGTCTTCAGGATTTAGAGCCGCCTTTATTGATGCGCGACCTGCCATAGCGATCGGCGTAGGCGGCAGTCCAAAAATAGTATAGGTATTGTATGGCGTTGGGGTTCTTAACCCTTTTTTACCAATAACTCCCTTATAGCTATCTCCCATTCCGTAAATAACGGTCGGGTCTGTCTGAAGACGCATTCGCTTGTTAAGACGATTTATAAAAACCGCCGAGACGCGCTCACGCTCTGATTCAACGGCCGTCTCTTTCTCGATAATTGACGCGAGAATCAATGCCTCATAGGGTGATTCTAGTGGGAGACCAGATTGCTTGAGTTGCCATTCCTCATCCAATACTTCCCCAAGCTTTCGATAAGCTCTCTTTAAAATATCAAGATCCGTTGTTCCCAGCGTATAATTATAGGTCTCAGCAAGCATCAGGCCTTCCAGCTTTTGATGTTCACTGCCTATCAAAGCCGCGATATCTTCTTCTGAGAGACCCACGATTGTCTGTTCTAGGTTCTTATCGTCGGCCAACGTCGTCCGCCACTCCTCAAAGCGTGTACCTTCAACAAAAGTAATCGAAAATTGATGCTCCTTGCCTTCTGTCAAAAAGACCAGAGTCTGGCGTAAACTTTGTTCTGGAAGTAACTGGAATGTACCAGCACGAATTTGGGTCAATTCTGGGTAGAAACGACGCACTAACGGCGTAAACGGACTTTCTTCTATCCACTGCTGATTAACAAACTGGTTTAGTACGCCATTGAAGCTACTGCCAGATTGAACGGTGAAAATTTGTTCAGTTTGAATGGATAGCGGTTGTTCTAGGTAGGCATCAACTTCACTGGTCATATAAAAAAAGGCACCCGCAGCCATAGCGGACAGAATACACAATAAAATGAATAGCTTTTTAATCACGAACGAAAAATCTCCTGAAAGTCTCGGGCTTTTGACCCAATAGGGTATAGGTTGTCTCTCAATTTTATCACTGGAATGACGGTGCAAATCGAATTAGTCATGAATATCTCGTCAGCTCGATCAAGATCATGTTGAGTAAAATCTCCAATCTGGACAGGCATCCCTCTTTCTTGGGCACACTCAATAATAAGCTGTCGCATCACTCCTGCTACCCCACTATTTGCCAATGACGGAGTATATAGCGTCTCACCTGTTACCCAAAATAAATTGGCCATCGTGGTTTCTATCACATGATCATGAATATTTAGGACAACACCATCCACCAAGCCTTGCTCATCCATATCTCGCTTAGTTAGCACTTGCTCTAGACGATTATTGTGTTTATGCCCGGCAAGGAGCGGATTAATACCGAGTCGATGTGCACATACTCCTAGCTCTATGCCATGCTTGGCCCAATCTTGATAGTGTTCAGGGTAGCAGAATGTACTAATGACGATATTAGGTGCTGATACTTCATTGGGGCTATAACCTCGGCCGCCCGTTCCACGAGTAATATTCAGTCGAAGGCCCGCTAATCTAGACTTTAACGCAGCGTCATCCAACCACTGATGTACTTGCTTCCAGTTCGGCTGCACAATGAATAATTGATCCAAGCAACGTTGCATTCTTTGCTGGTGTTGTTGCCAATGTTGTATCTTTCCTTGGCAGGTAAGAATAGTAGTAAAACAACCGTCACCATATTGAAAAGAGCGATCGGTCAATGAAATCGTGTCGCAAGGCAGTCCGTTTACCCAAAACATTATGTCTTCCTAAAAAAAGAAACGGCTTAATGCTAAGCATCAAGCCGTTTCAATACAAGTCAATTTAAGACTTTCGGTTTGCTAGATCTTCTTAAAGATCAAGCAACCATTAGTACCACCGAAACCAAATGAGTTACACGCAGCGTATTCCATGACCACTTCTCGAGCAGTATGTGGAACGAGATCGATATCTAGATCGTCTTCTGGGTCGTCAAGGTTAATCGTTGGAGGAACGATCTGATCTTGCAAAGATAAAGCCGTAATAATCGCTTCAACCGAACCGGCTGCACCTAGGAGGTGTCCAGTCATCGATTTTGTAGAAGAAACCAAAACTTGCTTTGAGCCTGCTTCACCTAGCGCACGTTTGATGCCTTTAATCTCTGCAACATCACCCGCTGGGGTAGAAGTACCGTGGGCATTGACGTAGCCAATCTGCTCACCAGAGATGCCAGCATCACGCATTGCGGCTTCCATCGCGAGTGCTCCACCTGAACCATCAGCACTTGGTGATGTCATGTGATATGCATCACCGGACATACCAAAACCCACTAGCTCTGCATAGATTTTTGCACCACGAGCTTTCGCATGTTCGTACTCTTCAAGAACCATCATGCCAGCACCATCACCAAGAACAAAGCCATCACGGCTTTTATCCCATGGGCGAGACGCTTTTTCTGGCTCTTCATTACGAGTTGAAAGCGCTTTAGCTGCACCAAAACCAGCCATACCGAGTGGTGTAGAGGCTTTTTCTGATCCGCCGGCTAACATCGCGTCTGCATCACCATAAGCGATCATACGAGCGGCATGGCCGATGTTATGAAGGCCTGTTGTACATGCTGTTGAAATAGCAATGTTAGGACCGCGTAAACCACGCATAATCGATAAGTGCCCAGCAACCATGTTTACGATCGTTGATGGAACAAAAAATGGGCTTACTTTGCGAGGACCTTTTTCAATAAGAGTATTGTGTCCTTTCTCAATCAAATCTAAGCCACCAATTCCCGATCCAATTGCTACGCCAACGCGTGGGGCATTGTCTTCGGTAATGGTAAGGCCAGAGTCATCCATTGCTTGGATACCTGCCGCGACACCGTACTGGATAAATAAATCCATCTTACGAGCATCTTTTTTAGTCATATACTCTTCGCAGTTAAAGTCTTTGACTAAACCTGCAAAGCGAGTAGTAAAATTGGTAGTGTCATAATGATCGATATCAACGATACCGCTTTGACCGGCTAGCAGGGCTTTCCATGAAGATTCTACAGAGTTGCCTACCGGTGACAGCATACCCATGCCAGTGACAACAACACGACGCTTGGACACGATATTATTCTCCGGGATTGAAGTGATTCTATGAAAGGTATAGAAATACTAGAAAAAACACAGGCGGCTAGAAAGCCGCCTGGGAGAGATATTACTGAGCGCTGTTTACGTAGTCGATTGCAGCTTGAACAGTAGTGATTTTCTCAGCTTCGTCGTCTGGAATCTCAGTATCAAATTCTTCTTCCAGCGCCATTACTAGCTCAACTGTATCTAAAGAATCTGCACCTAGATCGTCAACAAAAGAAGCTTCGTTTTTAACTTCTGCTTCGTCTACACCTAGCTGTTCAACGATGATTTTTTTTACGCGTTCTTCGATGTTGCTCATTTTTCTTTTCCTTTACAGATGTCGCCTAAATGCGATGATTCCGTAGTTTATTCAAACTATTGAAAGTTGCAAGAGAGACCTTGCTGGTCAAACCACAATTTTAGCGATTTTAACCGAAATTCAGTACATTTTTGACTTAAATCATACACAAGTGTTGTTTATGAAATAGCCAAGCCTTCA
Organism: Vibrio sp. YMD68; assembly: GCF_029958905.1. NCBI lineage: Bacteria > Pseudomonadati > Pseudomonadota > Gammaproteobacteria > Vibrionales > Vibrionaceae > Vibrio > Vibrio sp. YMD68. The sequence goes on along the minus strand of NZ_CP124614.1, from coordinate 1,054,750 downwards.
ATATTGTAGGGTAAATATAAAATTCTACTCACCTAAATATTCAAAACTGTCGTATTAAACCATATACATGCCGCCATTAACATGCAAAGTTTCACCCGTGATATATGCCGCTTCAGGAGATGCTAGAAATGCGACTGCGGATGCAATTTCACGTGGATCGCCCAAACGACCCGCAGGAACGTTTGATAACGTTGCAGCACGCTGATCATCATTAAGCGCTTTTGTCATGTCTGTTTCAATAAAACCAGGGGCGACGGTGTTAACGGTAATACCACGAGAGGCAACCTCACGAGCCATTGACTTAGTGAAACCAATCACGCCAGCTTTTGCCGCTGCATAGTTGGCTTGTCCAGCATTGCCCATTGTACCAACTACAGAGCCAACGTTCACGATACGGCCGTTACGTTTCTTCATCATGCCGCGAAGTACCGCTTTGGACATGCGGAAGATCGGCGTTAAGTTAGTATCAATGATGTCGTTCCATTCATCATCTTTCATGCGCATTAGAAGATTATCGCGCGTAATCCCTGCATTGTTGACAAGGATATCGATCACACCAAATTCGTCGTTAATCGTTTTCAACGTCGCTGCGATTGAGTCAACATCAGTCACGTTAAGCGCAAGACCTTTACCATTTTCACCAAGGTACTCACTGATCGCTGCTGCGCCATTTTCGCTCGTTGCGGTACCAATTACGGTTGCGCCACGCTCTACCAATAATTCAGCAATCGCTCGACCAATACCACGGCTCGCACCCGTTACTAGGGCGATTTTGCCTTCTAAATTCATCATCTGTTATTCCTTATGTTCTTAGCCAATAAAAGCCAGCGATTTATGCTTTCGCCGCTTCTAATGAAGCAACATCATTAACTGGCGCTGCGCTAAGTGTTTTAACGATTCGTTTTGTGAGACCCGTTAGAACTTTACCTGGGCCGAACTCAAGCAATTTTTCAACGCCTTGTTCATCCATTAGCTGAACACCTTCTGTCCAACGAACAGGGCTATATAGCTGGCGAACCAAAGCGGCTTTAATTTTTTCCGGATCTGTTTCTGCAATAACATCAACGTTATTGATAACGGGCAATGCTGGTGTGTTAAATTCAATAGATTCTAAAGCCACCGCTAATTTGTCAGCGGCAGGTTGCATTAGCGCACAGTGCGAAGGAACAGAAACAGGTAAAGGAAGCGCACGTTTAGCGCCGGCTTCTTTACAAAGGGCACCCGCACGAGCAACAGCCTCTTTGTTACCAGCAATAACCACTTGACCTGGTGAGTTGAAGTTAACAGGAGAAACCACTTCGCCTTGCGCTGCTTCTTCACACGCTTTAGCAATAGATTCATCATCTAAACCAATAATGGCGTACATAGCACCAACGCCCGCTGGTACCGCTTCTTGCATTAGTTGACCACGAAGCTCAACTAATTTGATCGCTTGCTTGAAGTCAATGACCCCGGCACAAACCAAAGCAGAATATTCACCAAGGCTGTGTCCGGCTAGATTATGTGGCTGCTCTAAACCAAGCTGTTGCCAGACACGCCAGATCGAAACTGAGGCAGCAAGTAAAGCCGGTTGTGTACGGAAAGTCTGGTTCAAGTCTTCAACTGGACCTTCTTGGATTAATGCCCAAAGATCATAGCCCAGTACTTCAGATGCTTCAGCAAATGTTTGCTTAACCACATCATACTGCTCACCTAATTCGGCAAGCATGCCCAGAGCCTGTGACCCTTGGCCGGGAAATACGATAGCAAAATTGCTCATTGTTATTTTCCTTAAACAAATAGACAAAAGAGAAAAGGCACAACAGAATCTATTTAGCCCAAATAGGTGCGCCTTTAACTTAAAATTGTGTGGGGTGTTAGAACTTAACCAGTGCAGAGCCCCAAGTAAATCCGCCACCAAATGCTTCCAATAACAACATCTGACCACGTTTAATGCGCCCGTCACGGACCGCTTCATCGAGCGCTGTAGGAACGGTGGCTGCAGAGGTGTTACCGTGTCGATCTAAAGTGATGACCACTTGATCTAACGACATGGTGAGTTTTTTAGCCGTTGCTGAAATAATTCGGTAGTTCGCTTGATGAGGAACCAACCAATCTAATTCAGATTTATTCATGTTATTGGCCGCAAGCGTGTCTTTTACCAGTTTCGATAACTGAGTCACAGCGACTTTGAATACTTCATTACCAGCCATGTGAAGCCATTTATCAGCATCACCACCACGCTCTGGGACACCAAGACTGAGTAGCTCGCCAAATTTACCATCAGAGTAAATATGAGTAGATAAAATACCAGGCTCTTCGCTCGCACCGACAACCACCGCACCGGCTGCATCACCAAAAAGAATGATGGTTGAACGATCAGTCGGATCACATGTCTTCGACAAAGCATCTGCTCCAATCACTAAGACATTCTTACACATACCGGTTTTAATATGCTGATCAGCAACAGAAAGCGCATAAACAAACCCTGAACAAGCCGCTCCGATATCAAAAGCCGGGCAACCTTTAATACCAAGTTTACCTTGCACCTGACAAGCCGATGACGGAAACGCATGGCTGCCACTTGTAGTTGCAACGATGATTAAATCGATATCGTAATTTTGAATGCCGGCCATATCGATCGCATTTACGGCTGCATGATAAGCCATATCAGCAACGGTTTCGTCTTCAGCAGCGATGCGACGTTCTTTGATGCCTGTACGCGTAACGATCCATTCATCGCTTGTCTCTACCATTTTCTCTAAGTCTGCGTTGGTACGCACCTGAGATGGCAGGTAACTGCCTGTACCTAAAATTCTGCTATACATGAAAACTAATAATGCCTCTCAAGTAAAACCGCTTCTAAACGATCGCTAATACGACTGGGAACTTGTCGCTTGACCTCATGTATCGCCTCACCTATCGCATTGACGACAGCGGATACATCAGCACTTCCATGACTTTTAATAACAATGCCGCGCAATCCTAGCAAACTTGCGCCATTATACTGGTCGGGGTTCAATGTTTTTAGTTCATCAAACAAACCTGAAAACAACTTTCTGGCAATCCAACCTTTTATTGAGCTGTTCATCATGCTTGATTTAAGCTTATCAATAAAGAGCTGAGCCGTACCTTCACACGCTTTAAGGCACACATTACCGACAAACCCATCACAAACCACCACATCCGCCGCGTCATGAAGTAATTGGTTGCCTTCAACATAACCAATAAAATGGACAGACTGAGTCTGGGATAACATCTCGGAACAACGCTTAACCAAATCATTCCCTTTAATCTCTTCGGCGCCAATATTCAAGATAGCGACTCTTGCTGGCCGGCCTAAATACTGCTCTGCTAAGGCACTGCCCATGACGGCAAATTGGAAAAGAGAGTCAGCATCACTTGACACATTGGCCCCTAAATCTAGCATCCAAGTTTTGTTGCCTTGGGCGGTAGGAAGCGCAGAAATTAATGCTGGACGTTCAATACCGGGAAGTAACTTCAATCGAAACCGCGATAGCGCCATAAGAGCGCCAGTATTGCCACCACTAAGGCAAGCATCGGCTTGATTGTCAGCAACCGCATCAATCGCCATCCGCATGGATGTGCCAGAACTGTTACGTAATGCTAGGGAAGGTTTTTCGACATTGGAAATGACCCGGTCACTATGTTCAATGATCAAACGATCATTGGTGTCATAACCAAGTAAAGATAATTGATGTGTGATCGAAGTCCGATCACCTATTAATAGGATTTTCAGCTCTGGGAAATACGACAGTGCCTGCACGACGGCAGGCACTGTAACACGGGGACCGAAGTCTCCGCCCATTGCATCAATCGCAACGGTTATAGTTTGCAAAGGTCAACCTTACTTGTTGATAACCTTTTTGCCACGGTAAAAACCTTCGGCAGTCACGTTGTGACGTAGGTGAGTTTCACCTGAAGTTGCGTCTACAGATAGTGCAGCTGTAGTTAGCGCATCGTGTGAACGACGCATGCCACGCATTGAACGTGATTTTTTGCTCTTTTGTACGGCCATTGACCCTACTCCTTTGTCTTAGTTTAAAACGAATTAACGCTTTAAGCTTTTTAAAACATCGAATGGATTCGGCTTTTTCTCTTCCTCAATTTCTTCAGGAATTTCACCAAATACCAAGTTATTTGAATTAACGCTGCATTCCGCTTCATCATGCATTGCTATTTGAGGCAAATTTAAGATGAACTCATCTTCAACTAACTGTATTAGGTCTAACTCACCGTACTCGTTCAGATCTACCAAATCGTACTCTTCCGGTGCTTCCTCTTCACTCTTCTCATTACAAGGAGTATATGTGAATTGGACATCACACTGATGTGTGAAAACCTCATTACAGCGTTGACATTCCAGGTCGACTTCGACGTTAGCTTTACCAGAGATAACTACGAGTCGCTGTTCATCCAGCCCAAATGACATTGAGACTTCTGCGTCGCGTTTAACGCCTTCGGTTATCTCCTCTAAACGCTTAAAAAGACTGACTTGGATGTAACCATCTAAATCTGTTCTTTTTTGAGCGGTTTTAGCGGGATGTACCGTTCGCGGTATTTTTACCTTTTGCATAGGGCGCGAATCTTATCTTCCAAAATACGTTTAGTCAAAGAAAAAGGTGAAAAAAGTGGACTTTTTTACCTTTCAATAGAGAGAATTATTAACAACAGCTTGGATTACGTTATGCTGTTATCTCTAACCCACACATTGTATCTAAAAATGCATAATTACCAACTGATTTTAGCCTCGACTTCTCCATATAGGCAGGAACTCCTCAACAAGCTTTCAATTTCATTTACAACGGCCACGCCCGATTGCGATGAAACTCCGCGACACAATGAAACACCTCAACAGCTCGTGAGTCGGCTTGCGCAAAAAAAGGCGACCTCTTGCCTCGCTGATAGCCCAAGCCTAATTATAGGGAGCGATCAGGTTTGTGTTATCGATGGAAAGATTGTTGGTAAACCTTTGAACCGAAAAACCGCCATCCAGCAATTGACGGCTCAAAGTGGCAAGGTCATCACCTTCTACACGGGTCTCTCACTTTACAACTCGGTGACCCAGTCTAGCCAAACCATTATTGATGAGTTCCATGTCCATTTTCGACAATTAAATCGTGCGGAAATTGAAAACTATGTTGATAAAGAGCAACCATTTTATTGCGCAGGCAGTTTTAAATGCGAAGGGTTGGGTATTGCACTGTTTGAACGATTAGAAGGAAAGGATCCCAATGCGCTTATCGGATTACCCTTAATCGAATTGATCACCATGCTGAAATCCGAAGGCTTTGAGGTATTAGCCAGTTCTTAATTCGGTAAGCGGCAGTTAATGTATCAACCCATTAGCGATGTACTAGTCAACGATCAGTATGCAGTCAATAGCTAACCTAAAGTTACCTATATCGCTCAAAGTAAGCGCTGCTAATGAGAAAGAACACCACATTAGCAGGCTGCTTAAGGTTACTTGCTGTTTTTTAACGACTGAATCACGCGTTCTAGCTTCGCTTCCATTGGAGCGCTAATGTCGACTAAGTTCTCTGTCGATGGATGAATGAACTTAATGTTCGCTGCATGCAGGAATAGTCGATCCAATCCACACTTCCCAGTGTAGGCATCAAAACGGCGATCACCGTATCTGTCATCCCATGCTATTGGGTGGCCAGCGTACTGAGTATGAACTCGAATCTGATGTGTACGCCCCGTCACTGGGCTCGCTTGTATTAACGTTGCATCATCGAATTTTTCAAGTACTTTAAACCGAGTCTCCGATGCTTTGCCTGTCGGATTAACTCGCACAATACTATTCACTTCATTTTTCAACAAAGGTGCATTGATGACACGACAAGTTGATTTCCATTGCCCCATAACCAGCGCGAAATAAAATTTCTTAACTGTCTTCTCTCGAAACTGGGCCTGAAGATGACGTAACGCCGATCGTTTTTTCGCCACCAGTAAAATGCCCGACGTGTCCCGATCGATACGGTGAACCAACTCTAAAAAGCGAGCCGTTGGTCTCAGTGCTCTTAATGCTTCAATGGCGCCAAACTTTAAACCGCTTCCGCCGTGTACCGCCAAGCCTGATGGCTTATTTAAAACCAACAGATGCTCATCTTCATAAATGATATTACTTTCAAGCTGAGCCACCTTGTTAAGCTTGGTACTGATCACTGGCTCATCGGTTTTCTCTTCAATAGTGACTGGAGGAATACGAACAATGTCCCCAGCCTGCAATTTATACTCAACTTTAACGCGTTTTTTATTTACTCGTACCTCTCCCTTTCTCACAATTCGGTAAACCATGCTTTTGGGGAGGTTTTTCAATTGGTTACGTAAGAAGTTATCTATACGCTGACCCGCCATGTCTTCATCGATATCGACAAACTGGACTTTAGTTCTAATTTCACTCATTTCGCCATTGTATCACTCAAACACGCTATATTTCATATTTTCTTGCTTCATTTAAAGCAAACCCAACTCACAAACATCACTCATTCACCGATACCCTTACTGCTGTGGATAAAAAACAAACTGCCCTTCACTATTTCTTAGACTTCAAGAGGAAAAACAAAGAAAAACAATTAATTATTGAATATCAACAGCCATTACTCTGGTTTTTTTTCACCTGTTTATAACAAAGCAGATTGCTGTGATTTCTTTGCGCTGCTATAGTTCACTGCTGCTATTAACGCTTTGATGATTATTTAAACAAAATCAAGCGCGATATCGCACAGTTAACTGAGTAGATTACTTTGTCCCGTAGTGCCGCACTTGGCGTAAGACTCTATTGAACGAAGTCAACTTATTGCCCTACTCGTCGTATTTTCATGTTGAGTATTCTCCGCAAATCGCGGGTCACAAGCATATTCGCTTGTGACAACTGACGTGCCCTTAGAGCATCCCCTCCAGCCGGGAGGCTGCACTTTTAGCCATGGGATCTGGCACCGTGAAAACGAACTAAAGCAATAAGCACAATCAATATAAAAAAAGATAACGAGATTATTAAATGAAAAGAATGTTAATAAACGCAACTCAAAAAGAAGAGTTGCGTGTTGCTTTGGTCGATGGACAGCGACTTTTCGATTTGGATATCGAAAGCCCAGGACACGAATCAAAGAAAGCAAATATCTATAAAGGCCGTATTACCCGTGTTGAACCAAGCTTAGAAGCTGCTTTTGTTGACTACGGTGCTGATAGACACGGATTCCTTCCTCTTAAAGAAATTGCTCGTGAATACTTCCCACAAGGTTACACCTACCAAGGTCGACCAAGCATTAAAGAAGTATTGAGAGAAGGGCAAGAAGTCATTGTTCAAGTTGAAAAAGAAGAACGTGGCAGCAAAGGCGCTGCATTAACGACTTTTGTTTCACTTGCCGGCAGCTACCTTGTTTTAATGCCTAACAACCCTCGTGCTGGTGGTATTTCACGCCGAATCGAAGGCGATGAAAGAACTCAGCTTAAAGCCGCACTAAGCACACTTGAACTTCCACAAGGTATGGGGCTGATTGTTCGTACTGCAGGTGTCGGTAAAAGTGCTGAAGAGCTTGAGTGGGATCTTAACGTATTACTCAACCACTGGGGCGCAATCAAACAGGCTTCAGACAGTAACTCAGCACCTTTCCTGATTCACCAAGAAAGTAACGTTATTGTACGAGCGATTCGTGACTACTTGCGTCGTGACATTGGCGAGATTCTTATCGATAGTAACACTATCTATGAGCGCGCCCTTGAGCATATTCGCTTAGTTCGCCCAGACTTTGCTAGCCGTATTAAAAAGTACGATGGTGAAGTGCCACTATTTAGCCACTATCAAATTGAGAGCCAAATTGAATCGGCCTTCCAACGTGAAGTGCGCCTTCCTTCAGGTGGTTCAATCGTTATTGACCCAACAGAAGCACTCACCTCTATCGACATTAACTCCGCTCGCGCTACTAAAGGTGGAGATATTGAAGAAACCGCTCTAAACACAAACCTTGAAGCCGCAGATGAAATTGCTCGTCAATTACGTCTACGTGACTTGGGTGGCCTTGTTGTTATCGATTTCATCGATATGACACCCGTTCGTAACCAACGTGAAGTTGAGAATCGTTTGCGTGATGCAGTGCGCCTTGACAGAGCTCGTATCCAAATCGGTCGTATCTCTCGTTTTGGTCTTCTAGAAATGTCACGTCAGCGCTTGAGCCCGTCATTGGCAGAAGCAAGCCACCATATTTGTCCTCGTTGTACAGGTACTGGTGTTGTTCGTGATAACGAGTCGCTAGCACTATCTGTTCTACGTTTGATTGAAGAAGAAGCTCTGAAAGACAACACAGCACAAGTACTTGCTGTCGTACCTGTTCCAATCGCATCTTACCTTCTGAACGAAAAACGTCGTTCGGTTAACCATATCGAAAAGAACCAAGAAGTTAAGATCACTGTTGTTCCTAACTCTGACATGGAAACTCCACACTTCGAGGTGATTCGTATCCGTGAAGGTGAAGAGTTTGATTTACTGTCTTACTTACTGCCTCAAAAGCTAGATGCTCTAAAAGAAGCAGAAAGCAAAGAGCCTGTTGAACAAGAAGTTAAACTGAGAAAGGTTGAAGAGCCAGCTTTAAAAGGCTTCGCTGCGCCTGCTCAATCAGCACCGACTCCGGCACCTGCGCCTAACGCTGTTGAAGCAAAGAAAGCACCAGCGAAAGAAGAAGAGGCTCAACCTGGCCTGATCTCTCGTCTATTTAAAGCACTAGGTGAATTTTTCTCTGGCCCTTCTGAAGAAGCCAAAGAAGAGGTTAAGGAAGAAAAACCGACCGAAGAACAGCGTCATCCTCGTCAACGCCGTAATCGCAACGATCAACGTCGTCGCAATAACCGTGATAATCGTAATGATCGTGGTGACCGCAATAAGCGTAAGCCTGTGCGAGATGAGCAAGCTCCAGCGACGGAAAATGATGAAAAGGCGAAACAAGAACGTAAGCCTAATAACCGTAAACCTAAGCAGGATCGTCGACCTAACCGTGATGATGCAAAACCATCAAAAGTATTAGAACAAGGCCAGCAAATCGCTGCAGATGCTCAAAATACCAAGCAAGACTCTTCCTCTGAAGCAAAAGCGCCGAAAACGAAAGAACGTCGTCAACGCCGTCCGCTGAAGAAACAGATTCGAGTGAACGGTCAAAATAAACCTCAGCCTGTTGATGCTGCTAAAGCGGCAGAAGTGGTCAGCGCTGTTGCAGTCGCTGAAGCGGTAGAAGCCAAAGTTGAAGTGAATGACGCAACACAAGAAGATCAACCTAAACAGCGTCGTAACCGTCGATCTCCTCGTCATTTACGAGCAAGTGGTCAACGTCGACGTCGTGGACGTGATCGTCGCCCTAACCCATTCCGCCTTCGCAAAGGTGGTGTTGCTTCTCCTGAGATGGCAATGGGTAAAGTGATGCCTCGCTATGATTTGGCGAAGCCTAAGCGTCAGTCGTTAGCTCAACCTGTCGAACAAGTAGTGGAAACCTCGGCCATTAAGCTGTCTGGTTTCGCTATGCCTGAAATGGCGATGGGTAAAATCATCCTATGCTCAACAGTGAAAACGAACACCGATAGCAAGATTGAAGCTCCGGTGAAAGTTGAAGCGCCAGCAGTGGCAGAAGTTAAAGAAGTCGCAGTTGAAGTAAACGTTGCCCCTGAAACTAGCGCTGAACAGCCTGCTAATGTTGAAACTGTTGAGTCAGTCGAGAACGTCGAAACAATAGCGACTGCACAAGAAGCTAGTGTCCAAAAAATCAGTGATCAAGAAGCCAGTGTTGATTCGCCTAAACTCGAAGAAACTAAGCTCGAAAAGCCTAAACTTGAAGAAACAGCAGTCAACGAAGAAGTCGCAGTCGCTACTGAAGCCGTGATTCAAGTTCAGCCTCTTGCAGAAAAAAGCAGTCGTGTTAAAGCACACGCTACTTCGGCAATGACTAAGGCTCCAGGGCCTCAAGAAATTAAAGAGATTGAAGTGGTTTCTATGCCTCTGAAAACCGAACGCTACCAAGCAAAAGGCGCTGGCAGCCAAGTTGCACGTAGCCAAGCGGGCTCAGGAATGACGAAACCTCAAGGCTTTTAATACCTTTAAAAACGTTAAAAAGGCTGCTAACTCTTAGCAGCCTTTTTTTTCAATGTTGGACAAGACATAAGTCAAGTTAATCTATACTAGGTTAATCATTGAACTTAATCACACTTTTCGGTAGCATGCGCCGATTCATACTTATCTGCACTCAAAATAGAATGTTTGTCTATCTCTGATTTTGCTCTATTTGTAACGAAGTGTTGTTTAAGGATAAACCCACAAGCAAAAATACTGAGTTAACATGTTTGAATTTCCACAGTTTTCTAAACACTCTGTAAAAAATGATGTCCTATCCGGACTTACTGTTGCACTCGCACTGGTACCAGAAGCCGTTGCTTTTGCCTTTGTCGCGGGTGTCGACCCTATGGTTGGTTTGTACGCGGCATTTATCGTTGGCCTTATTACTTCTATTTTTGGCGGACGACCTGGAATGATTTCCGGTGCCACTGGCGCGATGGCGGTTGTTATGGTCAGCCTAGTGGCGACTCACGGTGTCCAGTACTTATTCGCCGCCATCATGCTTGCGGGTGTATTTCAGATATCGGCCGGTCTCTTTAAGCTAGGCAAATTTATTCGCATGGTTCCCCACCCTGTTATGATTGGCTTTGTTAATGGCCTGGCGATTGTTATTTTCCTTGCTCAGCTTGGGCAGTTTAAAACTCCCGATGCTTCCGGTGCGCTAACCTGGCTACCTCAAGGTGAAATGCTGCTAATGTTAGGGCTTGTGGTACTAACCATGGCTATTATTCATTTTCTGCCTAAACTGACCACGGCGGTGCCTTCTTCTCTGGTCGCGATCGTTACCGTCACTGTTTTAGTATCAATGTTGAGCCTGGACACCAACACGGTTGTTGATTTCCTACGTACTATGTCTGGCGATGCAAATGCTACATTGGCTGGCTCTTTACCAACGTTCTCGATTCCTGCGGTACCATTTACATTCGAAACTCTTCAAATCATTTTGCCTTATGCCATTATTCTTGCAGCCATTGGGTTAATTGAATCATTGCTTACACTAACGGTTCTGGATGAAATGACCAATACACGTGGGCAATCTAACCGCGAGTGTGTTGGGCAAGGCATGGCAAATGTCACGTGTTCGGTATTCGGTGCAATGGGTGGTTGTGCGATGATTGGACAATCTATGATTAACGTTAACTCTGGCGGTCGTGGGCGACTTTCCGGAATCGTAGCGGCCGTTGCACTTCTGGCGTTTATCTTATTTGGTTCTGCGTTGATCGAAATGATTCCACTGGCGGCACTCGTAGGCGTTATGTTCATGGTCGTGATTGGTACGTTTGAGTGGGCGACATTTAAGCTTGCCCGACGCGTTCCTAAACAAGACTTCTTTGTTATCGTCCTTGTTACGGTTGTGACGGTTCTTACCGACCTTGCGGTTGCCGTTGCCGTGGGTGTTGTAGTTTCTGCTTTGATGTTTGCTTGGGAACACGCAAAACACATTTACGCAAGCAGTAAACTTAACGACGAGGGTTCTAAGGAATATCATATCAACGGTCCAATTTTCTTTGGTTCTGCGGCTAACTTTCTTGAACTGTTTGATTTTAAAAATGATCCTGACGATGTCATCGTCGACTTTGCTAGTTCACGCGTAGCTGACCATTCAGCTATTGAAGCCATTGAAACACTAGCAGTTCGATATTCTACGCTTGGCAAGACATTGCACTTACGTCACTTGAGCCCAGATTGTCGCGCACTTCTTCACAAAGCCGGTAGCTTAGTTGAGATTAACGTTAAAGAAGATCCAAGCTATAAAGTAGCAACGGATGTTTTGGCTGGCTAATTTTTAATGTTTTCGTGATAAAAAATGGGTTTGCCAAATCATGGCAAACCCTTTTTTTTATCCCAAACACCATGATAGTCGTTACAGGCTATAATTTACTTCTGCCCACGGATCATCCATTAAGAACAGTGTAACCACGGTTCGTCATGCAATTTCTCATTACCGTCTGCTGATTCTGTTCGTAGTCAGCTTGATTCTGACGACGGTCACGGCTGCCACCAATAATTCCAGCGCCTAGGCCTACCGCAGCACCTTTCTTAGCGCCTTCACTGCCAGAGCCTCCCGCAATAGCAACACCGGCTGAACCGATTGCCGCACCTTTCAAGGCGCCACCGACCGCACCACGAGAGCGAGTGTCTTTTTTGACTTGATTAGACAGCTCTTCACATTGATGCTTATCATAAATATAGTCTTTCTCATCAACACCGTTTTTATCGATGATAAGGTTCGCATGAACGTTTACAGAAAATAAAAGGGAAAGTGAAAGTAAGCCTACGCGTTTCATTGCTGGTTCCTATTGATCGTTTAGGGAGATAGGCCAAAGTGTATAAAGACTGAGCGAGAACAACTAGGAATATCCCTTATTCCAAAAATTCGCTTGCCAACCGATCTAATAAAAGCCCATAAAAAAACCCCAACCAATAGGCCGGGGTTTGATAATCAACATTTCGTGCTAGCGAAACATCTTATAACGTCAGAAGTCTTACTTCTTTTTAGCTGGTTTGTCAGCTTTTTTCTTGCTTGCTGCTGTTTCTTCGGCAGCTTCACCTTCAACAAATGCTTTACCGTAGTAAGAAGCGATTAATACTTCTTTCAGCTCATTGATCAATGGGTAACGTGGGTTAGCACCTGTACATTGGTCATCAAACGCATCTTCAGCAATTGAATCAACTTTCGCCATAAACTCAGCTTCGTTAACGCCAGCAGCTTGGATTGACAGTGGAATATCCATTGCAATTTTAAGCTCTTCTAACCAGTTAAGTAGTGCATTCACTTTCGTTTCAGTATTACCTTCACGGAAACCTAAATGCTCTGCAATTTCAGCGTAACGAGCACGTGCTTTAGGACGGTCGTACTGAGAGAATGCCGCTTGTTTCGTTGGGTTGTTCGTCGCATTGTAACGAACAGTGTTCGAGATTAATAACGCATTCGCAAGACCGTGTGGAATGTGGAACTCAGCGCCTAATTTATGCGCCATTGAGTGACACACACCTAGGAAAGACTGCGCAAAAGACATACCAGCGATGGTTGCTGCATTGTGTACTTTTTCACGTGCAATTGGATCTTTCTTACCATTAGCGTAAGAGCTTGGTAAGTACTCTTTCAGCATCTTAAGTGCTTGTAGAGCGTGACCGTCTGAGTATTCGTTTGCTAGAACGGAAACATAAGCTTCTAATGCGTGTGTAACAGCATCGTAACCACCGAATGCACATAGAGACTTAGGCATGTCCATCACAAGGTTCGCATCAACGACAGCCATATTCGGCGTTAGTTCGTAATCTGCTAATGGGTATTTCTGACCTGTTTTCTCATCGGTTACAACCGCAAATGGTGTTACTTCAGAACCTGTACCAGAAGTCGTTGTGATACATACTAGTTCAGCTTTTGCACCCATTTTAGGGAACTTGTAAATACGTTTACGGATATCCATAAAGCGCATAGATAGGTCTTCAAAATCAGTTTCAGGATGTTCGTACATCACCCACATGATTTTCGCAGCGTCCATTGGTGAACCACCACCAACCGCTAAGATAACATCAGGCTGGTAACTTGCACATGCTTCAGCACCGGCTTTAACTACCGCCAATGTTGGATCCGCTTCTACTTCATGGAATACCTCAACTTCCATGCCTTTTTCTTTTAGGATGGCACGTAGATCGTCAATGTAACCGTTGTTAAATAAGAAACGGTCAGTAACGATGAGTGCACGTTTTTTACCTTCAAGGTCAGTCATTGCGATTGGTAGACAGCCGCGACGGAAGTAGATAGATTTTGGTAGTTTGTGCCACAACATATTTTCTGCTCGCTTAGCTACAATTTTCTTGTTGATAAGGTGCTTAGGACCTACGTTTTCAGAGATAGCGTTACCACCCCAAGAACCACAGCCTAGTGTCAATGAAGGAGCCAATTCGAAGTTGTAAAGGTCACCGATACCACCTTGAGATGAAGGAGTATTCACAAGAATACGTGCAGTCTTCATTTTGTCACCGAAGTACGCAATACGATCTTCGTTGTTGTCTTGGTCAGTGTAAAGTACTGAAGTATGACCAACACCACCGATGTCTAATACGATACCCGCTTGACGTACAGCGTCTTCAAAGTCTTTCGCTTTGAATAGACCTAGTGTAGGAGATAGTTTTTCATGAGCAAATTCGTCATCCCATGAAGCTTCTAAGCCTTCACCGATAAGAATTTTAGTTGAAGTTGGTACTTTAACGCCTGCTAGCTCAGCAATCTTGTATGCTGGTTGGCCTACGATTTTCGCGTTCAGTGCGCCATCAATAAGCAATACTTTACGTACTTTCTCTGCATCTGCCGTGTTTAGCACAACTGCGCCGTACTTAGCAAAACGAGCTTTAACTTCGTCGTAGATAGATTCCACAACAATCGCCGCTTGCTCAGAAGCACAGATAACGCCGTTATCGAATGTTTTAGACATTAAGATAGAAGAAACAGCACGTTTGATATCTGCAGTTTCATCGATAACGACAGGTGTATTACCTGCGCCAACACCGATAGCTGGTTTACCTGAAGAGTAAGCCGCTTTAACCATGCCTGGGCCACCAGTTGCAAGGATCATGTTGATGTCGTCATGTTTCATCAGTGTGTTAGACAATTCAACTGAAGGTACGTCAATCCAACCAATAATGTCTTTTGGTGCACCCGCTTTAATTGCTGCGTCTAGTACGATTTTAGCTGCGTAGTTCGTTGCATTCTTAGCGCGTGGGTGTGGAGAGAAGATACAACCATTACGTGTTTTAAGACAGATTAGTGCTTTAAAGATAGCGGTTGAAGTTGGGTTGGTCGTAGGAACGATCGCACAAACAATTCCTAGTGGTTCAGCGATAGTAATCGTACCACCTTCATCGTTACGGTCGATGATGCCACAGGTTAATTCGTCTTTATATTTGTTGTAGATAAACTCAGAAGCAAAGTGGTTTTTGATAACTTTATCTTCCATGATACCCATGCCAGATTCAGTTGCCGCCATTTTAGCTAGTTCGATACGAGCTGTTGAAGCTGCTAGAGATGCTGCACGGAAGATTTCATCAACTTTCTCTTGTGGAAAGTTCGCAAATTCTTGTTGCGCCGCTTTTACACGAGCTACTAGAGCGTCTAGTTCAGCCAAGTTCGATACAGGCATAGTGGATCTCCTAAAATAAATAAATGTTAAAAACTTTTTATTAAGATTGCGCCGAGATGCTTAAAACTACTGTCAAGAACCAATCCAATTGCACAGGCTTAGTAAATTGCTTTCAGGGCTGAGTATAATATTTCAGGCCATGAAAAAAATTGACTCAGATCAGTTCTCAAAAGGCAATTACCTACAAAGTAGCAGTTAAAACACCGACAAAAACATAAGGCACTGAAAACAAATGATTAAAAGCCAAAAAATCAGTGATTAAAAATCACGCAGTCAGATAAATAAAACTAAATAACTTTCACAAACCTGTAAAAAAGTTACATATTTCTACAATAAAGTACATTTAGTGTCACTTTTTACGTGCTACGAGCTTAAACGTTTTTGAGATAAATGTGGCATAAATGATAGAGATTTTTGTCATAAATGTGGGAATGCACTCAATTTTTTTCTTCGCGATTTAACTTTATCTTTGATTTCAATCTCTACTCTTTCGCTGTTCAGTCCATGAGATCGGATTACTTATTTTGTATGGAATAAGCAAAAAAAAATCATCTCGAACACAACATTACCGCTCGTACAAAAAAACGATTTACCATAGAATCGCGGCAAATTATTTCACCCTATTTTACGGTTGCCGAGTTAGAACTATGACTTCATTCGAAATCGCCATTTTTTTACAGTTTTTTTTAGGATTGGTTGCGGCGGTGAACCCCGTAGGAATCATGCCCATTTTTGTTTCTTTGACGGGACATATGACACCAGAAGAAAAAAACAAAACCGCACGAACGGCGAACATTGCTGTTGCGATGATTTTGATCGTGTCACTGTTAGCCGGCCAAGTATTATTGGATATGTTTAGTATCTCTCTAGACTCATTCAGAGTTGCAGGTGGGCTACTACTGCTTAGCATTGCTTTCTCAATGATGAGCGGAAAGCTCGGTGAAGATAAGCAAAATAAACAAGAAAAGTCTGAGTATGTAAGTAAGGAACAAATTGGCGTCGTCCCTTTGGCCATGCCTCTGATGGCCGGTCCAGGTGCGATCAGTTCAACCATTGTTTATGGAGCCCGCTACCCCAGTACACTTGATACGCTGGGCATCATTATTACCGTAGCAATCTTTTGCTGCTGCTCTTGGCTGCTGTTTCGTTCAGCGCCTCTTATCGTACGTTTTTTAGGGCAAACAGGTATCAATGTGATTACACGTATAATGGGGCTTATCCTCGGGGCTTTAGGGATCGAGTTTATCGCAAACGGGCTTAGGAACTTATTTCCCGGCTTAGCCTAGCCACGGCTGACCTGTTAACCACTCGATTACTTTTTGATCTCACGCTATTATGGTGCTGTTCATTCACTAGCAGCATCATTATGACTTTAACTGACCATTCATTGAAACATCATCTCTACATCATCATTTTTGGCACCCATACTAAAGCGGGTCGTATTTTTGATATCGGGCTGATCATCGCCATATTTTTATCCCTATCCGTCCTAGTGGCCGACTCAGTGTACTCTTCTGATGCAGAGTGGCATTTTGCTCTAAAAATCCTTGAATACTTTTTTACTGGTCTATTCACCATTGAATATCTACTGCGGCTCTATTGTTCACCAAAGCCAACCGCCTATGCGCGGAGTTTTTACGGTGTGATCGACTTACTGGCTATACTTCCAACGTATCTTGCCTTGCTTATTCCAGGCGCTTCTTTCATGGGAGTGATCCGTCTATTAAGAGTCATGCGAATCTTTCGAGTTCTTAAACTGGTCCGCTACCTTCAAGATTCACACATCTTGCTTCGATCACTCTATATGTCCCGAAGAAAGATCCTTATTTTTTTCAGTATGGTCGCTATTCTAGTGACTATTTTTGGATCACTGCTTTACGTGATTGAAGGGCCTGAAAATGGTTTTTCTAGTATTCCGATGAGCATCTATTGGGCTATCGTAACCATTACGACGGTAGGTTATGGCGATATTTCACCAGTAACACCTCTTGGTCGATCGGTCGCTTCTCTTGTCATGCTGCTCGGTTATTCCATTCTAGCGGTACCCACTGGGATCATCACGGCAGAATTAAATCAAGAGATGAATGCGCATAGGAATTTGGTTAAGTGCCCAAACTGTATGAAGACAGGACATGAAAGCGATGCACTTCATTGCAAGTTTTGTGGCGCAGAATTAGCGGATCCAGATAAGCGTATTGTTCCTACTGAGCCTATTGGATAAACCACGAAACCTTCTGAATTAAGATATAAAAAAAGCGCCAACAGGCGCTTTTATCCAATGCAGCAATAATTATGATTTTTCTGCGAGCAAAATACGCAATGTTCTACGCAAAGGCTCTGCGGCACCCCAAAGTAGTTGGTCACCAACCGTAAACGCATTCAAGAAATCATCACCCATCGACATTTTACGTAAACGTCCTACTGGCACTGATAGTGTTCCAGTAACTTTTGCTGGCGTGAGTTCTTGCGCCGTAATATCGCGATCATTTGGAATCACTTTAACCCAATCATTATGAGTCGCGATCATCTCTTCAATTTCATCAAGCGGAATATTCTGCTTTAACTTAATCGTAAGCGCTTGGGCATGACAACGCATAGCACCAATACGAACGCACGTACCATCAATAGGCACTGGGTTATTTTGAAAACCTAAAATCTTGTTCGCTTCAACTTCGGCCTTCCACTCTTCTTTGCTTTGGCCATTTTCACGCTTCACATCAATCCAAGGAATCAATGAGCCAGCAAGAGGAACACCAAACTGATCCGTTGGGAACGAACCGGAACGTAGCGTATCTGCCACTTTTTTATCAATATCTAAAATGGAACTCGCTGGATTAGCCAGCTCTGAGCTAACCGAATCATTCACCACACCCATCTGCGAGATAAGCTCGCGCATATTTTTCGCACCAGCACCCGATGCCGCTTGATAAGTCATTGCACTCATCCACTCAACATGGCCTTTCTCGTAAAGACCACCCAAAGCCATGAGCATCAAGCTGACAGTACAGTTACCACCCACAAAGGTGTTGGTTCCAGAATGGATTCCTTGCTGGATCTGAGCCAAGTTGACTGGGTCAAGAGTAATAATGGAGTCTTGAGCCATTCTCAACGTAGAGGCTGCATCAATCCAGTACCCTTTCCACCCTGCTTGGCGAAGTGCCGGGTATACTTTCTCGGTATAGCTGCCACCCTGACAAGTGATCACTGCATCTAATTGTTTCAAGCTTTCGATGTCAAACGCATCTTGCAGCATACCTGCTGGGTTGCTACCTAAAGCAGGCGCTGGAATACCAACTTGAGAGGTACTATAAAAAACAGGTTCGATTAGGTCGAAATCTTTTTCTTCTACCATGCGTTGCATAAGCACGGAACCAACCATACCACGCCAACCAACTAAACCGACTCTCATCACAAAAACGCTCCATGTATTAAAAAATGTATTTATCCATCTATAAGTTTTTCGACAAAAAATCTCAAGCGATAATTACTAAATAATGCCATTTATGGTCATTTTTTCTAGAAAACGCCAAGAGATTCTAGAAAAAGCGGAGAGAAAGGCCAAAAGGGTCGAGTTGAATAGGCTTTTAAAGGCGTAGTTAGTGTGCTCTGACAACGGGCAGACACTGATGAAATGACGCAGGACTAAGCTAACTATAGAGATCAAGAATGCTGGTTTATATAATCCCTTGCGCTGCCTACCGCTGACGATAAGGCGATAGCCAAACGCTCAAGTTTCTCATCACTCACACGAGTACCTTGTTTGAGATCCGTTTCAATATCAGTGGCAATGTCTTTTAACCCTAAAACACCAAGGTTACCCGCAACCCCTTTTAAGCTGTGTGCGATTCGCATGGCATGTTCAATATCGGCCTCTTGCGTTTCTCTTATATCTTGTGCATTGGTTTGATGGTCCTGAACAAACACATCTAAGAGCAATAAGACGGATTCGTTGTCGCCGTTTAGAGAGTGCAACATATGATCGATGTTCACTTTTTCAGAAACAAGGGATTCTTCATTATCATCGATTGTCTGATCGGGTTGATGTTTTGTAGAAGAATCCTGATGATGAGTCGTGGATTTCCCCTGTACTGACGACGAATTAGAATCTGCCTGACCAAATTGTAGAGGTTTACTCATCACGTCACCTTTTTCATTGTGTTGCGTTGTTACAGTTTTTTGTTTTTGTGCAATAGAAGACACCCGTTGCTCAGTGTCATCAGTTGCTAAATCCTCTTCCTTTGTTTTTTCTTCAACCCCCTGATTAATTAACTGGACGGGCTGTTGCAAAAGCATAAAAAACAGACTGATTATCGCCAACGCACTCGCGGCAATGGACATCATAAAGTAATCATTCATTTGCTCATCATATTGACGCTTTACTTCTGATTGGACGAGGTTGACCGGGTGATTGACCAGTTTTTCGACCAAATAGCTTCCTTTGGCATAAACACTTAAAACAGAAGACGTTTGAGCCAGAGCCTGTTGTAGCCTTTCTCCGTCTTCAGTCGCCATCTTCTGAGACTGAACAAACAAATAATCCAAAGAACGATATATTTCAGGGCTGGCGGAAGCGTTGCTAAACATGGCTTCAAATATGTGACTGCTCAGCTGAAAATACACCGACTGCATCGCTGCATTACCTTGGTAGGATTCTCTGGCCTTTTTGAGTTGATCAACCAATTCAATGATCTGTACATCGGTGTCATTAAACTGTTGCATTAATTCAATAAAACGTTTGGTCGTGAATATTAACTGGCCAGTGTCGGGCTGAAAGAAACGGCTCTTATCGTTGGTCTCCAACTGTAAGATTAACGCGTAAAGCAATTGAACTTTAAGAGAGGTATCGTCCACATGAGCCATTCGATATTGTGCATCAAAATAGAGCGAATTCCGAAGGTCTTTCAGACTATTACCAAGCTCTGTAATACTCGCCTGATTGTCTGAATTCGCCCGGACAAGGCTCATTGTAGTAATAATGACCAAGAACCAAAGACAGACAATGGCCAGCAGTTGCTTTTTCTTGGTTTTCATCGCTTCCATCGACATAGAGGTAACCTATTATTTTCCATAATGTAATGCACTGTATTTATAGAATATGTCACCATGACCAATAAATAAAAAAAGAGAGAGCAAAAGCTCTCTCTATATCACTAATTTCGTGTTAATTGGTCACGTAAATTAGGTGGCGTTCCTTTTATCGTTAACGTATCCGTCTCTGGATCATAAAAAATACGTTCACCCAGTAACAAGCTATCAAAGCTCACATTCAGTCCACCACCCGCACCGACGTACTTAGTCAACTTGCGCATTGTCGAACGGTCAGCTGGAAAACTGTCTTCTAATTCGTAGCCTTGCTCTTTGGTGTAATCAAGAAAGCTTGTTCCTTCCTGGCTTTGAGGAAGCTCACCAGACAATTCACGAACTTGAACTTCTGCGCCCGATTTGATCGTTTCGTTGCAATAATCGTAGACTTGCTTTTTGTAATTTGTTGCGTCTTCCTTTTCTAACTTGGAGTCACTGCAGAAATCTTGTACTGCTTGCATCAATACTTGGTTTTGTTGTTTTGTATCCAATCCTACTTCCGCTTGAAGGAAGTCTAGGAAAAAGTCTGCCACCTTGCGGCCAACGCGACCTTTTATGTACGCTAAATATCGATTTGACTCTTTGTCTGTCTCATAACTCGATAAATCGATTCGAGCAACGATATCCATTTTATTGATATCGAGATAGTCTGTCGCACTGATCTCTAATCCTTCCGTCACTTTAAGGCTTTGAATTGACGGAAGTAATGCAACGAATAAATAGTCAGTCGCCAGTGATTGGTATTCGGCAATAACCAGAATACCCTCGTCAGCGAATGGGTACTTAGAGAGTTCTTGTTTCAGTCGGTTTGCACTAAGTTGTGAGAAATCATAAAAATTCTTCTCACCTTGGCGAAGTTCTTGCAACCACATTTGAAATTCGC
Organism: Vibrio sp. YMD68; assembly: GCF_029958905.1. Classification (NCBI taxonomy): domain Bacteria; kingdom Pseudomonadati; phylum Pseudomonadota; class Gammaproteobacteria; order Vibrionales; family Vibrionaceae; genus Vibrio; species Vibrio sp. YMD68. The sequence continues at coordinate 1,033,536 of NZ_CP124614.1, read as the reverse complement.
TGTCTGACTTAAAAGAACCAAAGCCTTTGCCGGCTTTAGCGTTAAAGACACGATGTAACTCAGCCACAAGGTGCTCTGTAGAGCCATCGTTTTCTAATGAATGAGAACGAAAATTAACGATCAGTTCATCCTGATCGTTTTTCGAAAGTTGGTGTAAAATGACGTTGGATAGTTGAAGGCTCATAGTGAAAATATCGGCGTTCTAGGTTTCAGTTGATAGGCATTGTAGGTTATCATAAGCCGCTTTTACTATCATCTATAGAGTCTTTATGCCGATTACATCTAAATACAGTGACGATCAAGTTGAAATTATCCTAGCGGAAGTAGCCGCTATTTTGGATAAACATGGTGCCACACCAGAACTTTCATTGATGATCGCTGGAAACATTGCAACCAATGTTTTAAATCAGAACGTTGCTGCTTCACAACGCAAAGCAATTGCTGAAAAATTTGCTCAAGCGTTGATTTCTTCATTAGAAGAGCAAACACATTAATTATAACGGGCTGCAAAACGACTAATGGTAGATAGCGGAAATACATATAGCGAACGAGTTTCTCGTTTAGTGGGTTGGGGGCATTGGTTTGCTTTCTTCAATATCATTGCAGCAATGTTAATTGGTACCCGCTACATTACACAATCTCCTTGGCCAGAAACCTTGCTGGGGCAGTTTTATCTCGCTTCTTCTTGGGTCGGGCATTTCGGCTTTCTGGTGTTTGCGCTGTACTTGCTTGTTTTGTTCCCGTTAACATTTATTATTCCGTCGCGTAAACTATTTCGACTTTTTTCGGTGTGTTTCGCCACCATCGGTTTGACGGTTCTTTTAATCGATACTCAAGCCTACCAAACCCTCAATTTACACTTAACGCCACTCGTGTGGGAGCTTCTGTTTAACGAGGGAAGCAGTGAGCATGCCCAAGGGTTGCAACACCTTTTCATTGTTTTACCGCTCATTTTTCTCCTTCAATTAGGGTTGTCTGAATGGGTATGGCGTAAACAGCGTAAACTTTCTCATAAACATGTAGGGCGACCTATTACTGCCGTATTTTTTCTGAGTTTTATTGCCAGCCATCTAACTTATGTTTGGTCTGACGCTTACTTCTACAACCCAGTGACGAGCCAGAAATCCAACTTCCCGTTGTCTTACCCAATGACGGCAAAATCGTTCATGGAAAAACATGGATTATTAGACAAGGATGACTATCTGAAACGTCTTGCAGAAAGCGAAGGCAGTGGTGATCTCGTCCGTTATCCGTACGATAAACTGCGCTTTGACCGACGTGGAAACAATCTGAATATATTGATCGTGAGTATTAACGGCCTTAGAGCAGACTCGCTGGACAATAACGTGATGCCATTCACGTCACACTATGCAGAAAACGCATTGAATTTTACCAATCACTACAGCTCTAGTAATAACATGTACGGCATGTTTGGCTTACTTTATGGATTACCGAGTAGCTACGCAGCCAGCATCAAGTCTCAAGCCAGCTTGCCCGTTTTGATTGATACGCTGACAGATAAGAAATACAACTTCGGCTTATTCAGCGGCGACAATTTTGATGATGATCTTTACGCAGAGACACTGTTTCGTGGAATGTCCTTCTCTGGTCTAGCATTTGATAGCGCCAGAACAGCCGATAGCCAAACCATTGAAGCATGGAGTGACTGGGCCAGTAAATCAAAAAGCCCATGGTTTAGCTTTATCGAACTAACAACGATTGAAAACTTCTCTTTGGAAGAAGTCAATTCGGGCACCGCCAAAGAAGTATTTTCTCAGAATTATCAAGCATCCGTAAAACAAGCGGATCAAGAACTTGGCACCTTATTCAATAAGCTTGATGAATTGCAATTGGCTCAAAATACTGTCGTGATCATCACTTCTAATCACGGTACAGAACTTAATGAAACCAACACCAACACCTGGGGTGCAAGCACCAACTTTAGTCGTTATCAATTACAAGTCCCTATGGTGATTCAATGGCCTGGTAAGTTACCTGCAACCTATAATCATCGTTCGAGTCATTTAGATGTATCGGTGACGTTGTTACAAGACTTACTCGGTGTATCATCTAATCCAAGTGACTACAGCAGTGGCCGCAATATTTTCGATGAACGTCGAAGAAAATGGATTCTTGCCGGAGACTCCAGAGAACTGGCTTTGATCACATCGAATAAAACGACTGTTATTGATAAGTTCGGCAACTTCAAACTTTATGACGAAGAGTATAAAAGGTTGAAAGATCAAACCCCTACATTGCCTATATTGATGCAAGGTTTGACCGAGTTACAGCGCTTTTATGCTCGAGAAAATTAGACTCAACATCCTCTATTTGCGATGTAAATAAGATCGCTTAGGAATGAACGCCAGAGTATCGCAACCTCAAAAGTTACGTATGCTCTGGCTCTTTCTCTTTCTCTTTCTCACAGTCGCAAGCAGCTAATGGATTTGATTCCATTCCTTTTTTCCATATTCCATATTCCTTATTCCTGAGCCCCAAAGACTTAACACCCTGTAACCATAGCCCCCAAACCAGAGAGACTCAGCCACCACTTTCTTGCCATCGCCTTCAAAGTTTAATGAAACAATGTCTATAATTCGTTCAACCCAAAAGAAAATCACCTGAAGTGTATAAAAAGAAAGCAAACGATATGGTTGCCTATTTACAACCTGCTGAGCACCCTTTATTATACGCTCCAACAACGGAGAGATGGCTGAGTGGTCGAAAGCACCGGTCTTGAAAACCGGCAAGGGTTTGTAGCCCTTCTAGGGTTCAAATCCCTATCTCTCCGCCAAACACATGAAGAAAGACGTCTTAGGACGTCTTTTTTTATGCCTAAATTACCGTATTACGTGGTTTGGCTGTCGCTTAACGGCTGATAGCACAGCGACATAACGTGGTTGTAAAGGTACACCCTTGGGTACATTGTCCGTATGTTCAATTCAACGGTGTACCATCATGGCAAAACAAGTTAAACCCCTTACTGAAACTCAACTTAAAAGCGCAAAGCCTAAAACTAAAGAATACATTCTTTCTGATGGAAATGGCCTTCGTCTTAGAGTGAAACCGAACGGCACTAAAACCTGGCTGTTCAACTATACCCATCCTGTACTCTCTAAGCGTGTTAACCTCACGCTTGGCACCTATCCAATGACCTCTCTTAAAACAGTACGAGAAAAAACTCGTGAAGCTCGTGGTCTTATCGAGCAAGGTATCGATCCTAAATCTTACCGTGACAAACAGGTACTAAAAGAGAAAATGCGTCTCAATATGACGTTGAAAAGTATCACCTTAGAATGGCTTGATGTAAAAAAGAGCAACATCACTGAAGATCATGCTGATGATATTTATCGCTCTCTTGAGTTACACCTTTTGCCTACACTTGGTGAAGTGCCTATCTCTGAGCTCTCCCCACAATTAATGATTCAAGCGCTCAAGCCTCTAGAAAAACAAGGAAAGCTTGAAGTGTTGCGTCGGATTTGCCAACGTGTAAACGAGATCATGAAGTTTGCTCGTAATAGCGGCTACATTGAAGTGAACGGTTTAACCGATATCAAAGAAGCTTTTAAAAAGCCAAATGCTGAGAATATGAAGACATTACCGCCAGAAGCATTACCAGAGTTAATGTCAGCTTTATCACGCGCTCGAATCTTTAGTACGACTCGTTGTTTGATCTTATGGCAGCTCCATACAATGGTTCGCCCTTCCGAAGCGGCAGGAGCAAGATGGGATGAAATTGACTGGACTAAAAAGCTATGGCGTATTCCTGCACAAAGAATGAAAAAGAAGCGCGAGCATTGCGTTCCTTTATCAACACAGGTGTTAGCTTTACTCAATGAAATGAAAGCAATCAGTGGACATGGTGTCAGTGAGTTTATCTTTGCTTCCCATAAAGATGAATCACGGCCATGCTGTAACGCTAGCGTGAACATGGCTCTTAAGCGTATGGGGTTCAAAGGCCGATTGGTATCTCATGGTCTACGTTCATTGGCGAGCACTACACTCAATGAACAACCTCAGTTCACGGGCGATCTAGTCGAAGCAGCTTTAGCGCATGCAGATAAGGATAAAGTGAGAGCGGCCTACAATCGTACTCAATACGTAGAGCAACGACGAGATATGATGCAGTGGTGGAGCGATCATATCGACTGTTCAGCCAATATGTCTTGTATTTTGCTTACTTAACAACATCATGAGTCATCAGGTGATCTTGATGACTCTATTCATCAAGATCATCAAAAAATACGTTAACACCGACGTCAAGTATTTCAGCGAGATCTCTTAGCATCTCATCGGTTATTCTAATCATTCCAGCTTCGGCCTTCGCTAGTTTGCTTCTTGTCATCTCTATTCCTTTTAAACTACACATACGATCAACGTCTTGTTGAGATAAGTGTTTACTCAGTCGTACATATCGAATTTTCCGACCGGTTATGTTTTTAAATATTATTTTGCTCATAAATGACACTGCACCTGTTGCGGTGCAATTAAGATACAAGTAATATAGCGCAGCATGTGCACCCACATGGGTGCTTCTTGTGCTAATTAGGAGAGTGAAGCTGTGAAAAATATTGTGTTCATATTCTGCACTACCGTCTTGATAGGATGCAGTGATGATAAAGCAATCGAAGTTGGTCCTACACCTCCAACAGAGAGCGTTATCGATGTATGTGAAAACCAAGGCTGCACATTAGATACACCGATTAGCACTGCAAGCTTAACGGTCTCTAATGCGCCTATCATTCTAACCACTAATGCGTCTATTACTTTGGAGTAATCAATGAAATCAACCTTAATCCCCACCTTGCTATTAAGTGTCGTTGCTTGGTCTAGTCAAGCTAACGTTGTTTTGAAATCAAGCGAAGCTGGAAAACTGCTAGTTAACGGACAAGAAGTTCAAATTAAGCAGCATGTTTACGATGCTAACGATACATTGCTCTCAAACCTAACTGTTTTAAAACAAGATGGCTCAGAAATGACGGCTTTAGTTTCTTTTGATGGGCTGGGCAGCTTATTTCAAATTCGAGCTTATGGGTATCATCAAAGTGAAGGTCCGGGCTATGGTGCGAGCTATATTGTTAATGGAGTTTGTAATGTGATCGGTATTCAAGAGGGCACTTTTTTTGAACTCGGTTATATAACGAATAAAAATTTTAATGAAGAGAATGCATTATATACCGCTTATGTCGTTGAAAAAACGCCAGTCAATGGGTATGAGGGTTCACCTTTTTCAGAAGAAACCGATTGTACTGGTAATGCTCCGTTAAGTGGCTTGAAAATTCAGCATGACTCTAATTTGTCATTGCAAGTTAACGATTTTTTCAATGGGCTAGCCTTTCCGTTAAGAATTAAATAATGAGAAACATCGATTTTTTCAATTTTACTTAGGTATAAAAACAAAGAGGTACGATATGGAATCTAGTGAAATGGATTATGAAAAAAAAAGCAGCTTCAAAAGATACTATTTAATAACGTTCGCTTTAACAGGATGTATGGTCTTGACTCTTGTATTTAAAGGTGAAATTGGGCAATTAGGGTTTCTTGGAGTAGCCCTTTTGCTTACTGTATTGCCCCCTACTATGGCTTTAGGCGCTTATATTGGCAAATTATTTAGGGATTTTTGCAAACCAGATTTCATAATGACTTCAGGAGCAGCCGAAACATTTAAAGTAAAGGTATTTTGGATGTGTGGGCCGCAATTGATTGGCGCTGGGGTTGGTTTTTTATTAATCAATAATGTTTTAGAAACACTCGGAATTTTGATGTAGCCACCGAAATACCTCAGTTTGATCCGTTTATATCTACATCGTAGGTACCGCATAAATACATTAACAAATAGTCCGTTATTTAAATAAAGCATAGATAGCATTAAGTTTTCCCTAAATATCAAAAATTCATAGGTCTATATTACCTAGGTGTATCTCTATTCTTAATCGCCCGTAACGCTCTTATGCGCTGCGGGCTTTTTTGTGCCTGTAACCTAAGAGGATTGACCTATGCCTACCCACTTACCCAATGCAACCTATGAGTTTCCACAGCCTATTACGGCCATGCAAGTACTCGAAACAGCCGCCGATATCTTAGCCCAAAGCTTTGAAGTCGGTGATGCCTACACAAACCCCAATAACGTTAAACAGTTTCTCGGTTGTAAACTCGCGCATTATGAGCGTGAAGTGTTTGCCGTGATGTTTCTGGATAACCAACATCAACTGATAGCCTTTGATGAGCTGTTTCAAGGTACGGTGGATGCCGCCTCCGTGTACCCCCGTGAAGTCGTGAAAGCCGCGCTTAAGCATAATGCATCAGCGGTTATCTTTTCACACAATCACCCATCTGGTGTCGCTGAGCCATCTCAAGCTGATAGAAAGATTACCCGCCGTCTCGTCGATGCCTTAGCGTTAATTGACGTTCGTGTGCTGGACCATATTGTGATTGGCAAAGAAAGCGTCTCTTTTGCCGAGCGAGGGTGGTTGTGATGAATACTGTTGTGTCTTGCTATGACAATGAGGTGACTTTATTACCTTCATTGGTTGAGTGTTTAAGTGCGGCGCTGGACAGTGCCCCAAGACCTATCAATGTCGATAAGCTCTCCGTGAGCTTTCGTCATACGCCTTACTATCAAACTCGTCGTGGCACTCATCCTGTTGAAGTGCGTTTAGAGCGTCATGACCAGCAGTGGCGTGTGGTGTTTATCGCCAGCTTTGCTTATCCCGATGACACGCACCGCAGTGTGACACCAGAGTTGTACTTTAACTTCAAACGCGGCTGGTTTTATCAGCCAGACATCAAAGGCTGTGAGCTCGCTAGGCCTGAAGTCATGGATGTCTTGCTCAGTTGGTCTCGGATGTTTTGTCGTCAGTTAATGGATGAACATTTTGATGATGTGAGGTTTACCAAGGTGAAAACATGACGCGGAAGATATCGTTTTTATTGAGACGGCCTGTCATTCTGATGGGCCGTTTTTGTTATTTTGAAAGGGAGAGTATTCATCATGTCTTATGACATTGTGTATGAACAACTGGCACTGCGCGTGCCAGAGAAAGACATCGAGCAGCAGGTGCGTCAGCTCTTTACTGAGCGCTTGAATCAAGACGTGACAGCCATGAGTGACCATCAGCTTAAGAAACGTCTGTATGAGCGTTACCAATGCTTATTGAGAAGCGATGACCTTATTATGCTTCACATGTTGATAGGTTGCAGTAATCTATTTGATCCAGACACCAATAAGCGGTGTCGTGATTGGCAGTTTTGTGGCGTCGATACGCAACATAGCCTGCTGGTTAAATACGGCTGTGATTGGTCCGCGCAAGCGGAATCGGGTGGATTAAAACTCAATGGACGTGATACCAAAGCCGAAGGGTGGATACGTGCTGTACGTCAGACATTAGACCAGGCTCGTGATTATCGAGTGATGCCGCATTGTCAGCGCCTTTCTGTTTGGTTACGTGTCCCTCAAAATGAAAAGGAGCAAGAGTCGTATCGTGTGTTGAACACGCACCTGTCGGATTTTAAGGCCACTTGGCAAGACCGAACACGTGGTGATGAAGACGGTTTTGATGTCTCCATTGCGCCAAGCTCTGCGTTTGAGATGTGGCTCTTTCAACAGTTAGTGACTCGCTATCAAGGCAAGTGCTGGCTCAATGGCTCTGCACCGCCTTACCGCGCAGTGAAAAAGCACGCCATCTAGCCCTTAAGTCACCTCGGTCAATGACCGCTTTATCATGAGTCGTTCTGGCTCGAACTCAACCGTTCTATTTTAAATTACCTTATCTTACTGCCTGTAGGAGGGCGCATTATGTCTAAACAACTGTTAATCCGAAGCCAAATAGGGTTTCTTTCCACCAACATCAAAGCGTCATTGCTCCCTGTCTCTGATGCTCTGATACACTCTATTGTGACAACGCTAGCACACCAGCTTACGTTAGATGATGAGCTTGCTGATTCACTAATTGATGCTGACGGTATTATCTTCAACTTTCGAGATGCCAGTTACAGCGCTGAAAAGGGCGGCTTTCATCCGGTTGAAATTTGTCTCAATAAACACAGTGATGGCGCATGGCATTACAGCTACATCACGGACTTTGCTTATATCGGTCATCACTACCCTGAATTAGAGCGAGGACTCGATTTTGATTTCAGCCGAGGAGAATGGTTTGCCCACCACCAGCAAGGCTGGGCACCCATTAAAGAGGACAGTGCAGCAAAAGAGCTGTATCAGCTTTGGGAGCATAACTTTCTGGCGTACATGGCGATGGACGCCTATGACCTTATTACGGTGGGGCCTCAATGATAAAGCGTACTCACCCTAACAATAACCACTCTAATCATAGCAACACCCGATAAGGCCATCTCATTTTGAGATGGCCTTTTTACTTTCACTCAACAAAAAAAGGAGACCACCATGTCTTGGTATGTAACCGTTGGTAAAGCTGTCGCAGCCACAGCCAGTGTCGCGGGCGTCATTACCGCCGCCCCTGTTTTTGGGGCCATTGGCACCATCAGTGCAGCCGGTTTTGCGGTGTCGACTGCGATTGGCACATCTGCCGCACTGATAGATAAAGCGTTGGAAGAAGACAGACCAGAGTTACCTGACTGTCCAACTCATGACCATCCGCTCATCACTCACGAGCGCTACAACGAGGAGTAAGCGCCTCAATTCATTCTTAATGTTAGTTCAAGCCACAGCCTAATCGGTTGTGGCTTTTTTCATTCTATAGGAGCACAGCCATGCCACCATCCAATATCGAAGCGGTCTTTTTACTGCTTGCTCAGCTTCCTACTCGTTACCCCAAATCTTTAGAGAGTGTGTGTGATGTCTCAGAGGCGTTAGGAATAGGAAAGTCCCCTGATACGATTCGACGATGGTTAAACATCCTCGCGGATTTAGGTTATGCAGAAAAAACGCGCCTGGAGGGCAAAGACAGTTTTAAACGCACCACGCCCCTGCCTTGGGTGACTGCGCAATACGACAGCCTCATTTTAACGCTCACCACTCGCTACTTTGCTTGCCTGTTGCCTGAACGCACCAAACAGCAATATCAATCCCTGTTTGAACAGAGTGAGATGGATACCCAAGAGAGTGGTACGTATCGACAGTGGCTAACGTGCATTGAGGTGGACTTGCCTACAGAGCACATGAATTACTTCCCACACCTTGCGACCATCAAGCAAGCACTCATCCAGAAACAGACGTTACGTTTCACCCTCGTAGGCCAGTGCCTTAACACTATTCCCACCAAGCTACGCCTAAGTACTCAAGGGCTGAGCCTGTTCTACCTCGATAACGAACAACTCAAACAGACACCGATGCTCAGCGTGTTGTCAGTTTCACCTCTATAACGAAAAAGGAATACCAATCATGGCAGAAAAAACCATTCAACCGCTCACCGTTTATGTTCATTGGTCAGAATCCAGAGTCTTTGATTCTGATACTGAGTATGACTTTGCTGACTTTGAAGCTAAGGCACTAAACGTCGCTAAGACCAATCCATTAGGCGGGTACGATAAAACCAAAGTGACCGTCACCTTTGATAATGAGCACCAACACGAATGCCGCTTAGATTTAGGCTGTGGGGGTAATGACCAAGGATTTGCAGAGCACTGTTTAAGCACGCTCAACTATTACCATATACACAAAGGAGAAGCCGATAAGCGATGGTTGCATGACAAGTACCACCAGCAGCTCATCCGATTCATTAGGACGTACGCATTGGACTGTACAAACGTTGATTTGGGTCGAATGCAGATTAAGCAGATTGAAGCGCAAGCCAAAGCACAGGAGGCAGCAAAAGAAGCAGCCAAACAACAGGAGCGGGAAGAAGCATGGCGCGAGCACCAACAAGCGGAGGAGGCGTTCCAAGAGGCTCTGGAAGTACCGATATGGGCTAAAGGTGTGATTGTGGCGACACTCACCGACTATGATGCAGAAATCAGTGAGCCGTATGCGGGTGAGTTTCATACCAAAACGTTAAAGACCATCATACTGGCATGGTCGAAGCACAACAGACATCTGTTTTCGGAAATGCGTAAAGCGAGCCTCAATCATCCAGAGACGGCCTTTCTGAATGACAAAGAGAAAAGTGTGGAGCATCGAGAGCGGTTTTCAATGGGAGAAGGCTACTATCTGACCGACACTAAGTATTTACGCTATGGCTGGAAGATAAAGAAAATCAGCTTTTATCGAACAGAAAACAAGGCGCGATACGTGCCATTAGGTGAGCTGGCGATACCTGAATAAAAAAGAGAGGCGATCAATTCGCCTCTCTATGGAGTGGACTTTATTTTTTTGTTAGCTACCTTTGCATCGCTTCTTGAAGCAACACAATAAACGAAGCACAATCACCTAAATAATTAGGATAAGCTTCTGAGAGCTGCCCCATATTCTTCGTTGAGATGAGTAGGGCATTGATCCCAGAATGACTACTGGTCACCTTTTCCGCAGCGTTGTAAACAGAAATAGCCTTGCTGTAATCGCTGAACTCCTCACTGAAGATAAGCTTCAATGATTTCTCATCAATTATTAACAAAACATGTTCGGTAGCATCATCGCAACAGGTTTCTATTTTTTCAGATAAGATCCTAAAAGTTTTAAGTCTACCTAGCGCATTAATCTCATCATTTAGCTCACGCAGCCGTATTGAACATTGATTTATCTCTTCTTCGCCTAACACTATAGCGCCTTCGGCATCTGCAATATACCGACTCATGATCGAGAGTAATTCTTCCCATTTGATCTGTAGATCGTCTTTATCTTCATTGGCACTATGAGAATGCGTTTTGATTTTTGTTCCTTCCAAGATATCCACTATTTCGACAGTGGTAGCCCAAAGGTGTTGAAGCCTAGTCCGCAATTGAGCTTCTATGTTAAAGCTCTTGCCACTCGTATGATCATATCGATAAATCACATGTAAGCTTCTGTAACCACAGTCATTTGGTTTAGGATTAGAAATATAATTATCAATATCTTTAATTCTCACTCGACCTACTTTCTCAACAGTACCTTGTAATTGAGATACTGCCTGCTCTAGTGAGATTAAATCCGGGAATATCGCTCGGCACCCACCAATATCATTCATATTAGTGACACATGTTGCGTTCGCTGTGTGGCCGTCAAGTGATTTACGTTGAAGCTTATCGATTATAGTGTCTAAACGCTTTAACCGAGTTACAGGCTTAACATCGATACCAAGTTCACGACAACAACGCCCAACAAGATAGGCAATAGTATTGAGTGGCTTTTCATGAGCAGCGCGAAACTGTTGGATAGTCGTGGTGGCAGATTTAAGATCCCCTTCTTTTTTACGAAGCCGTCTACCTGCTTTTTTCACTCCATTATTGGTATATGAAAAGTCTTCAGCAGCACGTTCATCGACAGTTCGTTCAAGGAAATCTTGAAAGTTCAGCTCGTAGTCGTCATGGAAGGTCTTGGATGATTGCTCAGCCGATGGTGTGTCGTCAATGAGGAAACTGACGACACTTTTTTCTTTATCACTCACAGACTGGTAGTATGTCCTGACTGTTTGATTTGCACGTAGTGGGATTGGATTAAATGGTCTGGAATCACTTTTTGATGTGTGCCATCCCAAACCTGATGCCATGGGCTACCATCTCGGTGTGTTAAGTCCACCAACTGTGGTCCACTTAAGTCGCCCAATTTAGACACAACATCCTTCACGATCGATTCGCTTTCAGCATCGAGAACGACATCGCCATGCTCAGTAATGACGTTTGAACCGTACGACTTAAAACGGAAATACACAGATGGCACAACTGGACCAAACTTCCATGCAAATACGTCATCAACCACTAGAGGACGTTGAAAATGCGCTAAAGACAAGCCATGGCATACGTAAGTGAGTTTCTGTAGCTGCAAATTGGAGAAACATTTACCTTGCTCTTTCGCGTGCTTAAGCAAGCTCAATGCAACATCTACAGCGTTGTAGGTATGATAAGTTTTCATTTTATTTATCCAATTTCGTCTAAAAGGTTTACATTTTTCAGTCGATGCAACGGAAATAGTGTAAACCATAGCTGTATTTTAAGACAGTGATTTTATTTGAAGTTTTAGATGCTCATTCGTAAAGATTAGTAACCTGTTCGGTAAGTTTACTCACCATATCATTGAAGCGAAGCGTTATATGACGTCGAAATCCTCTTCCTTACACGCTGTATAATAACAGCATCATGGCTGGTGAAATGATTTAAGCTTGAAAGTTTGGTGAATATCGGGCTATTCGTTAACTGGAGTTCATCGGCATATACATTGAGTGCATTGAGTAACCAACCTCCAAGCGCAACTACACCACCGCCTTTAATTCCCACTAGCTCCACTCCAGCCCCCGCAGCCACCGAAGGAAATCCTGATATGTTGAGTCGCGACATTCGGGTTTTATTGCTTTCAATTCTAGTTACCTCATCCTTAAGCGCTCTCAATTTATGGAATCGCTCACTTTCATCCATATTGGCGAACTGGTTAATGATACTAGGTAAAGAGCGAATCAGGCTATTTGAAAGCGCAGAATCAAGTTCAAGAATATCCATATCGTTATCAATAGCATATATCTCATGAAGTAACATACCCAATTCAGATTCATGAATCTGCTTTGAGTCAGTACGAACACCATTGTAAAACCCACTAATCACCTGACACGCTGATACTTCGGAATATTGCTCCCCGTCAAAAGGAAAATGATGTGCGCTAAGTCCTTGAGCATATTCATACGCCATAGCCGCTGTTGATAATTCAAGATAAATATCTCGCCCTCTCAGCTCAAAACCTTTAGCTGCAATACTGGATAGCCCGAGTCGATGCGTTGATACAGCCCCCTCTCTATTGACCATATATTCGCCGTATTGCCATTGCTCTGAGAGTGTTTGAGCAAGGCTTTGTATTGAAGGGCTTTTAATACGAGAGCATTGATGAAGGAAGTGGTATTGCTCATCACTTGAGAAGGTTGTACCAATTATTCCTGATTTACCTTGTATACCTCGAATGGTTGAGGCCGCGAGCCGCCTTGAGAAAATGATAGAGCAAGGATCAACCATAATGATATCAGACAGTAATTCTTGAGAATATCGCTCAAGGTTTTGTGGTGCCACAAACAACAACCGTCCTCGTGCCACCAGCTCTCGAAATTCATATTTCCCCAACTGAAACATCTTATAAAAGTATTCAGAGTCTTTATTGAGTGGTAGTGCAATGATGACCTGTTCATATAAGGTCAAATAAACCCTCAAGTTTTGACGCGGAAAGACAGACGCATCCACAAAGCAGCGAGACTTTGGCTCTTCAAACTTGGGTAAAAGATATTGGCTTTTTTGGTCAACCTCATCTCCACTAAATACTGATTGTCTATTTTGAGCCCAAAAATCTTCATCCTCTTCATATCTAGTTAGCAAAGGTTTGGAGAACTGCTTTTGCATTAAACCACTAGCTGTCAGTACTAGGTTGTTGCGAGTATTGGGTTCGTGTTCAACTTTTCCCGGAAAGTCAGGCATTGTAAGATCGACATTAAAAATAAAATCATAACCTTGATAGCCTAAAGCCTCACAAATTAGCTGCACCTCTTCTTGTTCACTACGAGTCAGCTCAGATTTAAAGGTCAGGTTAAACTCGTTTGTGTTGAATAGGAAATCCACATGAAATGGGTGATACTTTTTAGGAATGTGCAACACGAACAAATTAATGGTTTCATCGATAGTCATGGGCTGAGCATGTGTGAGTGTTTTTTCCAGCTTGCTGCGAGACTCTATTGAACGAAACCCTTGTGCTATCTCACCCACGATCTTCGCTGGTGGTATACCAATGGTATGGTACTTATCATAATGCTCCCTGAGTTCATCAAGAAGTGCATCATTGTTCTCCACATCCAATATAACCGCATACAGCTTCTCACCATCGGTAAAAAGCCCTTGATGAGAATACTGGTGGGTATCAAAACGAAATCGTTCATAATCATGTCTGATCGCATCCATAAGGGGGATACTGAAAGGGAGTGCTTTAGTACTCATCCCATTTAATTCTCACTTAAGAGCACTTCAGCTTGCCCAAAGATAAATTCTTGAAGGTACTTATCAATGCGCATGTTCAGTTTGAAAGGGGGGATCGTCGCGCCTTCAATATTTTCAAAGTAAGCCTTTGCCTGACTCCTATCGACCGTTGATTTCAGTTTATCAAAGCGACCAAAACGGTTAATGCTCTGCTCATTCGCATCACCTCCCATCAACTGGAGAAGTAAATCCCTATCTAAACCAAGAGCCTCAACAATAGCGGCTATTCGCAACTGTTCCTTCTGGTTTTGATAGTCGTTGATGTAGTCTCTAAAAGTATGGCCTTCAATTAACTGTGCATCCCCACGCTGCAAATCGTGCAAAAAGAGCTTTGCATACTTTTGCTCACTTTGGCTTAGTGACGCAAATGATTTATGTAACTCATTGAGAGTTATTTCGACACTTGTGGAATCTTGGTGCTGATTAAGCTCTTTTAGATATTTATCAAAGCGACTATTCATGTAGTCGGCGTCGATTTTACCCGTGTCTATTTCTGTTAAATAACCACTGATATCAAAAGGAACATCACCACCTGCCCCTTCTCCCTTGCCGTCCCCTTTGCCAGCAAGCTCTTTATAACGCTGAACTAAGCTCATGTAAGTGAGTTCATCGACAGCCAGAGTGACCTCACGCTCAGCACCATTCTCGCTTTCTAACGAGTCAGTATAGGTAGACTGCTCCCAATTCAGACCTTGCACTTTGGCAGCTTCTAGGTGCTTGTTAAAGGTATTAAATAATTCGGTAAACTTAGCACAGAGCTCGACATCGTCTGGCAGCGTTTCAAAGTTTTCAATACCAGAACTAGCAAACAGCTCAGAGATATCCGCTGACACCCTATTCATAAGCTCAATATTACTTGCCAACCTATCAACAAACAGTCCAATAGGTTTGTCGCCAGAATAGAGTTTGACAGCATCATTAATGTGCTGCTCCATGGTATGTGGGTAGCGATAATAACGAACAATGCCGTGAGGTTTGTCGGGACCAAACAAGCGATTGGTGCGCGAGAAAGCCTGAATGATATTCTGATACTTAATCACTTTATCTAAGTACAAAGTATTCAACCACTTGGAATCAAAGCCAGTCAGCATTTGATCGACCACGATCAGTAAGTCCAGCTGCTTTGAAGGCTCTTTGTGAATATTCTTGTATTGCTCTTTATGGGCAAGACGCGCAGCGATGTCTTTTTTAAAGGCCGAGTGACGGGCAAAATCAAACTCTAGGCCATAGCGGGCGTTATAATCAGCCATAATCTCTTCTAGACCATCACCTTTAAACGTCGGGCCACGGTCACCACTACCATCGTTCTCAATGTTAGGGTCAAATAGAGCAGATATTTTTAACTCAGGTTTATCTGCTTTTAAACGGCGATAATAATCAATCGCTTCAGCGATACTATTAGTGGCTAAAATGGCGTGAAATTTACTGCCTTGGCTCAGTACATCCCACTTATCCAAGATGTCAGCGACGACTTTTTCTTGATGAGCCTTCGTTAAGTATTGGCTTTTAGGAATATAGTCTTCAATGCCTTTATGATATTTGCCTGTTGCATCTTTATAACCAGCCATCGGCACATCATTCATAAAGTGATTAAACTTTTTCTTTTTGGCAGGCTCTGCCATCACATCCGTAACCGAGTCGGCCTTGGCTTGTTGTAAGGCAATCTCTTTTCTTAGTTCGGCATCCTTAAAGGTAGACACTCTGTAAGGGTCAAACCCCAATACGTTTCCATCACGAATACCATCAGCAATGCTATAGCGGTGCAACTCGCCACCAAAAACATCCGTCGTTGTATTACTCTTGATTTGGTTTTCTTCATGAATGGGCGTGCCCGTAAAACCAAAAAAGAGGGCTTTAGGGAAGGTTTTTTTCACCGTTACCAACATACCATCTTTATTTTCTTCGCCTGCACTCATCGTTGAGCGGTGCGCCTCATCGATAATAAACACCAAGCGCTTAGCTCGGATTTTTTCAATGTCAGCCGAGTTTGTTGCGACGCCCTCATCATCCACCTCTTCAAAAATATTGCTCATTTTTTGAATCGAACTAACAATTAAGGTATCAGCAGGCGCGGTGCTCTTTAGTTTGGTCACCAGTACATGGGTATTCTCGGTGGCTTGTACCACTTCTCCATCACTAGCAAATCCTTGATATTCAAGTAGAGACTGAGTACTAAGCTCTATGCGGTCCATTAAGAAAATCACTTTATCGGCGTCTTTTGATTGAGCAATCAACTGCGCTGACTTAAAGCTGGTCATGGTTTTACCAGAGCCAGTGGTATGCCATACATAACCACCAAGTCTGTCTTTATTGTTTATACCACCTAACTGCTTCCAGTTGGTTTTAGCGACTCGATCCGATATCGCATTAGCAGCGTAATACTGATAGCTACGCATGACTTTAAGTACCCCGTCGGTATTATCAGCGACGGTATAAAAACCGATCAACTGATGTGCCATAGGTATAGATAGCAACGTAGAGGCGATATCCTTCCAGTGGTTCACGGGCTCGTTATTATAATCGGCCCAACTGAATTGATAGTCAGGGTTAAACTTGCCATCTAGTCCGGGGTTAGCAAAGTATTTAGCCTCATCTGGCTCCATCGCAACAAAGACTTGGATAAGCGAAAAAAGGCCGCTAAAAATGCCTTCTTTAGAGTACTTTTCAATTTGGTTGACCGCTTGACTGACCGGAATGCCGCTGCGCTTTAGTTCAATATGAATAACGGGCATACCGTTTATTAGCAACAGTACATCACCACGACGATCGTTACGTAACGGGCTACCTCGTTCGAACTTGGGTTGCTGCACAATTTGGTAACGGCTTTGACCCGCTGCGATCTCTTGGCGGTCATAAATTTTCAAACTGACTTCTTTGCCATAGTGCAGCGAGTCATCAGGATTGTCTCGTTTAATCGCGACCGTTTTACCATTAATTAAACCGTTGAGTTTGAGTGGCGTCTTCAGCTCTTTGATCTGCTCAATAATCTGCTGCATTTCAGTGGTAGTCAGCGGCACATCGTTTAAGCGATCTTGTTGGCGATTGTTTTCAAACAAAATGTCTGCCCAGTTTTGCAGTAACTCGGCCTCTGTTTTGTTTTTAAGTATTTCCGACTCCCACCCTTTTTGGGTGAGAACTTCAATAAAAGCCAGCTCAAATTGCGCTTCGGTTTTAAAAATGGTCATTGTCATTCCTTAAACAAACATTTTGCTCAAGCAAGCCTGCTTGATATTAGTGAGCTTGGTGATCTGCTGTTGATGTTGGTTAATCAGCGTATCGAGTTTTTGGAAGTAGTTGCCGATTGCTGTTTGCTCTTTTTCCGATTTTGGGTAGCTTATAAACTTTCCTAACAACTCATCCTTTGTGATTCCTTTTATCGAGGTCCCTTGTACTTGTTCTTTTTCAATTTGCAATTGTTTCCAAATAACGTAAACAGCGTATTGTGAATCTATTTTTATATCGCTTAGTGATAAAAAGTCTTGGCTTGTTGCATACTCGCCTTGCATCAAAGATAGCTTTCCTACGCCAACTCGCGTAACAATTGCTATGGAATTGCCAGAGATCAGCTTAGTCGCAGACTTGTTGACTGCCGTTTTAGTAATGTACTTCTTTGCAGTAACAGAGGTAACACTACCGTCTTTGATGTCAGAGGATTGAATCCAAGGGATTTCACCTTGCCAAAAATCTTTATCATTCGTCGATGGAGTACCACCACCAAAAGTTGCGCCACAAATTTCGCCAATTGAGTTACTTAACCACTCCCCATTAAACCCTTTAAAGCGGATTTCTGGGATGGTTTCGCCTTGTTTGGGGAACATCTTTTCCAGCATGGCTTTTTTGATGTTACTGAGCTTGTCATGCTTTTGTTGGTGATGGTTGATTAGGTTGTCAAGCTTTTGGAAATAGTTGCCAATTTGGGTTTGTTCATCTGGTTTAGGCAAAGCCACCAAAAGGGATTTTAAAGAGTCAATTCCAATATTTCTTTGAGATCCGGTATTGATACCTAATTCGAACTGACCTTGCGTTTTTTCAGTCTGAAAAAAATAAAACAAATATTTACCATAAGTGGTGTTGTTCGTTTTCAGAATTGCACAAGAATATGAAATCAAGAATTTAATATCTGTTTCAACATATCTTACAGCCCCAACAGATGCATAACGAGCAAACAATATATCGCCAAATTCAGGCTTTATTTTTTTTGATAACTGCTCATAGTCTTCAATGGATATTAGCTTGGCATTGCTAAAGTCAAGGCCGTTAATACCATAGAAGTCACCAGTCATTAAATATGGTATGCCCGTTATTTTCGATTCTGGCATACGATGGTCTATATCTCCAATGAGGCAAAGACTACCCAAAGGACTCTTTCCCCATTCCCCACTAAACTCTTTAAAGCGGATGTCTGGCACATTTTTATCCACAGTCATCTTATTCGCCCTTCAATAAGCTAGTCAGTTCGGCTAAGCCCTGCATATCAAATTCATTACCAGTGAGGCCATCCATCATTTCAGCCAATTCATCTTCGGTGGTTTTGATATCACTCGCGACTTGCGAATAGGTTACAGCGTATTTATCGGCAAGGGCTTGTACTTGGTTGGTCAACTGAGAAATCACAGCGCTTGGCATCGCAGCAAGCTCGCTACTTAACGGCTCGATCCATTTTAGATGCAGTAGATTATTCACTTGCTCGTCGCTTAAGCTCTCAATAGTGGTTTTGGTTTTAAGGTGCAGTTTAGTGGTCGCTTCTTTCACTGCTTTTTTCAGCACCTTTTCTTCGTCAATGAGTTTATTGGCCTTAATTATTTTCGCTTCGTAACTTTCAGCTGAGAACTTGGTTTTGGTCTCTTTTTGCTCTTTAAAGAAAGCTTTAGCCGCCTTGGCTACTTCGGCATTGGCAAAGCCATCCTTACCTTCTTTTACGGTATCTTGTTCTTTGTCTTCTTCGCTGAGAGACCCCAAAATATCTTCAAGAGTGCTGGCAATTTCAGCCAAACGATTCTCTTGTTTAGCCAGTACTGCTAGGTCTTCGCTTAAGAGAGTCTCTTGTACTAAGGCAAAAGGTAAGATGTGACCTTTCCAGCCATCTTGTACCTCAGTATCTTTACCGTTTTTCTTTTTGATAACGATATTTGGATCAACTTGCTTCGTTGCGTCAAAACCTTCCGTTTGCATCATTTCTAAATCGGCGCTAATGATTTGCCATTGGTTATTCAGAAATTGGTAGGCTTGATATTTGTCGATTAAAGCAATAGGACTTAGGCGGTTAAAGAGCTCAACACTTAGTGAAGCCTCTTGTTGATTACGGTTAACCCCTTCCCAACCTTTAATGAGTTTAGTGTTTAAGTCGTCATCAAACCCAGCAAAAGCTTGTTTGTAACCTGCGATAAAATCTACCACCTGTGGATGACTGCTAATGCTTATATTGACTGCGTCTTTAGCTATAGCCAGCTCACTGTACGCAGAAGATTTAGCCACAAACAAGGTGCTGCGTAGTTCAGGGAAAGCAAGCCAATATGAATTGAGTTCATCAATCTCACTGTTAGGGATACCGCCTAACATGGTGGCGTGTAAGTCCCAGCTTTCAGCCGCAGCTGAAGAGTCCACATAGCGTGGTATGTTTAAGTTATAACCATTATTGCGTAAGGTTTCTTTGCTCACTACTTTCGAGAATTTATCGATGCTCTCTCGATTGATCACGGCATCAACAGTGCGCTTAATATCGCTCGCTTGCAGCTTGTTGTTTTTGCCTTCTTTAATAAAGTGCTTAGACGCATCAACAACCAATACATCGGTATTCTGACGCTTTTGCTTGAGCACCAAGATCACGGTTGGAATACCTGTACCAAAGAAGATATTACCCGGCAAACCAATAATGGCATCAATGTGGTTCTGCTCAATAAGCTGCTTGCGGATCTCCCCCTCTTCACCACCACGGAACAACACCCCATGAGGTAATACAATGGTCATAATACCATCGGGCTTTAGGTGATAGAGATCGTGCAATAGGAAGGCAAAATCGGCTTTAGTTTTTGGGGCTAGACCAAAACGCGAATAACGAGGATCGCTATCTTTATAGCTAGGGTCCCATTGTTGTGAATACGGTGGGTTAGAGACAACAGCGTCCACGTATAAGGCATCGTAAGTACCTTGTGGATCGTTCTCATCGAAGTATGGCCAGTCGTCTTCTAGAGTATCGCCATTGCGGGTTTTAATGTTGCTGGCTTTAATACCACGCATAATCAGATTCATACGGGTAAGGTTATAGGTATTCGCTTTTAACTCTTGCGCATAATAGGTAATGCTGTCTTTGTTTTTAGCGTATTTTTCAACAGCCTCACCAATATTGATAAGGAGTGAGCCAGAGCCGGACGTTGGATCGTAAATCTCAATGGTGTCTTTATTTTTGAGTTCATGAGCGATGATGTGCGACATGAGAACCGAGACCTCATGAGGCGTATAAAACTCCCCGGCTTTTTTACCCGCATTAGCTGCAAATTTTTCAATCAGGTACTCGTAGATGTAACCCAGAACGTCATAACCTTGCTGACCGTTCATAGGGATACTTTTGATTAAGTGTAGCAAGTCGCTGATAGCTTTAGTTCGCTTACCCGCACTTTCACCGAGTTTGCTCAACCCTGTTTCTAGAGTAGTAAAGATGCCTTCAAACAACTTCTTGTAAGTAGGAGAAATCAAACGGCTAAAAGCAGACAGTGCATCACGTACGTTAGATTCATCAAAGTCGGACGTTGGATCAACCCACGTTGAAAACAGATTTTCGTAAGCAATAAAATAGCCAAGGTTATCTTGAATGTATTTGACTGTTTCAGCGTCTTCTTCTGTTAGCGCTTTGATTTCATCGGGCGTCATCCCCTCTTTGGTAACAAACTGCACCTGTTGGTCACTGAGGTACTTGTAAAAGATGAAACCTAAGATGTAGTCTTTGTATTCGTTTGCTTCGATCTTTGAACGCATCTGGTTCGCTGATTCCCAGATTTTTGCCGCTAATTGTTGCTTATTCATATTCTGCTCAATTCATTTCAACTATTGACCGACATCGTGAAAACAGTCGGCACATGTAAGTAATATTGTATTTGGGGGCTCAGTTAAACCTAAGCTTCTTGCTCTTGTCCCCATGCTTCAAGAATTTCACTCTTAAACGCCAAAATCCACCGACTTTGAAGCTAGGAAGTCTTTCTTCGCTCGCCAATTCTACTGATGGTTTTAATGGTGAGAGAATATGGGAAAATTGTCTGTTAGACAATGATGCTTGTGAAGGTTGTCTCTGTCAGTCGATGATTTAATAAATTGATAAATCTGAAACGGAGGAGGCGACCCACTATCGGGACTGCGTGTCTAAACAGATATTCGGGATATGTCGAAGCAAAACCGTATTCATGGTTCAAATCAGATCCGAATGCTTTAACTGTATAGCTCTAAATGCCTACTAAATCATGCTCAGCAGCATAAGAGTCATTCATCTTTGAGCTCGCAACCTGTAATCGCAGAAACAGAGGTAACAAAAGCAATGAGGATCTGTTCATCAGAAAGGGGGCTAAAAATAGGGAAATCCGTAGCATTGCCTGCTGGGCCTGCACCTAATTCAGCAATACGAACCACATTTAAGTAACGCCCCTCTGGCGTGTTGGCCCAATCTCTATCGGGCTCCCTGTGCTGAACCCAAGCACGCTTATAGCCACCAGCCGCTTGTTGCCACTCGATATACAATTGACCTTTGCCATCTTTTTTGATTTGCATGAAATGGTATCCTCATTATTACTGCATCTTTTGTCTTGTAACTGCGTTTTTAACACCTTAAGCATCATACAAAGCATACTGTATAATTCTTTCTACAGTAATATCAGGCGTACTTTCAAATAACTCTTGTAATATGAAGACTTCTAA
Source organism: Vibrio sp. YMD68 (assembly GCF_029958905.1). Taxonomy (NCBI): domain Bacteria; kingdom Pseudomonadati; phylum Pseudomonadota; class Gammaproteobacteria; order Vibrionales; family Vibrionaceae; genus Vibrio; species Vibrio sp. YMD68. The sequence continues at coordinate 1,011,585 of NZ_CP124614.1, read as the reverse complement.
AAAGTATTCGTATTCTTTGGGTGAGCTTCCATCTTCTGGCTCGAAGCAAAGTAAGATATTAGATTCAGGACTCCATGCTCCGTCGATGTAAATAGTTAACTCAGGGTCTAGGTTTTCTAAATCAAGTATTAATTCTTTTAATTTCATTTTTATTTTCCCCATATTGAATATCCCCCCTTGTTTTCTGGATGAAGGACTCCCCACTCATCACTACCAATAGTGTGTTGTTCTCTTGGGACTAATACCATACTGCCTTTTTCTCTTTCATGGTGCCATGTCCAACCTTTGGGTGGTCGTCTAGGAGCTAACCCCGTGGCTGTTCTCTCCAGCTTAATATTTAGCGATTCCATTTGACTTGCAAAGCCCTGATCTGACTCTATCATTTTCAAAAGATTCTCATTAGCTTCTTGAAAATGGCGAGCTCTCGAAACGCCAGGATATGAATCTGGAGATAAAAATGTTTTAAATCCTGATGAGTAAGCATTTTCACTGTATACAATATAAAGTGGTGTTATGCCCGAACTCTCTGGAAACACTAAAATCGCATCGCGCCAATCTTTCTCTTCTGGCATTGGAGTGACAGTGACTGTCGTTTCATCAGAATGAATCGGCGTGACTCGTATATCTTCCAGTTCAAAACCATCATCTTGACTTGGTGTGCTTTGCCAGCTAGGGTCGCCGCTGTCTGCTGGCGTCCAATAAATGATGGGGCCTTCGTCTTCTAGCTGAACGGAGAGCTGGTTATTATCACCTTGCGCGACGTACTTCACTGGAATGCGCGTATCATCAACATGGTAGGCTTTCACATGCGGATAGTATTCATCTTCATTCGGCTCTGTAATGTGAACACGAAGTCGGCTTTGTACCGTGCTGAGCTGCCTTAATTCCTTATCACTATACTGCGTACCATCCCCTAACAAAGACTGCTGCATAGCAAATAACGCACTGATCCCATCGACTTTCCAGCGGTAGCTCTCCATCAGCTTATCTTTCAAAGTGCCCGCCAGCTTTTCGAGCTCAGTGGCAGTAGAGCCTGATGTACTCGTTTTAGGTTGTCCTGCCATAGAGGCGGTCGCCCCCATCGCCATTTGAGCCTGTGTGGCCTGAATAGCAGGGATAGCCAATGGATGAGCTTGCGCTTGTCCAAAAAAGAATGACCAAGGCCCAAAGTTTTGAATGGGCTCTTCTATAACGCCTGCGTCAATACAACCTTGCGGTAGTTGGCAAGATTTCGCAAACACCTTACTCGGTGTCACTTCTTTCAAGTTGACGATTGGGATGTCTTTTTCAATCAAGTGTTCATGGTTAATCGCTTTAACGTGCGTGTCAGCAAGGTAAGATTCCGTGAATTCATAATACGCATTTGATGGCTGATTCACTTTTTCTGGTTTTGCTTGTGGACTCGCGAAAAACGAGTGTTTTGCTTTCGGGCCTTCCGTATTGTGAGTGACGTTGAGTGAATGACCAACGGCCAATGACATGGGGTCAGCATCATACTGTGGATTGAGTGTCAGTAGCGTCTTAGGCGTTAATGCATACTTTTGTGCAATGCTCATCCACGTTTCACGTTGACCTGTTTCTGGGTCTGTTTGAACAATGTGGTGAGGGAGAGGCCGGGTCTCTTCTTTCGTTGCCATAAAGTCATTACGTGTCTGGATGGCTTTTTTCGGCGCAGCAAGTAGCTCTGGTATATCAAGCGAAACACCGTGCTCACCTAGCCATTCATCATTTAAACTATCAAGCTCATCCCGAGTAATTTGCCTATCGAGATAAATCAGGTGTTGATTCTCAACCACTTTTCCCTTGAGCTTCCAAAAGACCAAGATAGCGGTTTGGTCAATGTTATAGCCTCTCTCGGAGTCAAGACGATGGTGCATAGAGCGAGTGGCATAAAAACTCCACTTTTTATCCCCAAGGATTCGGTACTCTTGAATCAGTTTGCCGTCATGAATGTGATAATAAAAACCTTCTGTTGGGTAACCTAAACGCTCGCCCAATTGCACGGCGGGTGTGACAGGAATAAAGCCCTCTAAGGCGACACCGCTTCCTATCGTTCTCATTTTTACGGGTTGGTTAGGAGAAATACCCATTGAGATTGAAGCGACTTGTCCCACCAGCTTTTTAGGCTCATCAAATGCCGTCAGCAAAGTGTAACGAGTCCCTTCCTCTATTTTGCTTTCATTCCAGCGACCGAGCATGGCTTCTTTTTTTGTTTTAGCCAGAGCAAAGGAGCAGCCAACATTGCGATGAAAGGCATCGTGAGAGCAAGCGATATCAATATTGTATTCGTATTTTAGCGAAGGCGGCTCGTCTGAATAATCTGGGCGAGGCCGCTCAGGGATGTAAGTGGGCATCGGTAAAGGAGGATGAAGGCTTTTGCTTTGAGTGCCACTTGACGTGCCACCACTCATTTGTGTACGTGCCAGTAACGCTTTTTGAGCGGTTGGTTCAATGTTATTACTGACATGACTATTCAAACCCCAAGCCGCGCTGCCTAATGCGTTATTATCCTTCATTAGCAGCGGAGCCTGTGGAGAGTCATTAAGAAGTAGCAGATGACCTTGCTTTAATTGCTCAATGAATTGGCGATAGCCCATCCCAGAGGGTATGACACCTTTTAACTCACGCTCGGATAAGGATTCAAAGTCACCTTCGACTTGTTGAAATTCGTGTGTCATCAAGTGAATGAGTTCAACCGTTTTGTAGCCCAAAGTCCGTCCTTGCTGAGAAATAAGGTAATGAGAGTAATATTATCCCATATCTTGTCGGCTCATCCATGGTTGATATATTAAATTGATTGAATAGACATCACATTTACCATTGCTCACTCCTATTAGCTAATAGTTTAAGATGAACTAAGTGACAGAGCTGTCACAGCCAGTCGCCCTGTCACTTTAATCAATGCAACATGATGCCATGGTGCTATTCTATCTAAAGCAAGTTGATTTTTATGGGAATTTTTAATAGGGGAAGGTGGTGGAGTATCTAAAAGTACTAAGACACAGTTTTCGGCTTAATGGACGATTAACTCGTCGAAGCTTCTGGTGCTTTCTCATCATTCATGTGCTCATCACTTTATTCTTGGCTTATGGCGTGGTTTCCTACTGGTTCAGCGAAGCGGCTCTTTTAGGTTATGTCGTAATGACTTGCCCAGCTCTCATCACCTCTTCTTGTCGTCGCCTTCATGATTCTGGGTATTCTTTTAGGTAGCTATTCATGGGGCTGGTTCCGGTACTTGGAACGTTATTCTTGCTTTATGGTCTTTTAAAGAAAGGGGAGCCTTATCACAACCGCTTTGGGCCGAACCCTAGAGTGTGGAAACATTAATGCCGTTTGTTGGCGGAGGGAAATGTCATGACAAAGAAAACTAAGATTAAGAAAGACGTAGAGAGCGTACCAAAGCTAAAGCGTGTAAAGAGTGATGTCACAGCCCATGAGACACGTAAGAAAATTGAACAGTGGCAAGAGCAACAAGAATTTGATAAACAGTTCGAGCTTTAAACGATTAAAACAACCATAGGACATTCAAATGAATAAAACCCAACTTATCGATGTTATCTCAGAGCAAGCCGACATCACCAAAAAGCAAGCGCACGATGCACTGGATGCTATTACACAAGGGATTGAACAGTCTCTAGAATGAGTCTAAACTCTCTGCCTGAAACCCAGCAAGTCACTTTTCCGTACATAAATTTATTTCCTTTAAATACTGGCTCTGATGAGTTACTTCTACACATCTGTTTGTTCATCTTGATACTTTCAGCTTTGGTTGATGAGTCTTTGATGCTTCAGTTTTAACAACTTGCAACTTATATTTAATTGTTCCCTAGCCGCTGTTTAACTCGATACATCACCGTTTCTTAGAGTGACTGCTTATGATAACCATACCGCTGTTTCCAAGACTTATTTGAGAGTATATTTTCAGTAAGTTCGGGGAGAGGGGCTCCTAACCTATATTCACTGAAGAGCCACCAACAATGATGCCACCACATGAGATAGCATCACCGACACGTGCAGCAGGTTTACCATCAATTATGACTGTTTTTGAACCTTCTTTGATGGCTCTTGGGTGTTTAGGGGGCTTGGGTTTGTCGTGAGGCTCTAGTGGATCCCCTTGCCTTGCCACTGCACGGCCATCAATCTTAACCGTCGATGAGCCTGATATAATGGGCGTAGGTGGAAACCCATCATGCCCAGAGCCTATATCTCCAACAAGTGCGCCTTTTGCCATGGATGCTCTCCTTTACTTGTTTGTTAGCGATGTGGGTGATATCACATCATCAAGATTTTGCACTGTACGGTCTGGGTCCACCCACACTTGATTCACTTTATCCCAAGGGATAGGGTCGTCACGCGAGGGTCTTGGGTATGCTTTTGGCGGCTCAGGCTTCTTTGAAGGTTCAGTATCAAAAAGTAGGTGTCCATGTTGTTCAATTTGCTCTGGCGTGAGCGCTTTAGGTTTATTTTCTGGTTTTGGTGGAGGGGTAGGCACCGCCTTGGTTGGTTTGTATTCCCCAACGTAAGTTAACAAAAGACACCCATCAAGCCAGAGTTTCGTCCTCCCATCTGGGAGAAAGCCAAACAGAAATTCAGTTTGATAGCAGCTTCGAGTTCTACCTCTTGGGTGTGGATAAACTTTCACCATGGCCGCTTTGATTTGCGGGGTGACCTCAACGACCGTCGCGTATCGATAGCCGTGACTTCCCCAGTAGATATAAAGCTCATCCGGCAAGGATTTTATTCCAGAGCCCAGCTGGAAAGGGGTATAGTTCACTGGCACCCCCAAAGGCAATGCATAGCCGTCGTAGTCAGGGGAGATATATTCACGGTATTTTTCCATGTCATAACGAGATTGCAACAGCCCCCCATACGGCAACATCATGCTGGTCCAGTCTTCCTCATAATTCACCCCATACGCTTGAGTAATGCCCGCAGGGTAGTTGTAAGAAATGGCCGCTCCAATGCGCCAAGCTCCGAACCATTCATCGTCAGGGTAATCTTGCTCTGAGCACCCCATCAAACTAAATAACAAAGCGAGGGCAGCAGCTGATTGATGATTTTTATTCACCGTCGTACTCCTCGCGCTCATAGCGGTTATTGATGGTATGTGGTTTATTCGGGGTAATTAAATCAAGACCCAACACGTCATCCATATCGGATGAATGATGGATTAGCCCCAGCTCCATGAAGTTATCGAGCATATCTTGAGAGCCTAAGAGTTGTTGTATTTTGTCCACATTCCCGGCTTTTGCGTTATCGAGCGCACCTTGGCACAGTTTTCCAAAAGGATAGGGAGGCAGAGCTGGCTGATGTGGGTATAGCAGCTTACTTTGCACGGGGTAGTAAAGGTGAGAGCTTTTTTCACTCTCTGTGCATATCCAAACCTCAGGACCTTCCTCTTTGTCATAAACAGGCACGCCCGCAAACTCAGCCAATCCATACATCACTCGTAAGTAGAGGCGTGATAAATCCCCTTCCGTACACTTTCGATAGAGTAGATGAGCCTGAGCGCCGCTGGTGTTTTTCGCCTCATAAGTGACTTCGGGGGGCGTGAGTAAGTAATCTTCCCTCTGCCAGCCATGTTTAACTTCAGCATCTAACACCTTTTCTAACTCGGCTGTCAGCGCTTCAAATTGCTTATTTTTTCCAAAAAATGAAAGGTCAGCGTTTTTAGCGGTGTAAATGCGTTTATTCTCGAGTAATGGCAGTAAAAAATCGTCTTGAGAGAAAGCCATGCGAGAGTGATACCCACCTCCAATGTCAGAATGTGCGCCAGGAAGGACGAGTTCGTCAAAGTGAGGAGCTGGGTTGAGTTTGTTCAGGCTGAAATTATACCGATATTCGGTGTGCTTATTCGCCACAAGATGCACAGCCTTGCGTACTCGGTCTGGGTCTAACCAGAGTCGTACGGGCTCATTCTTGCTGTTATGCGCTACTCCATAAGCGGTGACGGTATCAAAGAGCCCCGCAAACATCACCTCGCAGTGTTTGTTTTTATCCCAATCAAAGTCGGCGGTTAGGGTGTAATCACCTTCTAGCGTCTGTAATGTGCGGATGAACGCTTGAGAGAATAAACTTTGCTGCCCTCCCAATACGGTATTAATGCAGTGCCGAGCGGCGGCGGCGCCTCGACTGAAACCAAAGACATCAAACTCCAGCTTATTAAAACCATCATAAATTACCTTTTCACGATCTAGAATTTTTCTAAGTTCCCCACACACACCCTCAATGCCAGTCGTGACTTTTTCAATAATGCCGAATTTACCCATACCAAAGCCCAAGCCTGGGTCATCTTCTTCAGCCTTGGCAATATCTGTACTGTTGCTTGTTCCTATCCCCGTGATGTAGTGAGCAAAACGGAAGACGGTTTGATGCTCATTAAAGGTGTTACTTTGGTATAAATCGAAGAGCTTCTGAATGTTGGTGAGCTCGCTGGCTGCGCTGCTCTTTACCTCCCCCCAATCAAAACATTGCTCGATGAACTGTGTTGGATGAATATCTGGCGCTCTCGCTATCTCTTTTGATGCATCATACGCAGCTTTCCAATATTGATAACGCGCTTCTAACTGAGATTTCCCCCACTGAGCGCTGTAGGTGTTATTGGCGGTACCATCAAAAAACAGGCCCAAACGGAGCGTAATGTAGCGACACCCCTGAATGGTCACAAAGTGACTTTGGTCAGTGACGAGTTTAACGACGCCAAGCGCCTCTCTCTGATGGCGACTAGGAATTTGTTGCCCTTCTTCTAATTCAACAAAGTCCCCCAATGTGAGCGTGTGATGCGTCCATGGAGAGCCACTACCACCTGTCGGGTTATCTTCTAGCCAACGTTGTACAGGTAGGTCTCCTCCTTCATAGGGTAGGCGGCTCTGTGTTTCATGGAGCCAAGTTTTATTTTCAAACTGAATGGAAACACGGCCTGGTGCTAAGCTAACAAGCCGAATGGGCGCCTCTCCAATAACAACAGGGTAAGCCGCGCCGCTCCCATCCACTAAAATACCTTTGATGTTTGGAAAAGGCTGATTATGCTCATCCCTAATATGAATTTCTATCCAATGTGTGTAGCTTTCACAAGGGACACAGTGCTCACTCACCCCTAAGGCTCCAAATATCATGTTAACTCTCTTATGAATGTATTCAATTGTTCGACTTCGGTGGAGGATAAATGCATGGCGAGCGCAATGTCATTGATGTCTATCTTACTCTCTTTGGTAAGACAAGACAGGACGAACAGTTGGGCATCCTCTGCGTCTCTTTGCGCGCTCTTAAATTGGTGTAATGCGCTTTCTATAAAGCGCTTAGGCCGAGGCAAAGCATTCATGGCTTGAGGTAACGTTGCCCAGAGCCGACGTTCGATATTGCTGGCTATGTGCGTCAAATCTTCTTTTGGTGTGAGATGAGTCTCTTTGATTTTCCACCAGGGGGCCTCTTGCAATGCAAATTGTTGGGTTGCACTGTTGCTATAGAGCCTTTGACGGTCACCATCCCAGAGTGACCATGACTCAATATTACCTAAAAAGCACAGACGGTCTCTCTCGTCCATCGCTTTTAGTATCGGAATAATGACGACTGGGTCATAAAAACGAAACAAGACTTCCTCACCTTCTAAAAAAGCCCAAAGAAGGGTTTTAACAACTTGCAACTTATATTTAATTGTTCCCTAGCCACTGTTTAACTCGATACATCACCGTTTCTTAGAGTGACTGCTTATGATAACCATACCGCTGTTTCCAAGACTTATTTGAGAGTATATTTTCAGTAAGTTCGGGGAGAGGGGCTCCTAACCTATATTCACTGAAGAGCCACCAACAATGATGCCACCACATGAGATAGCATCACCGACACGTGCAGCAGGTTTACCATCAATTATGACTGTTTTTGAACCTTCTTTGATGGCTCTTGGGTGTTTAGGGTGCTTGGGTTTGTCGTGAGGCTCTAGTGGATCCCCTTGCCTTGCCACTGCACGGCCATCAATCTTAACCGTCGATGAGCCTGATATAATGGGCGTAGGTGGAAACCCATCATGCCCAGAGCCAATATCTCCAACAAGTGCGCCTTTTGCCATGATTATTTTCCTGTTTGTGGATCTAATGGAGTACTGCGGTAATCATCACCGGCTAAAATGTCGTAGTGGATCACCGTATTGTCATTGAATTGAGAGAAATCGAAGTGAATCGTATAAGCGTTAAACTCTTTGGATTTTGATGTTTTTTTATCATTAACATAAAAGTGGCAGCCAAAACCATTTGTCCATCTATCATACTTTTGAGAGTAAAAGGGCTCACACATTCTAGCTTCGACTTTCGAACTCACATCCATCGGTTTGTTGTCATAATCAGTCCCTGATCGGTGAATGCGTAAATTTGCAAACCCCACGGTATCGAAGGCATTAACTAATTTCACTTCCATATTAGATAGTTGAGTAATGCAGTTTGTCTCTGGCTGCCTTGGTTGGTATGGGATCCGTAGTTCATAAGCGTCTTTAGCTTGTGAAAAATTGTGTTCAATGTTGAAACTTTCATTGTAAATCCCTTTTTTCACATCACCACTGGCAGCACTCCATGACCACCCCGAGCAGTTTTCTCCACGCCCAAAGTAGTTCACTCGAACACTGATCTTCGCATCCAATGGTTTTTTCCCAGCAATCACCATATAAGGCTCTTCACCAGCTCCCCATATTTTCTCCGATGGCGCCAAATAATAAATCAATGTTATTGCTGTGGTAGCGATAAGTACCATCGATAATGTTCGCTCTTTGATACTCATTGCAATTGCTCCTTAACCGTTTGTATATCTATGGTTTGGTCACCAAACAGCAACTGTTCGCTTGGTAATAACTCAGGCGTTGTTACTAAAGCATTAAGCTCTTTTCTCACTCTCTGAACATTCAGCGTTATTTTTTCCGTCAACTTAATTTCTTGTCTGACCGCAAAGATTGCCTGTGAACGTTCATGCTCTCGCTGCACGTGGGCGGCAGGGTCTTTTCTTGAAATAGCGTGCATTGCTAAGGCGTTTACTTCATCTTCTTTGAGTGCGCGGTAAGCTTTCAGTAACCTTGCTTCTGTCTGTTGGATTATATGTTGAGCTGATTGATAATTCTCCGTTGAGGTTTTGTCAAGCAACAGTATGATTTGTTGTTTCAAGTTCGGGATATATTCGCCCAACAGATGATCCGCTCCCGACTGCGTAATGGTGTCGACATAGCCATTAATATCAATGTGATCGTTACTTAATGTTTTGGCCAAACGGTACGAGTCTTCGGTTTTATTGGACGCCAATGTCAAACTGGTGATGTGCGTCTGCTTTTCCGTTAGCATAACTTGTTTAACATCGTCAGGGTGATGTTTTGCTTGGCTGTAGGTCAACAGTTGAATGAGATTGCCATGGTGTTGGTAGTTGTCATCATCGTTGTCCATGATTCGCTCTTTAAGTGAATCCCATAGGTACAAGGCCGGCGATAGATACTTCCATAAAGGTATCGAGTCGTTTGTATCATGTGGGTTGGTGTTCATCCATCGCATGGGGATTTGGGCCACGAGGTCGTGATTATTCACATGTCTATGGTGAACAATTGAGCGGTAACGTTTTACAAAGCTGTGAGTGCCCGTACGAGGCATGCCGTAGGTGTAGAGGCGCAATGATGATGGGGCATAGGTATCTTGAATAAGGCCGCTCAAGAGTAAAGCGCCTGCGCCACCGAGACTATGTCCACAAATGTAAATTTCTTTTCCTTCATGATACTTTAGTATTGCGTCATCAATTGGTTTCCACAGCGCAATTGCATATTGATAAAACCCTTGATGCACATACGCCCCCTCAAATTCTGGTGGTGTAATTTGAGATGCATCAATGTCGCTGATTACGTCTTGATAACCAGGAGAGCCGATTGCCGCTAACACCCCATCCACAACCTCTGTTACTTTCAATATTGGGAGTGTTGAGCTGACCTGTGTAACTAAAGCGGCTTGTTTGTTGTTGCCAACCTGAAAGGCGTCATCGTTGATAAAATGGGTTTCAGTGCCTCTGACACCAATAATAGCAATATCATCATTACTGAAAATGTAACCTTCAGCGCCTATGGTGTCATCACGGTAAAACTCCCCTTGCAGTGCTTGTGAGTATGGTATTTCGTCAAGTAACCAAGTGACTTCACTCCCCGCTGAATACGTTGGCCTCTGCTTCGCTTTCAATGATTTTAAAATTTCATCATGCCCACCTTGCGGCACCTTTTCATTTCTTGGATCGCCATACTCATTATTGGCATAAGCGAGTTGCGACAACAAAGCAAAAGTATAACTATTGATGAGGTTAAACTCATCGGTATCCACAATCATCGGCATGTAGCTGCGTAGTGCCTTTATCTCTAGTACAACGGTCGCGTTGTGCCACGCTCGAACCCCATTCAGCTCTGCACGCACATTACTCATGATTGCGCTGTGATGCTCCGTCAGAAAGGTGTCTTCGGGGGGCGTCTCCCATAAATCCCCGACACTAACCAAATGGTATTTTTTGTCATTTTTATGAGCCGCGCCGAGTTCCTTTTCTGCTCTTGCTTTTACAGGGGATGGCTCTCCCTCCTTGCGACTTTTGTATTGTTCAACCGTGGTTAGGAGGTTTTCGGTTTCGACACTGATTACCCATTCTCCAGCGGCAATATGACCAAACACACAATATCCCTGATAAGCGGTCATCGTGTGGGTTTGCAGCGTGCTTGGGTTAGTAATAGTCACGATTAAGTTGTTAATTGGCTCATCGTTTTCACTGCGAAACTCCACTTCTAACCAGTTAACCTCTGGATTACACAAGACGCAGTGGTTGTACATTTCAATCGCCATTAGGCTTTTCCTTGTAATTGACTGAATAGATTTGTTAGACCAAATAACAACTCGTCATCTTTAAGTTTGGCAATGTCGTCTTGAATCGAAGGTTGTATTAGTGTGGCTTGTCCATAGAGAGTCAGCACGCTGGCCGTCAACGTTTTTTCTTGCACAGTAAGCGCTTGAGCCTGAGTGTTTGGTATGGATTCTAATGCAGTGAAATGGGTTTGGAAGAGCGCATTAAAATCAGGTAAACCTTGCTCTATTCTTGATTGCATTAAGTGAGATTGATGTTGCCACAGCCAGGTTTCAACGTTACGGCTCAATAGCGGAAGGTTAGGTGCGCCATCCAAATGATGCGTTTTGATTACCCACCAAGGTTCATTTTGTATTTGGCTCTTCGATTGATTTTGATTACTTGGGCGCTTAGATTGCCAATGTAGCCATTGCTCATCGTGTCGAATTAATACGCGATGGTTTTTAAGAAGAAGAGTGACCTCTTCGGGATCTAAACGCGGCAACATAGTTGCAAGGTCATCCGGTTTATAAAAAGGGAAGAAGACTTTTTCACCTTGGATGATGGCCTGAAATAAACCAGCGAAGTATTCACGCAGCGCTTTATAGCTGGAATCGGTAGCAATGAGAATGCCACTATTAGCGTGTTCACTCTGTTGCCACCAATCTAAAAACCGCGCATTAACAGTAACAGGTAATAACCACGGCCCATCCTCTGGATTGGTCAAAGCCTCTGGACTCATCAATGGTCCGCCATCTATCCCGTCACATTGGTAAAAAACGACATGAGGTTGATGTGCTGACTTAGGGTCAACGATAATGTACAGGTTTTTATCTGACTCTTTTTGTTCATTGAGCCATTGAGTAACGTTCACTGACATCATTATGTTGCCTTTTGTTCGCAAGGTTTGAGGAGTGCGTTTGGTGGTGTTGTGGGCGTGCGTGCAGGTAACGTCACTGGCTCTGATTGTGCTATTGCTTTTTCTGGTGATGGGGCCTTGCTGGTTTCTGTGGTCTTGATGCTTTTAGGCCGCTCTGCCATTTTCCCTGCAAACCCACTGCCGCTGCCCGCGCTGCCTCCCGAGTTCAGGTTAATCCCCGCCCCGACAAGGCTCACGCCAGATGCGTCCACTTTCACAAAACTGCCGCCCGCTTTTAACGTCAGCTCTGCGCCCGCTTCTATCACCACTTTTGTCCCTGCTTTAAGGTGAATCTCATTGGCCGATTCAATCACGTAAATATCGCCCACTTTCTGATGCAGGCTTCCTTTTATAATCTCCGTGGCGTCTTTTTGGGTAAGAGAGCGGCGCTCACCTTCAACCGTCAGATGATGGTTATTCTTGATTTGGGAGAAATGGTCATTGTCGACCGTCGTGTGTTGGTCATGCTTAATGTGCTGCGTCATGTCGTTTAACACTTGAGCATCAAAGTCTTTTTGAGCATGGAGATAGATTTGCTCTTTCTCCGCTTGGTCTTCAAAGCTTAATTCGTTAAACCCTTCCCCTTGATGAGTTTGACTGCGAAGCACGGTTTTGGTTTTATTCTCTGGCAGAGCATAGGGGGGCGTGTTCGTCGCGTGGTAAGTGCGACCAGTGATGATGGGTTGGTCTGGGTCGCCATTTAAAAACGAGACAATGACTTCATGTCCTATACGAGGGAGAGCCATCGCGCCGTATTGCCCGCCCGCCCAACTTTGTGAGACTCTCACCCAGCAAGAGCGCTGCTCATCGTCAATCTCATCTCTATCCCAATGAAAACGAATTTTAACTCGTCCGTATTCGTCGCAGAAAATCTCTTCACCTTCAGGGCCAACGACCGTGGCTATCATCGGGCCATCGACGGTCGGTCTTACTTGGGGAGCAGCTTGCCAGTTGAGGTGGGCAGGGATAGCCTCCCATTGATTATTGTAGGTGGTGGCCCCATGCCCAGCCTCTTCTTCCAGCGCTTGAGGTTGCTCGCCTTGGCGATTGATTGTTACCAGCACCCAATCTCGATTGAAGACGTTATCGAGATGCCCATCCATATTAAATCGATACCCAGCGCGTAATAAAGGCTCGTTACTTTTACCCGTCGCGACTTGCGCTTTGCGTCTTAAAGACTCAAGACGAGCTTGAGTGAATTTAGCGCCATTATCGTCTTTTTTATAACGGCCTGGCGCATCAAAATGCACGTAGTCCGGTTGTTGGTATTCGATGTCCGCCGCTTGAGCGGTTTGGCTAAACGAGTAGGCGGGCTTTTTGAAGCTGGTGTCTTTTAGCTCAACCTGACTGATGTGAGACTCAGACTGATAGTGAAAACTTTGGATGTAAGGTGTATCACTCACGCTACCGCCGAGAGCGTTGTAAGGTATTGGCGGCTCTATTTGGGTCAGCAGTGCGCTGGAGTCACTGAAGATTAAGGTGTGCATGCCCGCTTCGTGAGCAAAGCTGTAGACGATGCCTTCTTCTGCGGCGAGGCGGTGCAGAAAATCCAAATCACTTTCTCGGTACTGAACACAGAACTCACGCTCAAGCGAGGCTTGCGTGAGTGAAAACGTGTAGTCGTCAATCCCCATTTCCTGTAACAAAGTAGCGATGATATCAGGAGCCGTTTGGTGTTGAAAAATACGACTATTATGGCGCAGGGATAAACGCTCAAGCGCCGGCACCAAGGTCAGCGCATAGAAGGTGTGGTGATGCCCCGTCTCTTTTTGAGTAAAAGCACGCGCAATACCGTGAACGCGTTGAACCAATTGCTGGTTGCGGTACATCTTTAATTCAACACGTCGGTCAACGACATCGTCCGCAGTGAGGGTGGAGAGGCGACTGGCGAGGTTGATGTCATAACAAAAGCCATAGCAAGGCCGGTCGTTAAACTGGCTGGCCGATAAAGACTCTTGCCCGCTAAATTGAGTGACCTTAAAGGCGTCATCGCTCAGTCCCTCTACGGTTATCGTGTACGCCAATGTGGCCATATGGCCTCCTTGTCTTCTTGAAAAATAAAAACCTTAGCCTTACATGACTGAGCGTTCAGTCATGTAAGGCTAACAGTCTCAGATGCTCACCGAAGAGGTGGCACCTGAGGGAGAGGCCTAAATTAGGCTTCGATAGGTTTACGCCAATCATCAGAGCCTGATGTGCCTGCGTTAATGTGGTCCCACGTGATTTTGCGGTAAGACATTGACACGGTCAGGTTCTGAGTGAAATCGGACATGGATGGGTCTTGGCAGTGTGGCATTTCACATTCGATGTCGACAATAGAGGCGTTTTCAAGCTTGGTGGTAAAGAAGTTCTCTTGTTTACCTTCAATGGATGTGCGATACCATTTTAGCTCGACCTCTTTCATTTTCTCGCCTGAAGAGAGGGCATTGTAAAGCAGTGGCACCGATTTGTTTAAAGACACGGTGAATTTAAACGGCTTATGCACACGCTGACCAGAAGGTTGACCAGATTGTGGGTCCGTTGGAACCGAAATGACATGCTCGAACTTTTGAACCAGCATTTCGTCTTCGTGCCCTTCAACGTAAGAGTCGCCGATAGAATCAGAGGTGCACGCCCCTGATGTGATGAGTCCCTGAATTTCACCTTGAATAGAGATATAACATGGCGTTGGCATAGTGTATTTCCTTTATTTATTTATTTACTGAGTTGACGACGTGTTAATGCATAACGTATGCCAAAACTAGATTTCAATATAATCAACAACTTACAGGAGGGCTTGGTTTGCTGGGCAACTTCTTGCTCGATTCGGGCAACTTCTTGCTCAGGCTGGGCAACTTCTTGCTCGCAAGGCTCGTGTGCTGATATGAAATGAGGCTGTATCATGACTCAGTTAGTGGGTATGCTTTTTGCTTTAATAAATGATAAATACAACCTAGGGAATATCTATTGTGAGTAAACTTCGTTTAACACTGTCAATGGGGTTGGCGTGTACTTCTTTTTATCTCCCCGCTCAAGTTCAAGGTGACCTGTCGCAAAGTGGGTCAGATGACGCCTTTCGTCGTGGCTGTTTACTCTACGGTCAATCTAAGTTCAATGAGGCGCTCGTGCCTTTAGAAAGTGCGGCGATTCAAGGACACCAAGATGCGGCGTATCTCACAGCAAGATTGTTGTCGTATAAAATCAGCCCTAAAGATTTTTCTAGGCAAAGCCAAACGACGCTTCTACAAGGTGCAAAGCAAGGGCATTTAGCGTCAATCCGGTTTCTTTATCAGCAGGGAGAGTGGCTGTCTGAGAGGGAGCGCGCACAATGGAAACAGCGTTATTACGACCAATTGATTAAATTAGGCGCGACGCAGCCTGCAAACGCTTATTTTCGATTATCTCAATATCATAAAAGAGAAGGTGATCTCGCGCTGTCTGAGTATGAACTGCTGCAAGCCGTTACCTTTGATTTATCCGCCGCGAGGTTGGAATACGCCAGTCATCAACCACCAAAAGAAGCCAAGGGCATCTATTTATCTGAAGCCGAAAAAGGGAACATCCCTGCCATTCGACAGGTCATTAGAACACTCGAAAAAGAGGGGGAATTTGATGAAGCGTTTCACTGGCGAGAAGTCAACGCCAAGCGAGGGGATTTGCTCGCCTTAGCCAGTCTGGGTTTTATTTACCATGGTCAGAGTGATAGTTACGCCTTTGTCGAGCCAAACTTAGCCAAAGCCTACGCGTATTACTCTCTTTATCTTGACCGCGCGGGCACTGATCGCTTTAGGCTTCTCTATCAAAGAGTGGCTGACAATGTAAACACGCTGCCCCACGTCTTTTCCAGTGAGTTGCTGGTCGACGCTGAGGCATTGGCTCAATCGTTGGTATCGAGCGACGCCCTATACTATTACCATGACGAGCTATGGGAGCAGGCGAGTTGTTCGGAAGATAACGCTTAATGTGAGTTTAATTGTGTTGTATAGGCAGCTCTCGTTGGAGTTCGGTGACTTTCCAGCTTAAATTATTGAGCCGATTTTTTAGTACGTCGAACTCCTTTTGTGCTTGTTGGACTTGTTCTTCTTCTATCAATTTCTCAATATAGCCAAGACGGCCATAGATAGGAGATAGGCTAACGGCAAACGCTTCTAACGATTTAGCTTCGTTTTCGATTTGAGACCAATGACGTTTCTTGGCTAACAAGGCAATATTTGCCATTTTAGTTCGCACTTCATTAAACCGAGTCACTAACTCGTTTGTTTGTTTAAGTGCAAGCTTTTGGTCTTGATGCAGCGCTAAGCTCATTTGATTAACTTGTTCATCTTCAGAATAAAGGTTTTGTAATACATCAATCAGCTCTAAGGCTTCTAAGTGAGGTTGTTCAATAGAAGTTCGATTTTTTTCGGTAATCGTCGATAAATACAAGGGGACTATCTCAGAATGAATCGCCGCTAATTTGGCTGACGTTGTGTTGTCAATGAAGCTTTCTAGGTTGTCCGTTGTCAAAACGGGCACCTCGACCCATTGCTTAAACGAGTACATATTTAATAAATTCGGGTTACTGTAAAACCAGAGCCCTGTGATACTTACGAGGGTGGCAATAAAGTACGTAGCAATCAGACTTAGTCGGTAGTGCTTACGTGTGAAATCGCCTGTTTTGTTTTGTTGTTTTTCTTGGCGTTTTAAAGCGGTATGGTAGCGCGTCTCAATCCGGTCGATATGTTCAAATAAAACAAATCCGACGCCTTCAAAATTCACATCAATCTCGGGTTGATGGAGAGTCATCCAATGGTGAATGCTTTCACACATTCTTTCACTACGGTAAAGATCTCTTAGCTGCTCTTGAGTTGGTTTCATTTTTTTTAACTCTGGAACCACTTTGCTATTGACCCACTCCAACACATCTTTATACATTTTAGCTGACTTGGGATCAGGCTTAGACAGTAAATTTAAGCATTGCATGAGTAACTCTAAGCCATTGGCATAACCTGAAATACCTTCAACTTTGAGTTTCGCAACTGTAAAGTAGCCACACATAAGCAAATCAACGCCTGGTCCTTTAGCCAGATTTTCACAAGCATCGTAAATGACTTGCCAATTGGTTCCACCAGATAACGGGTTAAAACGACAGTTAATCTCATCTCTTACCTTTTGATAGTGCTCTAAATAGCGAATGGAATGAGAGTCTGACGTAATATGGTAGATCTCTTGGTCAAGTAAAATCGTATTGGACATAAGTACTTCAATCTAGTGGAAGAGGCGAATTATCTCGCCCCTTTTGTTGTTTTAGTAGAGCGTCTTCGATAATTCGAACGACTTGAATAAACGTTCGGTAAAGGGGTTACCCTCAGACTCTGCATTGAGGCGATATACCATCTCTCCGCCATCAACGGAGAACTGGTAGTCAACCGATGTTTTACTGGCCGATAGCACGTTGCTTTTATCCAGTAAACGGAAGAATGACCAGGGTCCTTTTAAATTTAGGCTCCTCGGAGATAGGTTTGTTTTTGTGGGTACCAGTGTCACTTTTGATACTGCCGAATCACGCAATGTATTGGGCCAAATTAATTCAACGGCATCACGAGATCCGTGACTGTATGCCAGAGTTTGACCATCAACATTGAGAACACTTCGGCGTTTATTACTGCTTAACAGAAGTGGCTCTACAGAAAAATTCACATCTAGGATCCCTTTACGATTGAAGAAAGCTTGTTGAATACGCTGTGCTTGAGCAATTTGTGATAACACCTCTGGGCGAACGAGTGATTGAGCACGATCATCTTCATCAACGGTAATATTTTCCTCAATAAACACTTTCAGCTGATTTTCGTAGAAATTGTCCAATGTCCCTTTAGGTGCAAAAAAGGCTTCAAAGTCTTGTAAAGCCACATCTTTTTTTGATTGATTATTAAAGGGGTAACGACTGGCTAGTTTGGTGTAATAAGGCTCATAAACATCATCATACCAACGCACTTCTAAGTGCTTTATCGCTTCTTGTTTGATGACATACCAACTCTCATCAGCAAGTTTTGCCACCATACTCTCTAGCGGGCTTGGTAAGCCTGACGAGATGCGTTTCAAGGTATAAATCGGATCAGAGTTGACCAACTTAATCCGTTCTTTTGTTGCCTCTAATGCAGCCATACCGATATCGGGGGACTCTTGAATTGATCTGAGGTAAAGCTTGAGCTCTTCAACGGATGCTAATACTTCAGTAATGTAAGCCGGTTGCTCGCCGACAGATTTAAGCATCGAGTTTAATTCAGAGAATGGCGATTCAATGCTCGACGCTACTTTGTATTGAGCACTTTTCAGTAGTTCATCATAGGCGTCATTGTCTGGATCTAAACCGATAATTATTTGGGTGTTGTTTTTTAGTGTGCGTAGCAGTCGCTGCAGCGGCTCGAGATTACTGGTGAGGTTGTCTAGTACCAGAACGGCATCATTGATATCACTAAAATACTTAATGTTAATATCATTCAGTGCGGCTCGCCAAGTACTGACGTAATCCGCGATATACAGATTACGGATTTTTTTACGCAAGACTTGTTTGTCAGCCTTACTAAACTGAGCCACTTTAGATTGGCCGAGAACCCAACTGTCAATCAGAGTCAACTCCGATACCGACTCAGAGCGAGGCATGAAGTAATTTTCAAAACCTTCTTTGGTCAGCATTTGGGGGATATATAAGCTGCGGTTAGCGATACGCTCTTCAAATACAATATCAAAAGTCGGACCGATTAAGTTACGAATACTGATCGCAGGGCCAAGAGCGGTTGGTGCATTGAGTTTAAGGTTGCGGTATACACGCTGATCGTTGGGGATACTACTAAGTTCGGATTGAATTTTAGCAATGGTAGAATCATATGGCCTCATCACTTGCTCCGCCCAAATTTCTCCTTGAGCTCGTGCACTGGCTAAGTCTGTCTGACGCATAGCATAGTCTAAATGCTCATTAAGCTCAGCTTGGACTTTCTTTTGTCCAGCAAAAGCGCGTTGCCAATACTGACTGAAGTAATTGAGGACGTAGTCTTTATAACGCCCACTTTTATCTGTCATCATACGATAAACTCGTAATGCGGCCAGTTTTTCCTCTTCGGTTTTCGCTTGTTTTAGCTCGACCACCACTTCAGTCATTAGCAAAGGTAAAAAGCGGGTCTCCAATAAGTTTAAGTAGGTATTTTCAACCATTGGGCCGATTGTGTGTCCTTGATAGAGACCAAAGTCAGAGACATAACGTGGCTTATCACGAAAAAAACCAAACTCTAACGTTGCGTGACGAATGTAGTTCAATGCCTCTAAAATATCTTTTTGTGACGCCAGCGCTATGTGAGAAGGGTAACTATCTTTATATTCGTTTACCTTACTTAATACGGCATCAGAGCGGTGGATGTTAATTTGATAATAACGATGCCAGCTACCCATTAATAACACAGATGTAATGAAACAAGTGGCGAATGACAGTTTTATTAAGCGGCGCTTTTGTTTAGTGACTCGAACGTTATCCGAAGCGAGAGCTGCTTCAGGATATATCACATTACTAAACAGTTGCTGTGTAAAATAGGTGGTTGAGTTCTTTGCTTTTTGCGCTTTATTTACAGAGTGTGACAAACCGTATCGGCGTGATGCTGAGTCGCCAAAGGCATTAATGGGTACGCCCTGTTGATATACGGAGGTAAAGTAGGCGCCACGCACTAAAGCTGAGGTCGAGAATTGATCGCTAGAGAGTGCATCTTGGAAAAATGTTTTTAAGATACTTTGTAATCCGGAAATTTGACGGGCAAAGCTATAAATTGCATCGCGCTCTTCTTGCTCAATCGGCTCCGCGACCGTTTGGGGGAAGAGTTCATTGATACGGGCAACAAACTGATCATAGTCCTGACTGAACTCTTCTAACCAACGGTCAAAATTATCAACGGACTCAAGTGAGAAGGTAAACCCTAATATTTCCTCTCGTTGCGATTTAGAGTAATGTCTGAAGAAAGGTTCAAAGCCATAAAGGAGATCGAGCTTCGTTAAAGTAATGTATACAGGTAGACGAGTTGCTAATGTATCCATGAGTTCACGAATACGGGCTCGTAATAAATTGGCATAAGCTTTACGCTCACTCGCATTCGCTGTGGCTAAGTGTGACACATCCAATGCCAAGACGATCCCGTTAAGTGGTCGGCGGCGACGTGTTTTTTCCAACCAGTTGACAAAATGTAGCCATAGGCGGCGCTCTAACTCTCCATCACGCTCTTCACGGTTGTTGCCTTGTGTCAGTAATTCGCCGTCAGGATCAATCAAGACTGATTCGTCGCCAATCCACCAGTCGAATGAGTATGGGTTGTCACTTTTTTGTCCAGAGGCTCGCATGGTCGAGGAGAGCGCAAAATTTTGTCCAGAGCGATGAATCAAACTGGTTTTGCCGGCGTTTTCTAATCCAAGCACGAGATACCAAGGTAAAGCGTAAAGATAATGACGAGTATCGAGGCTTTGTTTCATCTCTCTCATCACGTTATTAAGCTCTGCTTCTTGGCGCTCTTCATAGGATCGAATAGGGTCTTGCTTTAGCTGATCTTCACGCTGTTGCTGGTTTTTAAAACCTTGCAGTTTGCGCCATTGCCACACTCCCCAACAGGAAAGAGAGAGTAATATCAATATGAAACTCGCTACACCACGAGCAGATATCGACTTTAATGGTTTACTGCCTTGAATATCTAACCAAGGACCTGACCACCAAATGGCGACGTTTAATAAAATAAATAATGTAAACAACAGAATTGGAAGCGCTGCTGTAATCCCCGGCCTAAATGTCTTAACGACACCAATGATACTTTTCCACATGGACAGTCCTTTTGCTTAATCTGACGTTGTATTTTGTTCTAGTTGTTCGACAAGTGACGGCTCCCAATCGGTGACGCTCGTCTGTGTGATTTCTTTTTTTAAGGTCTGATATTGCTCTTTAGCCATAGCCTCTAAATGATGATGTTTAAGTAAGTCAGCACTTAATAAGCGCCAGTAAAAACGATCGCGTGGCTCGATTGCAGCGACTAACCCTTCATTAAGCATCGACATAGCTACCGCTAGGCCGCCCTCATTAGCTAAGCTAAAGGCTTCAGTGCGCTTTTCTTGCCAGTGCACAGAGCCAGGTGCTGCGCCCGCAACACAACCTTGTTCCGTAGTGAGCCAGTCTCGAACGGCATCACTAATAAAGGGGGCTCCCCCTTTAAATTTAAGTTCCACTACGGTCGGGAAACGTTCAATAAAACTCTGAGTTTCCTCAACAATCGCTTTGCACCAATCTTCTAGACCTAATGTTTTTGCAATACCGTAACTCATCAGTTGTCCTTCAAACCAATAAGGTGCGATAGTCAAACTCTGCTCCAGACGCCTCCATAATGCGAGGTTAGGTTGATGTGATGACTGGTCTTGATACTCTTTTACTCGCTCAGGTTGCATTCCTCTTAGTAAGGTTTGTCCTTGATGATCATGATCAGGAAGCGTTGTGATCCCCCCCCACAACGCATGACGGCGCACACGAATCGCCAATGCACCTGAGAACTCTTGTTCAGATAGGTATTCTGCAACGTTCAGTAACGTATGCTTTGCTGCTTTATCGCTCGAGTTATCTATAACCAATGAAGAGGATGGTGTTGAAGTACTTGTTGTCGGAGCCGTTCGCTCTTGCGGTTTGGATTGCGTAATGTTTTGACGCTCTTGAATGCTTTTTAGTCGATTAATAATCGTTACTGCCACCGACTCTGTGACATCTGATGACAATTTGTTCGTTTCAATGACCGATTGCCATTCTTGTACCGCTTGTTGCAACTCATTTTGCTCTAGGCTATCGAGTGCGTTGAAATCAAACTTTTCTGCCGCCATGGCAAATCGTTGAGCGATTTGACTGAAGAATTTTCGTCTCGGCAAGTTGCCTCGTTTTCCTGGTGCGGGAAAAGAATCTTGCCAATAGTGGGCAATGAAATCGCTCATAACACCAAAAGAAGTGATAAAGCGTTTGGGAGAAAGTTGATGGTGAAGACATTGTAAAAGATAAACCAGAAGTTTAATGTCTTTACTTTTATCATTAAGTAAAGTGACAGTGCTATGCTCAACCTCTTCCCATTGCACATGAGCGTGAGATAAAGAGCCGACTTTCATCATTTGCTCTTCTACAAAATCAAACAGTGGATCTTCTAATAACCGTTCTCCAACTGGCGATTCCTTGCTGATTGGACGAATGATACAGGTTCGATATTGAGTAATATCCATCGTTACCACCCACACTGTTGTCGTAATGGGATAAGAGCGCTATCTAAGTCAGTTGCGTCAAACTGCAATCCGTCAACTAATGATGAGTTAGAACGCAGCGTCAACCGTGGACTTTTAAGCATCGCTTTCATCATTGAAATTGCAGGTAGTCCTCGTGCAGATGAGAACAACACTCCAATATCATCACTGCGCCAATACTGTTTAGGTCCAGACGCGACTGACATCTCGAGTCGTGCTGCTTCCAGTGCTATGGGAAGCGCAAGTTCAATGCGACTTATCTTATTTATGCAACTCATCATCAGTACAGGGGAAGGTGACTCATATGTTTGAGGCATTGATAAGGTTAACCAAGCATCACCATTATGTCTCTCATTAACGTTAATTGGTTGAGCTTTTAGCGCACTGGTGAACGCAGTACGCCAAGCTTGTGGTTTGTCGCTATTCATAGAGTGAGTAGTTTGTTGTACCTGTGTGCCCATCGCTTGATCAAAACAACGTAATCGCTCTAATCGCTTACTGACGGTTGTGCACTGTTGAGCGAGAGCAAGTTGCGATGGTGTTGAATCGTTGGCAATTACCAAGGGGCTAAATAGCCAACCATTTAGCCAGAGTGTTAGGAGGTAAATAGAGACTTTTTTCATGTTTTTATCTCCAATTTTTGACATTTATAGGCGAGTGTGCGTTTAGGGATCCCTAAACTTTTCGCAGCTTTAGTCCGATCTCCGGAGAATGTTTCCAGTCGCTTACAAATAAGCTGCTTTTCATATTCATTCATTGCTTGTTTTAAATTATTGATAGTCGAGATGTTCTCATGAACCAGTGTGGTTGATGGCTCGCTGATAAGAGTTGGCTGGGCGCAGTGATGCATTGCTGGATCATGTAGGTCAACATTCATGCCCGTTATACGATGAGTGAGACAGTCCTCACCCACTTCCGATGCATTAAGGCATTGAGCACAGCCAAATTCCACCAAAGACTTTAACTCACGAACATTACCTGGGAAGGAGTATTGTTTTAAACAATCCAAAGCGCGATAGTGCAAACCGCGAATGTTAGTCCCGTGTTGTTGATTGAATTGATGAACAAAGTGCTGGCTTAACGGCGCAATATCCTCAAGGCGTTCAGACAAGAGTGGTAGAGTCAGCGGGTACTGGAGGAGGCGGTAATACAAATCCTGACGAAATTGTTTATTACGAACTTGTGCCAGTAAGTTGACGTGTGTTGCTGAGACTAGGCGAAACTCAGAGCTTAGCTCTTCTTTGGCACCAATAGGTCGAAACTGCTTTGTTTCGAGAACGCGCAGGAGTTTGGCTTGTAGCGAAATCGGCATATCGCCAATCTCATCAAGGAAGAGTGTCCCCCCATCGGCTTGAGCAATCAGACCTTTGTGATTCGATTCTGCGCCAGAAAATGCGCCCTTGCAGTAACCAAAGAGCTCGCTTTCAAGTAGGCTTTCTGGAATGGCTGCACAGTTAATAGCAACTAATGGTTTCTCATTGCCACTAGAAATACGGTGAATGGCTTGTGCTACCAATTCTTTGCCTGTGCCAGTATCGCCTTGTATCATGATCGATAGTTGAGATTCAGCGGCACTGACAATTTGTTGGCGAAGCCTTTGCATTACATTACTTTCGCCAACTAATGATTGAGACAATTTGTCGGCTATATTACGTAGTTTGGTATCGCGTTGCATTTCATTGAGTGATTCAGATAGCACGTTCTTATCATGCTGCTTACGATCCATCTCTTCTAGCAGTTGCCATTGTTTGGTGAACACATTAACGAACTTGATGCAATTTTGGCTTAAAAAAACTTGGGTGAGCGCATTGTGATCGCCTAACATATACAACACCATCGCCACTTGTTTGGAATGCATCGGTAATGGATGAATACTTACGCTTTCAAACATCCCCACATCAGATACAAGCTCAGTAAAATCGCGGTCCGATTGCCAAAATAAGAGATCATCCGAAGAGAGAGTCATTGGCACTGCATTTTGCAAGACATGAGAAAATGGGTTGCTGAGATCATCAACGCCCCATGAAACGTTAATCTTCTTCTCATGCGGGATGAGGCGACGCCCCTCAGAGTTTAGTGTTAATATCATGCAGTTCGACAAGCTTAACTCTTCGATAATAATATCGACAAATCGAGCGATTAGTTCACTCTTACTTTTAATGCCAATAAGCTCAGTGACTTGCGCTAACCAGTTAGAACGCACTATTCAACCTCACCGATAAACTGGCCATTTTCTGCTGCAAGATAGATGCGCGCCACAGATTGCTGCTCAGAAAGTTTATTCAATAAAGCCAGAGAAATTGGCGGCAGTAATTGACCTTCAATAATCGCTTCTAACATACGAGCGCCATTTTCTGCGCGAGTCGCACGCGATAAAATTTCATCAATCAATGAATCTTCAATGACGACTTCTGCCGCGTAGCGCTCATTAAAGAGTATCTCTAAGCGCGATAGCTTATAACGGACGATGGACTCAAGTACTTCCTTGTTTAATGGCTTATACGGAACGATCTCCATCCTTGCTAATAACGCTGGTTTGAAGAAAGCGGCCAACTCGGGATAGAGCGCATCATCTAGCTGATCTACTTTATCTGTGTAATCGACGATTGTCTGAAAGCCTAAGTTCGAGGTCAGGAAAAATACGATGTTCTGACAGTCGATGATTCGCCCTTCGCCATCGGCAAGTTCACCTTTATCAAAGGCTTGATAGAAAAGATTTAGAACCTCTGGATGTGCTTTTTCAACCTCATCAAGCAACACCACTGAATAAGGCATTTTACGAATCGCCTCTGTTAATATACCGCCTTCTCCATAGCCAACATAACCTGGAGGAGAGCCGATTAAACGTGAAACGGTATGCTTCTCTTGATACTCTGACATGTTGATCGTACTTAGGAACTGCTTACCTCCATACAAGTGCTCAGCCAATTGAACCACTGTTTCGGTTTTTCCGACACCACTCGGGCCAACGAGCAAGAAAGCCCCTTTTGGCCTACCTGGGCGGCGTAAGTCGGCACGTGCTGTTAGAAGGTGGCGATGGATACGCTCAATCGCAATACCTTGCCCCTTAATTGATTCACCCAATATGCTCGTTAGGTGGGTGATTTTATGTAATTCGTCATTGTTCATTTGGTCAACGGGGACACCGGTCCAATCAGCGATTACCTCGGCAATTTGCTGTGTGTCGACTTGTGGATGGATAAGGCGTTCAGTGTGTGGGATCGCTTCGAGTTGTTGATATTTATGGCGGATCGCTGCCACAATATCTTCGCGTTGTTTGATTGGTATTAGTACGGGTTGTTCGCTTGCAAGCGAGGCTCGAAGCTCTATAATTTCTTCAACCCATTCTTTTTGTTGTTGCCATTTAGAAGTCAATTGAACACGCTCTTGCTCATCTTCAGCTTCTTGAACTTTAAGCACTTCTAAACGCTCATGGTCAACATTTTTACCAAGCAACTGAGCACGCTCTAACATATCGATTTCGAGTTGACGTTGATGACACGCTGTCTCAATTAAGGCTATACGTTTTGGGGGCGAGGTCAAATTGATCGCAATACGAGCACAGGCCGTGTCGAGTACGTCGATCGCCTTGTCAGGTAGTTGTCTGCCAGAGAGGTAACGTACTGACAATTCAGCCGCCGCTTTCAACGCATCATCGGTGATTAAAACATTGTGAGTCTTTTCATAGACAGGGTTCAATCCTCGCAAAATATCGATCGCTTGCTCGACACTTGGCTCATTGAGTTTGACCACTTGAAAACGACGTGTTAATGCAGGATCTTTCTCAAAGTACTTTTTGTATTCTTTCCACGTTGTTGCGGCGATAGTGCTTAATTCACCTCGAGCCAGAGCAGGTTTAAGCAAGTTTGCCGCATCCCCGTTTCCTTCTTGGTTCCCTGCTCCAATTAAGGTGTGCGCTTCATCAATAAACAAGATGATTGGCTTCGGTGAGTGCTTAATTGCATCAATAACACCTTTTAATCGTTTTTCGAATTCACCTTTTACGGACGCACCAGCTTGCAGTAACCCTAAATCGAGTGAGTAAAGCTCAACCCCTTGAAGTTGTAATGGTACGGTACCAGCAACCACACGCAGAGCTAATCCTTCAATCATCGCGCTTTTGCCAACCCCTGCATCACCGACGACGATCGGGTTGTTTTTGCGGCGACGACACAAGATATCAATCATAAGGTTGATTTCGTTCTCACGGCATAACACTGGGTCGAGTTCTTTTTGGCGAGCTTGCTCGGTCACGTTGTTGCAAAATTTAGCTAAGATGGAAACATCATTATCTTCTCGTGTTAGTGCTTTATCCCCCCGTTCTGTTTGTTCAACTTGTGTTTCTGATGAGCCTGCGACAATCATGTCAAAATGTTTTTTTAAGCTTTCGCGATTAATCCTGTCGAGAGCGCACCCCAATTTTTGATCCATGTAACGATCGGAGCGAGTTAGTGCTGCGAATAGAATAACCCCAGAGCGTAGCTCAGTTTGATCCCATTCTGTCGTCGAGAGTAGCCATGCTTCTTGAAGTAGTTCGACTAATAACGGTGAGAATGCTGGGTAGCTATCAAGCCCTTGTTCACGAGTAAAACCGGTTACAATCGTTTGTTTAACTTCATCGACAGGGATGTTGAATTGCTTAAAGATGGTACGCACATCAGAAAGTGGATTGTCTAACAAGACACTAAGGTAGTGTTCAAAAGTAATTTCACTATGCAAGCGTTCAATACAAACAGACGCTGCTTGCTCAAGGGCAAGTTTGCTCTGTTGGTTTAATTTAGCAATAAGAGTGGGCAGTTCAATACGTATCACGGTAAACACCTAGCTTAATGATTATAAAATTTGATTAAGTTGTTCGATTACGTCATTAGTTTTGACGTGGAGTAAGTAGCTGTAACCGAGAAACACGCCAACCCACAGCACAATAAAGCTGGCAAATATCGACCACAACGGGATCTGTTTACTCAATGTGAACTGCGAATGAGCGACATGCTCAATGACTTTTGTGAGGTGAGTGTCGTTTTTTTCATGGTCTTTGTTGAGTAATTTGTACAATTGATTGATAATTTTTTCACGATCAAGTGTCCCTGACTCAATCACTCGGTATTTGCCTTCAAAGCCAAGTACCAAACATTGATATATGAATTCAAGCAACGGTTTGTAATGTTCAGGGTCGCCTTCAATACGCTTAAGAATGGTAAATACCTTTTCACCTCCCCAAGTTTCATTGTGAAAACGCGATAACATGGAGTGTTCAGCCCACATTGTTGACGCCCCCCATGATGTCCCCATGATAGATTCATCCAAAAAAGCGCACAAAATATAGCGGTATGCCATTAACAGCGCGTGCTCATAACCTAGTTCCGTGAGCTCGAGTTCTATGGTCTTAATCTCTTCAATAGTTTGTTTGTAGATCGCTTCTATGTTGTCACACTCTGTTAACTGACGAGCGCGTAAGGCCAAACCAAGTAACGGGGTCGCCGCATCAATTAATGGGTTATGTAAATTACCACGCAGTTGAAACCAGTGATCTTGGTCATGATTGATTCTTTCTACATCATCAAAAAGTAACTGACTGTATTGACCTGTTTTTTTAACTGTATTCATGGTTAATTCCTGATGGCCCAAAATTGAAGGTCGAGATCTTCAAATGCTGCTGCGATGTGGAAAGCGAAACCACTCGAGTGCTGAAGCGTATTCCACGCATTGCTGGTTTTATCCAGTTGGTAATACGTATAGCCAGCGTGATAAGGCAGCTGACGTGGGGCGACTGGCAGTGCAATTAAGGGGATACCAGGCAGTTGTACAGAAATAAGCTCACGGATTTTCTCAACTGACGATACTTTAGTTTGTTGAGTAAATAGGCGACGCAACTCGTCCATTGGCATGCGCGCTTTGACTGCAATAATAAATTCAGCACTTTCTATAAGTTGTGGGTCTTGGACTGGTGCTACCATCAAGCCGTATTTACGTTTATCTAGCTGGATAGACACGGCTTTGGGTTCCAGTACCACACTGAGATATTGACGGATATTTCGAAGCAAAGGCTTGAAGGATCTTGTCGGTTTATCATGGTTATAGCTGGTTATTGTTGGAGGTAAACGACTTTCATCAGCAAAGGTTGCCAATTCTCCGGCCACCGTTGATAGGCATTCAAAGAGGCGCTCAGGGTGGAGGCTACGTAGCTCAGCTAAATGTTGCATCTGTGGTTGTAAACGGTTTAATGCTTGCAGCAACATAAAATCAGATACATCAGCGACCCCTCCTTGAGAAGGAGAGCTAATACGTTGAGCAATGTTCTTTGCACGTTCATGCATCAAGCCTGCAATTTCACTCACACAACGGTGCAGAGCGAAATGACCGACAACATTGTGATGACACGGTATAAAATCGGGCTCCATGACTACGCTCCCGTCAGGGCGCTTTTCTAAAATACGGGCCACAGCCATCGAGGCATATGCACTACGATCTTCTTTCTCTAACATTAATTGAATACGCATCGGTGATACATCAATAGTGCTCATATCACCTTGAACAGTATGCACATCACGAACTTCAAGACGACGGCTTTCGTAGCGTCCTGTTCCACGCGTTTCTGGCCAGTTCACCTCCATTAACGATTCGCTGCGTAACGGGATTGCTAGATACACTAATTGGTTAGCAAGCGACGCATCGTTGATCTCCAGTGCATCAGGCAAAATATCTTCTTGAGGAATACGAAACGCAGTGCCGTCAGGCATAATGCCAACAGCCCGTTCAATGGCTATACGACCGAAAGAGAGGTATTCAGGGTTTAATGAAAACTCGGACAGACCATACAAATAACGACTAACAGAGCTCATACGCTCATCAATATAATATTCAGTGTATCTTTGCTGTTGTTGGAAGTGCTGC
Source organism: Vibrio sp. YMD68 (assembly GCF_029958905.1). NCBI lineage: Bacteria > Pseudomonadati > Pseudomonadota > Gammaproteobacteria > Vibrionales > Vibrionaceae > Vibrio > Vibrio sp. YMD68. The sequence continues at coordinate 982,688 of NZ_CP124614.1, read as the reverse complement.
GGCTTAATGAATAAGCCTTCATTCCAAATAACACGATTGCGTGAAAACATCTTGTTTATTCCACCTTATCCAACGTAACGTCATATTCATCGAGAAGTATCAAAAGGTGATACTCCCTGCCTTTGTTCTGTACTTTGATTGCTTTTTTCCATTCACTAAGCTCAATGTCAGAAAAGTGTGCCATGATGCCGATGTAGTTCGTTTCCGTATTGATTTCTATTGGATTAACGAATTTAAATTGCCCTGGCATTAAGACGTAGTCATAGTTTTTGACAAAATTACTTTTCAGAGCCTTCTTATCATCCGTTTTTAACTGGTCATAACTTGATGACATAAACATCGAATCATCCACCAGTTCAAACACTTGTATTTCCACAGGGGATGCCTGTCCCCCAATATTTGGGTTGACCTCATCACGCGCGACAATACTGAATGTCACTTTGGTGGGTAATAACGTTGGATCGTATCGTTCAGGCTCACTACTACACGCACTAAGGAGTAAAGTCAGAAAGCTCATCCATAACCGATGTCTCACGATTAAAACTCCCGTTGCTTCTCGCGAATTTTTTTGTCATATGATTGTTCGAAAACCTCCCAAAACAACTTTTCAAAGCCCTTTTGACGGTGTGAGGTCAGCTCTTGGTAATAGTTGCAGTACATCTTCCATGCCCAAGCATCAGTATCTTGAACTTTTTCTTGGTGAGAGCGTTTGTAGTTCTGGAAACGACGCTGCAGAACTTGTGGTGAGAAGGCATCTAGGATCTGGTTTAACGCCTCACCCGTTGCGTGTTGCATCGCTTCATTATGCGCCTGTACATTACGTAAGCTTTCAGCAATGGCTGAAGGTGCCGATAAATGTACCGAGCTCTTCTCTACGTCGTATAAAGTTTTAATTGTCTCTTGGTAAGACAGACCTAGGCGTAATGGGTTATCTTCAATGGGTTGTAAGTTACGGTTTAAAGTATCAAAATGACCACTGTAGGCCTGTTGATGTAAATCGAGTAACCCTTTGATGCACGCTTGTAATGATTCTCCCATCTCGTGAGAGAGCATATGCATTCGTTCAATATCATCTGTTTGGTCGACTTGTACACCTAAACCATTGAGCATAGGACCCGTTAAGAGGTGCCCCCCTGTCGTGGCTTGGTTACTGTTTGCACGTTGTTCTGGTTGAATACTTTTTGCTACTTCTTCCTCTAGCAAATCTAAAGTTTGCTCGTCCATCTGGAGGCCCCCTGAAACGTTGTCGTGAGTTATTTGTTGTCGTTTAAGCTGTTTATCTTGTTTTATATTGGGTTGTTGTGCTGGTTTTTTGTTTGACTTTATTACTTTTTTGCCAAAGTTTAGAATGCGTTTCAGCGACATTGATGAACTCATTTCATTTTCACTGTCGGTTTGAACAGTAGACTTAGGTGTCTGTAGTGTTAAATCGCCACCCGGAACAATAGAGTATTTCTCACCCTCTTTATTCATAGCGGCAGGCTCACTAACTAGTAATGATTCTTTTTCATTATCGAGTATCAATTCATCAAGAGCAGCTAACGGCTCTGTGCTCATTTCACTCTCTTGCTCATCTTTTAGTTCGTCGTTGTGTATGTTATCGGCAAGCAGATCTGGGGATATATGCGCAAATAATTGAGTCAATGACCCTGTGGTATTGTCTTCATCATCACCGAACACCACTCGCAAATCATAAGGACCGATATGGATGTGGTCTTTATGGACGAGTTTAACCATTCCCCCTTTACCAACGGGCATGTCGGTTCCATTGATAAATGTGTCGCCACTTAAATCTCGAAGACAAAAAGCACCATCAATCACCAAGACTTCACAGTGCTCGCTTTTAATTTGGTCATAGGCGTCTTTAAGAAGCCATTGACAATGTGAGCCTGAGCCGATGATACCTCCGGAGGTATCCCACTTTTTCGTCGCAGAAAGGCCCGATTCCAATCGCTGTGCGTTACTGACCAACAGGGTTAAATTCGGTAGAGCCGAAGTATTCATTGTTATGGCCTTACTTGTATTAATACACGTTTGTTTTGTGAGTTGTTGCCAAGGAAAGACGTCCAACCGAGCGCGACCCCGGGTTGTTCGCCCAATATGACATTAAGCGCTTCGGTGTCAGTCATCGTTAGTTCTAAGTCGTATGCTATTTGCTCACGTAAAATAAATTCAACCAACTTACACAGTGGTTCAAACTCTTGACCTGATGGTAAAAAATCAGAATATTTTTTTTGTGATAATTGGCGAATACAAATCGTAAATTTCCCGTTGCAGTCAATAACTGATTCTCCCACTATGCTGGTCATCCCTAGTTGTGCATTCGCTTTGCCCAAGGTGGTTTGTTGGGTAGGGTCAATCAACACTTTGCGCCTTGTCCATTGGCGAATTTCGACGTCATCCAAATCAAAACAGTGGGCGATGATCCCAGAGACGACTTGCGGAGAGCGACTTCGTCCTGCCAAGGTGCCAGAATAAGCCAACATTTTGCACCAGTTGATGGGTGTATCACCGCGTAAATCGGGAGAGCCGAGGCCAACCAATGACAACAGTTGAGTGGAAAAGTCATCTTGTGCATCCGGTTGAAAACGCACAAAGTAGCGATACTTGCGCCAAATTCGGTACACCAGATTAATTAATCGATTATTAAAAAAATCGAAAAATGGTTGTTTAAAGCCCCCCGGAGCTTCATTAAGTAATTGCTCAACGACAAATCCCGGTAGTGGTGACTGCGCACCTGATACACCAAAAAAATTCGTCAACATCACTAGGCGCTCATCATGTTTGTCGAGGCGACTGACATCAGACGTCGAAAAACCGAGACTGGTATTGCCACTAAAAACGAGTTGGCACTGGCGCTCCCAATCATCATCTTCTGGATTTAATTCGAACAACTTTAGCAACAACTCAACAAGCTGATAGAAGTTATAGTCATAAACGTTTTGCGGCAACATGGAAGCCTCAACGGTTTGACCCAACTTATTTGCTAAATGAGTGGTTGCATCCCGGTCTGAGTGCTCCATGTATACCTCTCTTGATTCGTCGTGTTGAACACATGAAGTTCATGAAATGAGTTAATACTTGCGTATAAAGCAAAGAAATGACTCAATACTGTACCAAATAGGTATAAGTCACCTTCTGAGCCAAAACCTGATTGGTCGATGTGCAAGGTAGATTGCAACCCTCTGACTGGAAGTCCATGTAGAATTTTATCAATTGGCTTGGATTCAATTTTTTGTATCGCATCAAGTCGTTGCCTCGATATTCGTTCGGCTTGGCGATCGACCAGAGCTCGAAAGTCGTAAGCACGCAGCACACTGCTGAGTGCATCTTTCGATAGCAGTGACAAGTAATTGAGTGACAAGTTGGAAATCAACGTCCACAACAGACTTCCATCTAACACTGGGCGTAGCGATTGTGAGGGTATCGATAGGTTGGAAAAGGTGGCGAACGGGGGAGATGTATCGGTAGGCTCACAAATATCACCAACGCCAAGTTCAAGTGGCAACAAACGGTTAGTACAACTGAGCTTAATTGAAATGGCTTCATCTACATCGAATGAGACCGTCTCATCACTGCGGATGAACGAAATAAAAGAATCAAAGCCATCATCACGAATGCTTTCTCTAACTCGAGAACGATAGTAAAGAGCCTTACGATTACGCGCTCTTTCAACTTCGTGCTGAAAGCTTTCAAATGATGAGTAGACACGCTTAGTGCCCCGAACTCGTTTACCTTCATTTGTTGAAGCTTGCCATCCCGTTACCGACTCAATTTTGAACACTTCATAATGAGAGGGGTAACGACTCGACGGAGTAATACGATATTCAGATTGGCGACCAGACAGCGCGATAGGGTCCGCATCGTGCTCAAATAAATTGATGATCGGTGTGCAATACAACTGGAAGTTATCTTTCTGAACTCGAACATCGGCTGGTAGTGTCTTTGAAAAATGCAATTGTATTGAAAGCTCCCCAGCGACATTTTTCGGAATTACCCTATCAAGACCGGCCAAATCAAAAAAGTGAAACGCTTCAGGGAAGGACAAGTATTCCTGTAAAACACGATACCCTGCATAAACGTTGGTTGGGTAAGGGAGTAGAGCGTCACCACTGTCAAAACCAACGGTTTTAAAACAGCCTTTATTAAGTGGAAATTGAGTGCTATTAACGTCAACAGTCACCTTGTCTAGATAGTGATTGAGCCACAAATAAATCATCTGCGAACTGTATTTATCCCCACCAAGATAAAAGCGAAGACTATCAAGCCCCGTATTGCCTACCGTTGTGTCACCTAGCATTTTAAGGCAAAGGTTTATCGTTGTCGCTTCGCGAGTATGTTGCGCTTTTACATCCGTGCAGATTAACGGGTAAAGGTCAACATTGCGGCAAGTACTAAAGTGGCATTTTGTACCAAAAATCGACTTACTATCGACTTGCGTTCCTTTATTTATTATCTGTTTTTCACTCACACTTTTATTTGGCGTAAAAGCCAAAATCGTCATACTTGGGATTGGCCTTAGGTAATTGGGCCAGAGCATATTGATCATAGAGTGTGTGAGCTCAGGGAATTCATCCTCGACTTTTTCTCGTAAGCGTGCGGTTAGAAATGCAAAACCCTCAAGTAGTCTTTCAACGTCAGGGTCCATTGTTCTACCGTGCAAGAAACGTGAGAGTTGTGGGTGAATCTCGGTAAATTCACGCCCTTGCTCTTTGAGAAATGCGAGCTCTTCTCTGAAATACTTGTCTTGAATCATAATCCCTAAATTACTCGATATTGTCTGTTCTGATCTAAAAGTAAGCGGATGTAAACCTGATCGTGAATGGCATCACTATTTATTTGTGCTGTGATGCGAAACTGCAGCGAGAATGGACTGAGATTGTCCGTTTCAGCAATCACTTTGATATCCTTGAGTCTCGGCTCAAAATGGCGTAAACAGTCTTGAATTGATAACTTGATCTTTAGCGATAAATCTAAGGTGTCTAGCGTGGCATCGTTGAAATCAATTAGCCCTAAGCTCGGAGCGCTTTGTGAGCCACCTGTGCGTGAGTTTAAGATATTCGAAATATTGCCTTTAATTGAGTTGAGGACATCTTTGAATTCTGGACCTTGAGTTAAAGACACATTCTTGGTGTTAGCTTCTAAGCGCTCAAAGAAGCCAACACCAAATGTACTTTCTTCTGGAGCGAAGTACGTCATAAATAATTAAGCCTGATCTAAGCGACCAACCAGTGATAATTCAAAGTTTGCCCCCATGTATTTGAAGTGAGGGCGGACAGAAAGAGCAACTTGATACCAACCGGGGTTACCTTCAACGTCAGCCACTTCAACCTTTGCTGCTCGCAATGGACGACGACTTCGAACATCAGCCGGTGGATTCTCTTGGTCAGCAACAAATTGCTTGATCCAAGTATTCAACTCACGCTCTAAATCTTGACGTTCTTTCCATGAGCCAATTTGTTCGCGTTGCAGTACTTTAATGTAGTGAGCTAAACGGTTAATGATCATCATGTAAGGAAGTTGAGTTGCCAATTTGTAATTAGTCTCTGCTTCTTTCCCTTCTTTGGTGTTCGGGAAAATCTTCGGTTTTTGGATGGAGTTCGCAGAGAAGAATGCAGCATTATCGCTTCCTTTTCGCATGGTTAAAGCGATAAAGCCTTCTTCTGCTAATTCAAACTCTTTACGGTCAGTGACAAGTACTTCTGTTGGGATTTTTGCTTGTAACGCGCCCATTGATTCGAAGACATGAACAGGGAGATCTTCTACTGCGCCACCACTTTGAGGGCCGATGATGTTTGGGCACCAACGGTACTTAGCAAAGCTATCCGTCAAACGAGTTGCGAATGCGAAAGCCGTATTACCCCAAAGGTAATGGTCATGGGAACTCGCGACATTCTCGGTGTAGTTAAATGATTTAATTGGACTTTCTGTTGGGTCGTAAGGTACACGTAATAGGAAGCGTGGAGCCGTCAAACCAAGGTAACGGGCATCTTCGGACTCTCGAAGTGAACGCCATTTAGTGTATTTAGGGCTTTCAAAAATGGATTTCACGTCTTTAATGTTGGGCAGCTCTTCAAAAGAATCAATACTGAAAAACTCTGGGCCAACACTTGAGATAAAGGGCGCATGAGCCATCGCACCAAGTGAAGCCATATACTGTAATAGCTTCAAGTCAGGTGTTGATGGTGTAAAGCTAAAGTTACCCACGATAGCACCGGTTGGCTCACCACCAAATTGGCCGTAACCTGACGAGTAAACATGTTTATATAGACCTGATTGCGTTGTTTCTGGCGCAAATTCAAAATCTTCGAGTAGCTCTTCTTTGGTTACGTGAAGAAGATCAATTTTATTGTTCTCATCAAAATCGGTGCGGTCAACCAATAGCTTTAGTCCACGCCATGACGACTCCATTTCTTGGAATTTTTCATCATGGAGAATCTCGTCCATTTGAGCGCTGATTTTCTTATCTAGCTCCACTAACATTTGATCGACGAGAGATTTATTCACAGCTTCATCTGTTTGTTGTGAGCCGATGAGGTTCTCAATAAACGCAGCGACGCCTTTTTTGGCAATGTCATAGCCTTCTTCATTGGGCGCAATTTTCGTTTGTGCCATGATTTCATCGAGTAAGCCGCCTTCAGCTAGCTGAGGTCTTTCTTGTACCGTTTCTGTCGACATCAGGTATTTCCTAATCCATTAAATGCAAATGTTGTTTGTTAATCTGAGATTCTATTTTGGCTCTTCACTAACAAGACTAAGCTCTTGAAGTAATTTGTCGCGAGACTCTTGAGAGTGCAGTAGATCTTGTAAACGTTCACGAAACGCCGGGATATTCCCTAAAGGCCCTTTCAGGGCAACAAGTGCTTCACGTAATTCAATTAATTTATTGAGTTCAGGGATTTGGTTAGCAATAGAGTCTGGTGTGAAGTCAGCAAGAGATTTAAAGTTCAGTTCTACTGGAAGCTCAGTATCTTTATCATCGTTTAACTTGTTTGAAACAGAAGTAATCAGACTAAGTTCACTTTCTCGCATCACTGATTCAAAATTGTTTTTGTCAACTGAAACAGTACTGCGTTCATCAAGGGGCGTATCTTCGGTGTAGCCTTTAAAGTCACCTACGACTAAGGTTTTTAGCGGCAATTCAACTTCAGCTTGGGCATCGCCCGTAGCTGGAATATATTTAATATTGATCCGTTCTTTTGGTGCAACGCTTCCTTCTTTGGACATGTAAAAATCTCACTGTGTTAAATAGACTGATTATTGACCGCTTTATAAATCAACTTGCGTACCATATGAATTGCATATCTTGATTTATTGGCTGAATATCACGCAATCCATGTATGAATTATTGTTTTTTTGAATGAATACCACGCAGGTCGTGTGTGAATTCTTGTTTCTTGAGTAAAACTAATATTGCAAACTTTGATTGCTGATGTGTGGGGAGTTGCGTTGGAAGGGCGTTGGATATGAAGTGACGGGCATCTACCTACACAAGATACCTGTCGACTTTAGAAAAGGCTTCCACCAACGCGGTAAGCCATCTCATTCAACATAATGATAAAACGAATCTTCGCTATGCCACGGCTTGGATAAAAATGTTGTTTGTTTGACGCGAATGTCGGTTATCAAATCACGCTATCTGACGTTCAACAGAATAAACTGGATTCTTTTTATGTAAGTGAATAGCAGGGTAATTAGCAGGGTTTGACTTCAGGTTTAAATACGCCACAGCCGAGTGAGTATCCAGTGACGACAGGTTTATCTAGCATCAAATGGTTGATTATCTGTTTGTAAACATGGTTTAACTGTTTCTGTTGTAGCGCGACATTTATTTTGCGAACGATTGACACTTAGTTTTGAGAAAAAATTTCACCTAAATTAACACTTAATTCTGGGAATTATTTTTAATGAAATTATCACAAAGAAGGAGGACTCGTTGTCCTCCTTTTAAATACCTGTTTAATGCTCATTCAAACTGACTTAAATTGTCTGTTGACTACTTATTGTAAATCTCTCGATCTATTGTTGACCACGTTGCTGAGCCACAAATACCATCACCTACTAAGTGCAATCTTCGTTGAAGTGATATCAGTGCTTGTTTTGTCTTATTACCAAACGCACCATCGACGGTTACACCTAGAAGTATTTGTAGCTCACGTGTGTCGTTGCAGTTTTTTATGCCGTACTGGATGGTTCGACGCTCTATAGACTCTCCAGTTGCTAATCGAATTGCTTGCTCAAAGGCCATGCTATGAGCGGCAATTTCAATGGCTTTGTCTGTTCCGTTAATGATGCGTCTAGCGTTAATGTAATCTGGCTCAGGTGAATCCAGATAATCACTCATCTTGCGTCCTGTGAACCATCCATCAATCATACCACTCATCGTGATTTGAGCGCTGTTAGCGGCTGATAGTGCTAAGTCAGGAACCTGAACAAAGTCAATGTGGCCTCGCTCTAAGGTATTCATATCTCGCACGACATCTATGGCTTTAGCGTAATTCTCAAGCCAGGTGATTTGTACGTAGCCACGTCCATAATACGTCTGTCCCGTTTCTGGGTTGGGCTCTCCGTAAGGTCGCCCTTTACCCTTGCCGTACTCTTCGATAGGTTTCATGGTGTAAGCCGTTTCGTGATAGACCGTGGCAAGGACATAAGCCAAATAACTGATAGGAAAATTCTCGCTTAAGACATTTCGTTTTAACATCGCTAAAGCGGAAAATAGGAGCAAAGCCGTGCGTTGGGTATTGTTGAGCTTACCTTTAAATAAAAGCGCAGCACAGCGGTTTAAATAGGCTTTTTTTGAAAATGGGGTGCATTGGCAAGGCATGTTATTTCTCCTTTGGGGTTGCAGTTGCAGTAGTAGTGAATACGTTCTCAGCCCCAATCTGATGAGTGACAGATTCTGCATCCCAATCGCCATTATAGCCCTCGCGATGATTCTTGATTGAAACCGAGCTCTCTGAGACGAGATCTGGCGTTCCTGGTAAGTTGAGCGTCAATGTGGCTTTTTGCCTGCCAAGTTGTGCAAGCTTTCCTTTGGCATGATTCAACGCTGCAACTTCATCACCAAAGTTGCCAGAAAGGGTGTAAATCGGCTCACCGTTACCAGCATGAACGCTTTGCCTGCTTTGAGTGGTCTCGTCATACCAATGCGCGACTACGCTGTTGTAGTTTTGACGCTCTTGAATACTCAAGGTACAAGTAAAGTCGCTTTTTGATTGCCTATCTAACTTTAGGTGGTAGGTGTCGTTATTATTTAATGTTTTAGCGATGGCGGCTGGCTTAACGATTAAGTGACCGGCCAGCGGCTTGACAAGTGCGTCATGCTCTTTGGCTACGCGTATCAGCATTGCCATGTCAGACTCACTCACCTGGTCAATGTGAGGGATAGAGGCGTTGATTAGGTCAGGGTGCACTTTAGCGATGTAACCATGACGCTCTGCCACAATGCGCGTTAAAGCGTCTAATGTTGTTGGGCCATAAGTCGCATCATTGGGGGCCATGAGACTTTGTTTAAAGTCAGCCGCTTGCGCTGTGACAGTGTACGTGCCAGCTAACTCGTCTAGGTCGATTTTATTGCATTGGTAAGTGCCAAAAGGCCGTAAATCATGCTCATACCCAAGGTAAACATCAAGCCAACTTCCGGTGTCAATGAGTGCAAGGTTTTGTTTGCTGTCATCGAGAACGAGCACGCATTTGTCTGAGTGGCGACCACGTTCATCAGTGATAGTGAGCGAGACTAAATACGGTTGCCAATTGGGTGTTACGTCCTTGCCTTGATGCAGGATCCTAAAGAATGCTTTTTCCATGATTTAGCCTAAGAGCTGTACGGTGGAATGGGTGGATGAGGCTGGCATATCAGGAAGATAGACCTTCACGTCAACGGGTAACACTGGACCGTACTCGGCTAAGTGGCGATTACGTTCATCTTTCAGTACCGTCTCCAGTGCTCCCTCTCGATAGCCATAATGCTTGTACACTATCCAATCCAAACACACGGCCTCAGTGGTGATATATACGTTATTCATCAGGCAGCTCCGAGATAGAGAGATTGAACTCAATTTTTCTGGGTGTGCCATCACGAAGAAAATAGGTATTCGTTTCTTCCAATGTTTCCAGGAACCAGGAGCCATGAAACTGGCCATACTTTTGATTGCCGCTGACAAGCAGAAAAGGCTTGCCGTCTTTGCCTTGCTCGCGCAGTGTTGGCATCAGATTCAAGTCAGCCGTTACCTTGGGATAGAACGTACCATTGAGCGTGATACTGTCTGCTTCTGCTCCTAGAAATTGCGCAGTACTCTTTAACATATGACGCTGGCGCTTACCCCAGCGAAACTGTGTACGTCTCACGAGTTGCTGATATTGAGCCGTTGACACCGAAAAAGGAAAGTCGCCCAGTTGCAACATAATATCGCTCATAATGAAATGTCTCCTAAGCGTGAGGTGAGTTGGTCGTTCATCTCGCGCTTGTAACGCTCTAATTCTTGCCTTACAACTCTACGTACTTCGTGCTCATCCCCGTTTTCTATCGTGATAGGGATAACAGGAGCAGCTACATCGATGCTGATGTCGACGTGTTTGCGGTTGCTGGTTACGGGTTTATAAGAGGTGTAAGTGTTCGTTTGGGGGGCTTGCCCACCAATATGATAGTTGTACGGCTCGACTTCTGAGCTTTTCTGAGTATTGGTCTCGCTGCTTGAACCGGTGACTTTATTCCATAACCAGCTCAAACCAGACACCTTGGCGATGCCCTTAAGTAAAGACATCACCGTACTTCCAATCGCATCAAATAGCTTTCGTGCAGGCTCCCACTTCTTGTATAAGGTCACGCCCAACGTGACCAGTGCTGCGCCCCCGGCCACCATCAAGCCAATCGGGTTGGCAGCGGCAATGGCGGTCAATCCCACGGCCAGTCCTTTGCCTAAGGTGATCACTGTCATCAGTGATTGACCAAAACGTATCACGCCTGTGGTTAAGGTGAGTAAGCCACCGACCACTTTCACTGCACCAAGGCCAGCAATCACATAGCCGAGAGTGTCTGCATTATCGGCTACCCAGGCAATGCTTCCTGCAACTCTGGTTCCCCATAGCGTGATAGTCGCTTGGTTTTCAGAGACCCAGCTTGTAACGCGAGTAAATACAGACGTAAAGGTCGGCAGTAATTGAATGAGCAATTGATTTTTCATGCCTGCAAACGTTGTGGTGACGTCTAACAGGCGATCGTTATATTCTTCGGCTTGTCTTGCGCTCTTTTCGTCAAAGACATTACCTGTACGTTTGGCGTCTTCTCGTAGTTGTTGTAAGCCTTTCGAACCATCTTTGAGCATATTGACCATGGCAACCCCTTCAGAATCGAATAGTTTCATGGCTAAGCGAACTCTGTCTGAAGGTTTTTCAACCCCGGCCATGGCATCAGCGATGGAGTGGAGTTGTTCGTCGGGCTTTAATGAATTTAGATAGGTCGCACTGAGCCCTAGCTCATTTAACGCTGCAACGGCTTCACCTGTACCATTGGCCGCTTCCGAGATACGACGTGTTGACCGCTGCATGGCCATGCGTGTCTGCTCAATCGAAAGGCCGCTGCGCTTTGCGGCGTAGTCAAGTTCTTGTACTGCGGTCACCGATAAGCCAAGTTTGTCGGCGTGCTTTTGAGCAGAGTCGAGACTAGAAGCTAAGTTATTGGTCAGTTTAAACACGCCGACACTGGCAAGGGAGGCCGCTCCTGCGGCTCTGACACCCCATTTTTGGACTGTCATTAACCCAGCTTTTGTTTCTCCCAAAGCCTGGTTATAAGCTTTTTGCTGTTTTGCGGCAATCGTGGCTCTACCTTGTTGGAGCTTAAGTTGATATTGCTGGGCTTTGAGAGTGCTGTTTACGGTAGATGCCTGGCGCTGTAGGTGCTTTTGTTCGGCTGTGAGCTTTTTGGTGTCGATGCCTGAGCGCACTAATTCTGAGCGAGTTTGTTGCAAGCTTTGGCGTTGCTCTTGCTGGACTTTCTTTAGTGCCACCATTCGCGTGCGTGCCACTTCGAAGCTTTTGGTCAGTGCTTTGGTTGGCTTGTCTGTTGACTTGATTTCTTTTGCTAATCGGTTAAGGGTTTGCTGCTGAGATTCAATCGCTCGATTAGTATCAAGAGAGCGCTTTTTCATCTCTTGAAAAAGCGTCATCTTGCTTGATGTGGCATTGAGTTTTGTTAATGCGCTATTCGTACTGGAGACTTGAACATTGAAAGAGTTGGTGTCTTTAGCAGCTTGTTTCAGTGGGGTAGACGCTTGGTTTGTGAGTTTAAGCACCATGCTCGCTGTTAAGTTGCTCATATCTAGCCTTCGCTCGTTGCTGCCAATCGTAAATTTCCCCTAGTGACATTCGGTCCATTTCACTAGGGGACCAATGGAAAATCGTGGCAATATCTGCGTACCACTCTTCTATTCGCTCTGGGGTGACGATGTCGATTCTTCCATCAGAAACGCTGAGACTTGTGGCAAGTCCTCTGAGAAAAAAAGCGTTAACGCCTCGCACAGTTTACGAATGTCACAGGGATGCACTTCATCCAATTCGGCTTTCGTTAGAGGTGAGATGCGAGTCAGTAGTTCAAACACCTCATCCATATCTAAATTATCGAGTGCCTTGAAAGAAAGACCACGATAATCCCCACCTAATGGCTTGCGTAAAGTGACTTCTTTCATGCCGTTGACCGGATACGTAAACGGCACGGTGCGTTTTTCTAGTTGTGGCATAGTTAAACTCCTAATGCGTCACGAATTGACTTTGTGATATCGACACCGTTAGATCGAACTACGCCCGTTTCATTGCTGACATAAAACGTTTCTTTGTTGTCAATGTAGTAGGCGTAAAAATCCAGGTTAACGATAAATTTGTTGGTGTATTCAGCGCCACCGGCGGTAAAAGTGGAAGGCTCCATACTCTTCCATGTGCCGTTGGCTTTAATTTCGATTTTTTGCGTCGTCCCTTTTTCTGTCACCGCACCACGAATGGTGATAGGCTCCTCGCTCGCGGCAGGGTTACCCACGTAACCGACCATCTTTGGGCATGGGTCACGAAAGGTCATTTCAAGGTTCATCGCTAAAAGTCTTAAAATCTCTTCGGTTTCCATCGCCATACCAGCGGTGTTGAAGGTTTCGGTTGCCCACTCAATATTGGGCAGGGTCACTTCTGATGCCTTGCCAAAGAAAGAGGTTTCTCCAGCAAATACGTTGATGTCTCGTAATACTTTGGCCATGACACGCCCCTTACGCTGCGTAGTCGGCTAGAACTTCATTATAGCCGTTGTGGTTAATGTGTTGACGGAAGACTAAGCGCTCTGCAACGCCGAAGAATTGCAGTTCATAGTTCCAATAGATTTTGCCGCTTCGAATGGTTTCATCGTCATTAAGCTCTGTGTCTAACCATACTCTGCCTCCGCGCAGAACACCGCGCTTAACCAGACGGCGGATCAACCCATCAATACGGTCTGTGATGGTACCCACATAAGGCTTAGTGATATTACGGTCGACATAATCAAGGTGAGCGAGCTCAATACTTTCACCGACCACAAATCGTATGCGCTCTTGGTTAAAGAACTTGTGATTGGTTAAGCGGTTGCCCCACAGGAAATGCTTACCGTCACGGGCGTTAAAAACGGTTACGTCTTTTTCGTTGTAAAGGTTTGCCGTTGACAAGGGATCACCGCTAATCCAATCGACTTCTGGCGTGATACCATTGATGAAAATTTGGCGGTTTGACGGCGATTGCCAGTAACCATACTCAGCATCACAACGCAAAATGTGACCAAGAACCGTGGCGCTGTTGGGACGAATGCGAGTGATACCGTCAGTCCCTATGAGTTTCACCTTTGGATGGACATAGTAGCTATTGGTATAAGCTCGACCTTCTGCAACCACATCCTCAAACGATTGCTTTGACCCTTCGATGATGCAGTGTGCTTTTAATCGTCTCGCGACCGCTTCCATCGCCCAACCTACGCCCGGCAGTGAAGAGTATTCTGGGACCGTAATAAGGCGGGGTTTGATGCCAATTTTGCTGCCTGCAAGCAGAAGAGATTGTAAGCCTGAGTGTTGATTGTTCTCATCCACTGTACCAATGATGTTGCTAATGAGTTGTGCCTGATCTTCACTATCCTCAACACGTACCACGACAACCATGCCCATTTTTTGCTGCGCCATTTCTGTCAAGGCGGTTTTTAATGTTCCGCCGTCGCCTGCCATAGCGATTTGCTTTTTCTGATAGACAAGTACAGGCTCACCCAATGGAAAAGCCTCGTCTTGGCCGCCCGACAGGTAAGTTTGAGGCTCAACTGGCATTAAACCACTGCCGTTAGAGGTGGTGGTTGCAACAAGCAAAGCACTCGCGTCATCGTCCGTGCTCAAGGCGGTAATGATATCCGATGCTGAGGCATTGAGATCACCATTCGCATCCGTTCCTAATGTCACGGTAATCGCTTGACCAATCACTTTGACACCAGTTGTAACCGAAGGACCACCTCCTGCGAGCAGTTCCATGCTAATGCCGTTGCCTTGGGTATTGGCATCGATAGCCTCAAGCTTTAAGTCGTTGCTATTGGCAACCGAGCCTAGCTCTAACGTAGCTTTCATTGCCGCTTGCGCATTAGGGGCAGTGACTATCATTGCTCCCACAGAGGCTCTAACGACTTCAATCGGTCCATCACCGTCATCAAGGTAGACCGTTTCCGTCCCATGTAAATATTCTTCAGTCATCATTGCCTCCAGGCACTGTCGGAAATTGAGGGGTATAATGAGCCAGCTCTTCGGCTGACGCGAATTCGATAAATTGAGAGACGGCTCTGCGCCATCGAATGACAGGACCGACTTGCTCACTGTAAGCGGTGGCTTTTGCCACAAGTGTTTCGCAAAATCGTTGTTTGTTTTCGCCTTGAGCTAATATGGTGTCGACCATCGGTGTAGGCGCAGCCTTATCCAAAAGGTATGCTTTCGCTTCTTGAGTCTGTACCGGCCATGAATCGATTTCTGAGCGAGGATATTGATCTGACAGTGGTGCTAGAGCTCTTTCGACTTCAGCAATCATCGCATCTATACAGTTTTTCTGAGCCATAGCTAATGTTGGGAGCACGGATTCTTCAATTAGATGACCATAATTTTCAACGCAATAATCATACTTTTCTTTTGTACTTTGGCTAAACATTGGCGAGTTATGCAAATTCTCTTGAGAGCCGTCTTTGTATAGGCAAAGTAGGGTTTTACTATCTATTTGCTGGATCTGAATCGGGACTTTCATCATTTCAAATTCCAATAATTTTTTTGGGTTAAAGTAGGAGAGCAATTAACGCTCATCAACTTCGATGTTTTGTTTAATACGCTGATGCTTCTTGCATTACTTGGTAAAATATACATAGGTAGCGAATCTCTTGCGTACCAGTTACAAATCGATACACCGTCAGCATCAAAACAGGTTAAGAGCATGTACTCATTGGGTAAAGCTGAGAAAGAAATACCCAGCGAGAGACAGGTGGCATAAGAGTCAACGGGTAGGTCTCCGCTGATTGAAGCATCTGGTTGAAGCGTTCCATAAAGGATGTTGCCTATAGACTCCATTTTTCCTGGTGTGTTTTCTTTTACATACTCCATCGTCGCATAGACCGTTGACTCGTCAATGATGATGCTGATATTGTCCGCCGATTCTACTGCTTTAATAAACCGCACTGTCAGTTCATCTGGAGAGCCTTCTGAGACCTCAGCCTTATAAGCCAGTGGCATTTTAGCGATAGCAAAAAGATCACCGTCGATATCATACAAGCCGCCTTCTCGGATAAAGAACCCTCCCTTATCAATCGGAATCGTCATCTGCATCAAAACCTGATGGTTTGCATCACCGATAACATCGAAATGTTCGATAACGCCACGGTAACACTCATTTTTTAGCTCAGTCTCTTCTCCTGTCGGCTCATAATGAGCACCATTACCATCACCAACCGCCATTTCTACTAGCTCTATAACGGTCTGATTTGCGATGGCATCAGCCAGTTTAGCTGCGCCAACGTCAGTCAATTTGCAATAAAATGTCGCCATTATCCGCTTACCTGTATTACTCTTCGCATTTCAAATAAGGCGGCAATTTTTATTTCGCCGCTCACGTTCGGTTTGTTAGTTAACGCAGCATCTTTAATCGTTAATACACGGGTTTGGTGAGCTAATAGTCCTAAGGAAATTTTTCCACGGCTTAGCACAGCGTAGGACAAAGCCACAATATGACTGCGTAGATTTTTTGTGTTGTTGATGAGGCGATAGATCTGCTGCTTTGTGTCTTGATCTAGCGTATCATCAGTGACGTTGACATCAGCTCGAAATGTAAATGGGGGACCTTTGGGCTCCTCCTCCCACCATTCGATGATTTGTACAGGCCTATCAACCGCTAGAAGTGCTGACTCCAAGGCTGCGCGCGTTCCCTTAATTCGATTAATCCATGGTAACGAGGCGACATACTGACGTTTTTGTGACTCACTCCACTCATCATCCCACTCTCTCGCACGCATCGCCCACGCTAACCAGGGCAGCCAATCAATGGGACAATTCCATGGATCCCAAAGCGATTTCACATCCGATATAGGGACATCCTCAATCGCGGCCATCGCCTTATCTAAAGCGTGAAGCAAACGACTTGCATGAGGGGGAAGCAGACTTTGACGGCTCATGTCAATCGCTCCCATTGTTTTTGCTCACCGTTGTATACAAGATATACATATTGATTTGGCAACAAAGAGTAAGCTTGGATGTTGCCAACTGTAGAAACGAGCTGCCAACCAAATTGACTCTCATTAGACAGGCGAACTGAAAAACCATGTCGTAACCACGACTGGTGTCCTGACATATCGATTGACGCAGCACTACCGACATCAACCAACACAAGATTAGTGCGTTCGTCACTTCTATCCAGTGTGTATTGTGTGCTGTTTACTTCACGTCGCTCATACTCACTATCCGGTGGTGGTTGTCCTTCTTGATAGTACTTAACTTCAATCGCTATCAATTCACATCTTGGGATCTTGCCATCCGATGGCACAATATCGATATCAGGTAGGACACTGGTTACTCGTACAACGCCGGACGTATGTGCGGCTTTTACCAATTGAGATCGAGCAACAATTTGATTAAATAATTCGGTTTCCTCGACATAGTCAGTAACTCGCTTTAGCGCTGCTTCGCGCACGATGTCTAACGATGCCCCTTTTTGCACTTCTAAATCCAGTAACACGGCGTAGTCTACAATTTGAGCCGCAACCGCAAACACGCTATCGGTCAACGGTCGACGCTCTTTATCGGATAGGTAGTCTGAGACAATATCAAGCAGCTCTTGCGTGGGAATACCATCGCCTTCTGTCGATAGAATCGCGACATGCACCACTCCTGGTTCAGGAGAAAAGGCGGACGCACTTGCTACGCGCACATCAGCACTTAATGCATGAAACACATATGCTTCTTCTGGACCTGCAGTACTAAACCCTTCTGGTGATAACAGTAGACGCTCTCGATAGCGATCATCATCTTCTGACTCTAAACGCCATACCTTGTAGTACGTGATGCCTATCAGATCCAAAGCCGCGCCACTGGCTTTTGTGATGAACAACTCTTCAGATTGGCGGTCGAAATCCTCACGTAAGATAAGCTCGCGGTACGCACCGGCATTCGTCACCCAACTAGCAGGATTGCTGTCCGACTCATCCAGTTCAATGCCTTCTTCTTGCTGAATATATTGATAACGTTGCGCTTTAATCTCGTCTAAGCTCAACGTATTAAAAAAAGGGGGACTAGGGTATTGGCTCAAATCGATTAAATCTTTCATATCGTTGTCCCCAATGTGACGAGTTCTGTGCCTAAATAAGTGCCATCGCATTCGATTTCAACACGATCATTTTCAATCGTAACGATTCGTATGATGGATAACTCAAAATCATCCAAACCATGACCGACGTTAGAAACGGCTTCTGCTACCATCATATAAACGCGCATAAACCACGTTGGATCCGAATTTCTGTCCACCTCGTCAACCAAATTACCTCCGTAGCCTCGCGCGCACACCACCTGACCCTTATACGTGCGCATCACATCATCAAAGCGCTGCTTTAAATAGGGTAATCCGGTGATGATGTCACCTGTGTCTCTGTGCATACCTATTTTCATATCGTCTACTGCTTCTGGTTTGCTGGGCCTGTTACTGGATTGCCGTTGTTGTGGTCGTGGGTGTTATAAATCTCACGGTCTTCTGACATGGTTCGTGTTGGATCGCTGATTGATGCTGCACTCGATAGAGCGCCCATGCTCATCGTCGTCCCGCCGATAAATGCATCACTTTCTATCTCTGCACTACCGCCAATCCAGACATTCCCAGTGAGGTTCAAATCCTGCGCGTCAATATTGAATGTGGTGGTCGTCAAGTTGACGCTTTCGGGTATCGTAATCTCTGCCACTGCCCCTTCTGGCAGTGTTAAGGTCATTTTTTTACTTTGACGGTGGTAACTCATTAACGCGCCTTCTGACCACTGCGTGAAACACAACTCTGGATCAACAGAAGGGGCACCACCTTTAAAATAGGTTGCGGGAACGACCACTCCCATCGTTAAATCGCCATTCGAAATGACACATACAGGCTCACCTACCTCAGGAAACCACCACGTTTTTCCATGTTTGCCATTTCGAATTCCGATAGGACTCAGCCATTCCGTGAGCATGGGCTTTTCATCTGAGCCGTAATTCACGATCAAAGCCGGCTTCTGGGGAGCGATGGCATGAACTCGACCACGGACGAATACCTGACGCATCATTTGCTCGAGCTTTGATAGCCTTTCTAATAGGTTATCAATCACGTCCATCGGCTAAATCACCCACTTCAATACGCACATGACCCTCACCAATCGAGTCGTAGCTTTCTCGATACTCTGGTGCGGTTTCACCAATCTCTGGCGCGTCATGTAAGAACGCCTCAACCGCAATCACTTCTCCTGGTGGCCAGTCACTCTCGCCAAGCTGAACAGGCTGATTGAACGTCACGGTCCAAATGCCTAATCCTTGTTTATCAAAGGCGGGGCTAAAGGCATTTTCAGAACTTTCAAACCGCACCTCATCGAGCCCATCTATGTTCCAGTTGTGACCATGACCTAATACCGAGATCTGGTCGGCGATATCTTCTGCCGTCACCGTTCGTTTTTGACGTCGACCTTCATCAGCGATGCAGAAAAACACAATGCGACTCGATACGGCCACTTGACCAAAATCGACTTGGTCACTGTTGTTTGGTCGCTTAGCAAGGCTCGCAACAAAAACCGCAGGGCACGTGAACGACACGCGCTTTTCAGCGCCTGATTGAAACTGACCTGCGTAACGCTCAACCGTGCGCAGCTCCGGCATTTCAGTCTTGATGCACTCAACAATGCCGTCAATCAGCTCTTTGTTATTCATTGCCAAACCCTGCAACCATGTATCTCAATGCGATATCACCGAGAATTTGTTCATCACTCTTGTTTAAACCCAGGTACTCACGCGCATCAATGGTGACACTGCGATGTCGACCTGCTTTACCACCGAGTTGATGTATCGCTGCATAAACCACATTGCTGCCCCATTCAACACTGCTAGGCAGCGTGTTATGTGTGATGGAATGACGAAGCCTGCCGCTATCTTGCAGTGTCTTTCCGCCTTCAAGCATGGCTCTGATGCTGGGTATCCACGAGATACCATCAGGGCCGCGCTCAGAGTTAAAACGCAAAATGGTTTGGTTCACCATGGCCGCGCCCATTTCATCAAGCATGTCTTGTGGTGACTCCAAGCGCATTAACAGTCCATTTAATGCCTGTTCAATCGGACTTAAATCGCCCTGCAAAACCAGTTGCACGCCAGCCATCAGTACGAGCTCCAATCTATGCTGCTGTTCGCTGTATGTGCGACACGCCTGTGGTTGTGATAACGCACCTTTTCACTTTGCACGCCTAGCTCGACCTTGCCGACAGCCACATCACTGAGCCATTTACGAGCGGCTTTTGCTCGCTCTTCAATGGTCTCCTGTGATAACGAGGCACGACTTGCGATGCGCTCTCTGGCAATGTCACCGACCATTTCCGGCAGCGTGGTTTCTTTCAAAAGTGCCGCTACAAATTGGCCATCTTTCATGCGGTGGCCATATTGCTTAAGCAAGTAGCCATCGGCTTCACGGCTTGCAGCATTAATCGCCACCTTGATGTTGTCTAACGCTGACTCAGCCGCAGCTAACTCTTCATCGCTATACTCTGGCTCGATATGAGTTGAAGGCGGCTCTTGGTCAATGAGCGCAACGTAGTAGAGCAAGTCACCCGTAATTAAATCTGGATCATGAGGTGCACGTGGCTCAGTGATGTCGGCCATGTGGTCGCTACCGTAGAACTCGCACATTTGTGCACCTGTGCAGTACATAGACTTTCTCCAGATTTACTCTTTGTTGAAGCTTTCCCAAGCCTCGTTACGATTAGCAGCCGAGATGGGTTGACCAATGAGTCCTTCTAAAACTTCGGTCTTCGGTGCCCCAGAGCTGATATACAACTCTTTGTTGTCTTTATCTAAGGTCGCAAACACCTCGTGTAATTTCTCTGTCAACTCGGGACCACTTAGGGGTAGCTTTTCTTCCGTGTCTGTTGAAGTGTTATGGACTGATTCAGGCGAAGCCTTAGCATCTAGATGCGGAATGATGAGCGGTGGACGTGAGGTTAAAATCCCGCGTGCCTCTTCATCCGTTAGCTCTATCACCTCACCCACACGGACGATACCGCCACGTCGAAAAATCTGACCGATCACTTTATAAGGTTTGGTTTTCATAGTGTGTTCCTATTACCAAAGGTGAAGGGGGAGCCTTAGCTCGCTCCCATAATGAGAAAACCCGCTTGCATCGAGGTTAGGTATGGTCGACGACTCGTTTCCGTCGGATACAACCAGGCATCACAACTTTTATCGAACCATGCCTGCTCAACCACTGGATGACCTTTACGGTTGTAGGTATATCCATACGATGGGTTATCGATGAACGCAGATTCGCCTTGAGGGACAAACGCCAACACAGTACCGCCAGCCCAAACGTCTGCCATCTCTGATGAATCGTGTGAGGCTGCGTAAACCGATTTACCGACGACCACGGTATCGAGTTGAAGGTATCGCGCGGCCATCGCTTCGGTGATTGAGTCAGCGTTGGTGTACTTAAACTGGCTTTTCACCACATTGTTGTTACAAAATGCCAACCAGTCTTCGGGAGAGAAATGCGCGACGTTTCCGTCGATACCACATTTACGACGGATCGCTTCTTTACCGGCATCAAACACTTTTTTAGGATCGACATCTGGGTCAATGAACTTACTGCCTGGCGCCAGAGTGACCTGATTCTCAGGCTCATAGTTAGCAGGGTTCATGGCCAGCTCAGCCTGTTGGATCTCCAAAATGAGATCGAGCTGATACATCACATTATGAGTCGCTCGGATGCCATGAGACTTACCAGGCATTGCGTCGGTTTCGTCAATCCACTCTTTCGGCACTTTGCCATTGAGCTTGTCGTCCCATAAAGCGATTGGCTCAGAGGCGTAGCCATACTGCATGCTGGCTATTTGTGCTCCAGGAGCACGACGAGTCGCCTCTTTGATATCGACGTGTTTACTCTTGTCAAATTTAATGACCTTACCGCCCCGTTTAGGACACTCCACCATAGGAAACAGTACTTTTCCGGTAAAGCCTGGTGTGGCGTAATCTAACGCGACTTTAGACAGAACCGGGTCGACGACGCGGGCCTGTTGTGAATTCATAGGCATGTTTTTCTCCTTACTTCAAAATTCGTTCTTGGCCGTTACTTGGTCTGATAAACCAAGATACGTGGACAGTCGCCAGGCTCAGCATCTTCAAATGCACGACCGACTGCTTTACCAGCGCCGGAAAACTTAACAACGGTTCCACCATCACCCACTTCCAACTCATCTCCTTCAGAGAAAGCACCCGACGCATACGCTTGCGTATCACCAGATATAGCCACTGAAACAGGCTCATCTGTGCCATCTGTTCGGACAACACCCCAAACGTCATCCCCGCTATCCGCTTGGGTTCGATTGACATTCATGAAATAACCCGAGGTCACCTTACCTATACAGGTAAACGTTAAATTTGTTACTGCTCGCTCTAATCCAGGCATCACGGTCTCCTTATTCGTCCAGTGCTAACACAGCGTTCACGTACGATGTGCCAGGATGTTGTTTTTGGTACTCCAAAGCTTTTTGGTGTAGCTTCGCATCGTCTGGATCGACCGCTTCACCGGTTGGCGATTGATACTGAAGTTGACCTTGTGGTGACTCATGGTTTGACTCACCGATTGGGACTTGTTTGCCAAAGCTCATCAACAAACGTTTGAGATAGTCACGTGGGGTTTCTTTTTTGGTTTCACCGGCATTACCAACGGAAAACTCAAATACACTGGATTCATCCCCTGGTAAGGTCGACATGAATTCCACCATGCCTTTGGCCTGAGCTGGCGTCAGCGCACCACGTTTGAGCGCGTCATCGACCACGACTTGGCTCTCTGCGACTCGCTGTTGAAAGCTGGAGGTTTTTAATTGCGCTTTTAATAGAGCATTTTCGTTTTCAAGGCGCTCTTGCTCTTCTTTAGTCATGTCAGACTCCTGGTGATTTTCATTATGTCCGGAAGAGAAAGCCGAGCTTGACTCCGGTTCACTTAACAGTTTTTCCGCTTCACGAGAGAGGGTTTCGATTTGGTAAGACGGCATGACTTCATTGGCTTTTTCGATGCCGTCTTCTTCAATGATTTGCTCTCTCTGGCCTCTGAAGAGATTCGCGAGGGCATTGAGTGCCCAACCGATAGAGCGGTGGCTATGGGAGAATTCGAAAGTATCCATGCCTTGCTCAAAAGCCATTGCGTTGTCATCACTTGAAAACTCAATGTCTTTTAGGCCAGAGACGGCAGGGGCCATCGCACCGAGAAAGCCAACGTGGTTGAGTTTGAAACCGCCTTTTCCATCGGGCTCAATGGAGATAGAGCGTTTACGATAGCGTTTTTCCTGAACGGCTTTTTCGAACTCAGACACCACATCTTTAAAGCGGCCTTGTAGGACATCACCTTGACGGCGCAGTTGGTGTGTCCAGCCAAACGCTGGTGCGCAATCTTTAGGGTGTCCGACGACAATTGGCGCAGGGTCTTGCGCGTTATGGTTTGAGACGATTGAATCGAGATCTTCATGGGTGAAGTTTTGAGTGCGACCCTTAGAGTCGGTTTGCTTACCGGATTTGAACAGGTCAATCCAGCTATCAAAGCCTTTAGATTTATCGGTTGGTTTTGGCATAACACCCATCGCTTTTTAAAGTGGAATAGAAACGAATTGGGTGTTATTTTGTATTGGCGGTGAGTATTAGTTCAGGCTTTAATAATTGGGTGCTAGCCGTGCTCTCTTTCTAGACATAAAAAAAGCCAGCCTCCTGGCTGACTTCTTCAAAATACAAAAACGCGCTGTAAGCGATTCTAAGCGGCTTTCTTCCTTCCTAGCTCCAACGCCTCAAAAACATTTCTATCTCTTCTCGTAAATGGGCGTTTAATGCCTTAATTTGGACGCCTACACAAAAGAGCCCACGCAAGTGTTGTCGATTTCCTCAACCTCTCTAACATTGAACCAAAGAAGGGTTGACACGCCTAACTTGCACTTTCATCCTTTTTTGGCTGGCTGGCTGGCTGGCTGGCTGGCTGGCTGGCTGGCTGGCTGGCTGGGATGGTATAAGCGACCTCTGCGATAACCTCAACATCATCACTATCAAAGCGCTTCTCTGGCCAGCCATCCGACGAGCTGACCGCGACGAGCGTACCATCGTTTTCCCAACGCCAACGTTTCACCAACAGCTCATCCCCCACACGAACCACATAAATGCTTTGCTCTGAGGAGAGTGTGTTTTTTTCATGGTTGAGCACCAACTGGTCGCCGTGGTTAAAATCTCGCAGCATCGACTCACCATGAGCGGTGATCACACTTAAATGCTCTGGCTTTAAGCCAAGCCTAGCTAACTTGTTGGTGGGCTGCTCGACAGTGCCGATGGGGTGCTCATTCCAAACATAGGAGCCATGGCCTGCGGCTGCTTGAATATCGTATGTTGGTATGCTGATAGCGTGACTCAAAGGCAGTACTTTATCGGTTGTAGCAGAGGGAAGGCCTTCTTGAAGAGTG
Source organism: Vibrio sp. YMD68 (assembly GCF_029958905.1). Lineage (NCBI taxonomy): Bacteria > Pseudomonadati > Pseudomonadota > Gammaproteobacteria > Vibrionales > Vibrionaceae > Vibrio > Vibrio sp. YMD68. The sequence goes on along the minus strand of NZ_CP124614.1, from coordinate 958,471 downwards.
TTTATTTGTTGTTGCTTTACATATTTTACTATTGAGCTAACTTGCGATTCAGGCATACCACTTTGAATTAGAAAAGAACTTAACAACTCATACATAGATGATTTACTAGACACGCTTTTGTGTTCAACAGAGTCTAAATGTGAACATTCAGCATGTGAAGTTTGATCTTTTTTATTGCCGTGCCAAATCCACTCCTCTGCAATCCCATGCTCTCTAGAAAGCTGTGCAACTTTAGATTTAGGTACACTTCCCCTCGCTTTCCAATTACTAACACTCGATAGAGCCCACCCATTGATCTCTGCTAACTGCCTTCCAGACAAAGCCCCTGATACGGTCATCATTCGCTCTATAACAGATTCTACATTATACAACATATAACCTCACAAATTCACATTTAGATGTTGACGACCCCGTAAATGTGATCAATACTTTTACCGTCAACATACAAATAATCTCTAATATTCACACATATAACATAAGCGAGGCTGAAATGACATCACAAAGAAAGTCCAGCCGGACATTTAAAACGACACTATCAAAAATTTATGACGCTGAACTCACGTTAAAAGACGTCGCTGATGAGGTCGATATGAGCGCGACTCAAGCCTATAACGCCATCAATAAATGGTTTGGTCGCACAGGCAACCCTAGAGGCAAAACACGCAAGCTGTTTAAGCGCATTGAAGAGATCACAGGTGATCGCATTTATACAGAAGCGGCATGAGGTGTCGTTAGGAGCTAGCTATGAACGCTAAGTACATCAAGCATAAATTCAATGTATCAGAGCAAAAAATTAACTTGATTTTAAGTCTCTTAGATCACGATGAACGCCATGCTCTTTGTCTGCACCTTGTTCTCGAACAGATGAAAGACACTTACCGCAAGCTTGGTGGCACGAAAAAGTTAGGAAAGGGGCACATAAAATACTGCTTTGCTTTACCTAAGAGTCAACATTTGGAAAAAGCTGACTTTGTGGTTTTCGTGCAAACCCGCGAAAAAGACTTAGAGATATGAGCAATAGAAAACAATGGTGGGAAACCACGGAAGAGGCAGAGTTCACGATGAGTACAGACAATCAAGAATTAATACATGACCACGATGATCACAGTGTCCAAGAGTTTTACACGCTCGTAGGTAGACACTCTGGTTTGGACTTTATGACTCAAGTTGGCCACGTGGCGGTCATTTCTACGTACAAAAAACTAAAAGAATCAGGCATTTGGAAAAACCAAAAAATTCACACTGACCACGGTGCGGTCATTTTAACTAGCTGGGACTTGGTTTGCGAGCACATTTTCAAAAAGTCGAAAAGCTATGTGAATGAGCAAATACAAAATCTAAATATCTTTGGTGAGGCTCTTATTGAAGCAACTGAGAGTGCAGGTGTTGGAATATCAATATTGCGCCTAGCACGCAAACTCGAACCAGAGAAACTAGAACACATCCGCGAAGAGGTCGCGCAATGTAAAAAGCCTACCGAGGTGAAAAAGCTTTTTGAAGAAACCGTCACCGAACTGCAACGCCAGCTCGATGAGCAAAAGGACAACAGTGAGCAGATTCAAAATGATTTGGAGCAGCGCATTGAACACGAAAAAGCCCTTACTGCAAAGTGGAATGCAAAGTTTCGCATTGCTCAAAAAGATAAAGAAAACAAATACAGTAAAGACTGGCATCCCGCCATTGCCCGCGTTCGCTATTTATCTGCCTACGCCAGTGAGCAGTGTCGCATCGCTCTTCATGGAATGTATGGACTTGTCAATGACATTCAAGCTCTACAAGCACAAGAAGACATCTCTTCTGATGATTATCAAGCTGGGTTAGATGCCGTTGTTCTTATCGCTGAAACTATGTTGGCTGAATGCACTTCGCTTTCTCGTCACTTAACACAGCGCATTCCAGGGATAGAGCTCGCTAACCAAAGCGAGACCCTTTTCAAGTACACCGATGATGAAGAGGCTCGGCTGAGAGACTTACGCAGGGTGTTACAAAACAATGCTAAATCAGCACTAAAAGCAGACAACGCGAAGATTCTAAAAGGTCAAACAGGACCACAACCTGAGATTGAGGATGAATGATGCACACCAATGATACCAGCGAACTATTTTTAGCTAACGAGATGCCTTCTAGTTACATAGATTCAGTACTGACTGAGTACGGTCTACTTGTTCAAAAAAGACATCAGCTAACTCAACTTATTCTTGACTGCATCCCCAGCAAGTTTAGTGCCTCTTATGAAGTTGTTAAAAGAGATGTACTAGCAGGAAAGTATGGTAAGGACACGAAATTGATGGCTCTATCTATTGGACGCAAAGGTCAGTTTCCTTCTTTATCAAGCATCCACAGATGGAAAGAAAATAATGAATATGAAAAGGCAGCACTTCTATTAGTCAGTGGTCACGCTCAAAAAGTGTATGAAATTAGAGGGGTAGATTTTGCGGAGTTCTGTTGCCCCAGCTGTCAAGTCCAATTAAAAGCATACCGAAACTCTCATGACGTCGATATCGAAAGTAACGAAAGCTGTCGGAGTTGCGGTGAAACTATTGGTCTGTTAGCGAAAAAGAATCATGGTCAGATTGTAGTAAGAGATTTACAACACAGATCAAAAGCATTCCCTAAAACTTTTTCTTTTATGCAGCGCATGTGCATGGTGAAGTGAGGTTTTTATGACTGTATTAATTCAAACATCCAACACCGAGATAAGCGTAAACAGTGAGCTGCACAACATTGTGCCAGAGCGCAAGGTAGTCGCACAAAACCGTTACGCGCTGGTATCGAAAATTGAAACCAAAATGAAGGAAGGACTCACCGAGGCATTAGCGTATCACTTTGTGCGTCGTGAAATCATGAGCGGTGCGTTGGGGGAGTCGGTTCGTAAAGCGGTGAAAGCACTCGGCCGTGACGGCTCATTTCCTTCTAGCTCGACCGTGGCGAACTGGGTAAAGGCTTATCGTGAGGGGGGCATCGCTGCACTGGCACCAAAACACACCGGACGCCGTAAGAAGGCGCAAGGTTGGGAACTTCGCGCGCAGCAGCTTTATCTTCAAACCAGTAAGCCGTCGATGGCAGCGGTGGCTCGTAAGCTTCGTGAAGATGAAAATTTCACCTGCACTGACCGTCAAGTGCGTCATTACTTAAACAATTTGCCAAGCATTAACCAACACCCAAACCGCTTAGGTCGCAAGTTGTATAACGGCAGTCATGCCCACTATAAGCCCCGCACCACAAACGGCATTGAGGTGGGTGACATCTACATGGCCGATGGTCACACGATGGATGTGTATCTCGCTCATCCTGAGACTGGAGACTTATGGCGTGCTGAGCTGATTATCTGGATGGACGTGCGCAGCCGCTTCATTGTGGGCTGGGAGCTGACTGACTTTGAAAGTGCCGCGAATACCTTCAACTCATTGGTGCGCACTCTCACCAACCATGACCATGTGCCCGCAGTGATTTATATCGATAACGGCTGCGGCTATAAAAACCGCCTTGTGTGTGATGCTACAGCAGGGTTATACGCTCGAATGGATTTGTCTGTGCTGTTTGCTATCCCTGGCAACGCAAAAGCCAAAGGCCAGATTGAACGCTGGTTTCGCACTATGGAGGAGGACTTCTCAAAAATGGAGTTTCCTCGCTTTTATTGCGGCGCTGACCAAGCCGATGAAGTGCGCACTCGATTGGTGATGGAGGTCAAGCGTGCCAACAAGCAAGGTAAACCATCGCCTCTGCCCACCATCTTCGAGTGGCGAGAGAAGTTTGAGCACTGGCTCACCAAGTATCACAACAGGCCACACCCAGAGCTGAAACACACCACGCCCGCTGCAATGTTTGACTCGTTACGTCGCACGCCCGTTAACACGGACTTATGCGAGCTCATGAAGCGTCAGGAAAAGCGTAAGGTGGCACGCGGCATGGTGCGTTTGCACAACCGTGTTTATCGCCATGAGGCACTCTTAGCCCACAACGGTCAGGAAGTGATTGTGGCCTTTGATTGGTGGAACGATGAGCAAGTGACTATCCGCACCTCAGAGCAAGTACTGGTGTGTGATGCACCACTGATTGAACGCGCTGCCGTTGTCTCGACCTCCTTTATGCAAGATGCCAAAGACAAGCAGTTAGTCGGTCAAACGCGCCGTCTACAAGTGAAACTTGGTGAGATAGAAGCGCGCAATCGTCAAGCGCTGACTCACGATGAGCAGCTTCATCATATTAATGAGTTGACCATTGAAGGTGACTACACACTTATCGAAGACGATAGCCAAGTGCAAGGCGATGACGATGACTTGTTCGCACTTTGGATGGACGAGCAATAAAAAAAAGGGGCCTAAGCCCCCTCCACAACCCACAGGATAGTTTGGGACGCCCCCCCGACACCATCCCCAAGTAAGAAGTATAAGGATAATGAAAGATGAACCTAGAATCAAACCCAATCGATATTAACTGGCCAACGCACTACAACAGTGACGATGTGGCTATGTGTGAAACTATTTTACGCTGGATTGAGAGTCGTGAGCAGAGCCAGAGCTGGCTAGCCAAGCGTGCGCGAATGAGTGCTTCTTTGGTGAACCAGGTACTCAAAGGCAAATACGGTAATGAGCGCGGCTCTTCACCGACCACTCACATCGTAAAGATGCACCAAACTATCACCCACTTTGAAGAAACCGAAGAACGTGTACCTGTCGTCCAAACCTCCGTGTTTAAGCTAGCCCAGCTCTGCTGCAACGCTGTTCGTACTGACCGCACTATGGGCGCGTTTACAGGCATTGTTGGTACAGGAAAAACTTTCGCGCTCAAGCATTATGTCTCTACCCACCCGAACACCTACATGTTGCGTGGTCGCCGTGGACTCAATGCGCCCGCACTTATCAAGCGCCTTATCTCGTTAACAGGTACACACATCGACAAAGGTGCACAGCTTGATGACAAGTTTGATGCGCTCATCGATGCGCTGGCAGAGACCGATTCACTGTTGATAGTGGATGAAGCAGAAAACATCACGGATATGGCACTGCACTACATCCGCACCTTACATGATGAAACTGGTGTGGGCGTGGTTCTGGCAGGGACTGAAGACCTACTCGGGAAGGTGATGCCAGAGTCGTCCATTTTCCACCAAATCGGCTCTCGTATCACATTCAAGCCTGCAACCATTCGCGGCATCACTCGCAACGATGCCGACCAGGTCGCCTTGGCCAGTTTCAAAGGGGAGTTAGACAGTGAGGTTCTTGATGCAATGTGGACCTATAGCGCGGGCTCAATTCGTCAGTTAACCAAAGCCATTATCCCCCATGTGAAGCGATTTGCTCACGGTAAGGGGCAGGAGCTGAACGCTGAGCTTATTCACAAGATAGCCAAACAGGTACTCAACCTTGCCCCTGCCAGTGGCGTTCGCCGCAGTGTTCAGGAGGTGCGCTAATGAGCATCAAGCAAAGTCATCAATTATCCGAGGCCCTGCAAAAGCTGAGAAAGCTCAATGCTCACATCATTGGCTTTCGTATCGCAGCTAGAGGTCGGTGTCCTGTGGTGTACATCCAAAAGCCAAGCCACTTATGGCTTATCAATCAAGCGCAGGTTTTACGCGAAACACCCGTCGTGCGCTGGTATGAAGTCTCTTTTTATCTATGCAGCGCCCGTTGGTTTGAGCGTTGTACTTCCAATCAACAACAACGAGGAAAAGCCTCATGAGTAAAGAAACCGAAACAAAAAAATTAAAACGTCCAGAAGCACCTGAAGGGTTTGTGTACAACGCCGACGGTGACCTGATTGCAATGAAAAACATCCCTGCATCAGAGCTTCGCAAAGATGCTTTTGTGAAAGGTTTAGTGGCACAGGTAAAAGAACACAGCAACAAGCTAAAGGTGTTTAAACAAGACATTATCAAAGCATTTGAAACGTTCAGAGAAGAGATGCTGGAGCAGTACGATACGAAACTTCACTCTCGCGGCTCTGGTGAGAATGTCACGGCATTCAGCTTTGATGGTAAGTATAAAATCACGTACAAGACCGATAAGTTAAAGTCATTAGGCCCAGAGCACGATGCAGCCAGACAACTGGCTCGTGACTATTACGACTCACAGAAAAACGACCTGCCTCATGATGTGCTGTTAGCGGTCCAAGACTTCTTTGTTAAAGATGCCTCGGTCGCTCAGACCATCAAATTCATAGGCATGGGTTTTCAAGACCCCCTTCTGCTTAAAGCGCAGGAGGCAGCCAAGGATGCGCTGCTTGTTATTGGCAGTAAGTGTTACTTCAACTTTTACGAACGTGACGAAGAAGGCGCTTATCAGCAGGTACACCTCAATTTTTCGAAGCTGTAGCTATGAAGAAACGCACGAAGACTCGCCAGAGAATTAAGCGTCTCTGGCACTTTTACCAAAACAAAAGGAAAAATCATCATGATGGATTGCAGCACAGGTCGACTCATTGAACTAATTGGTAACCCTAAAGAAATCACTGAACTTAAAGCCAAGTTTGAAAAACAAAACCGACGTCCACTATTAAAGCTCACAGAAGAGCAAGCCACTGAGTTAGCGCCACTTGAGCCATACAAGCGCAAAGGACGAATGCGAAACAAACCGTGTCCATGTGGCAGTGGCAATAAGTTTAAAGATTGTTGCTGGGCCAAATACCTTTAACTTCGGAGGCACTATGACTCGAACTGAACGCGTATTACTGATGCTAGAGCATAGTGCTGTACCTATGTATCTGGAGCCAAATATGAACCTTGACCAACTACTAAAAAATATCTCGTTTCACTCAGAGCATGACCGTGCAGAGTTCTTGAGTCGTCTTGCGTTACTAGGCGAGCACGTTGCCTTCATGCCTAAATCCCTTACGCCTGAAATGCGTCAAGCGCGTGAGCACGTCATTGCTCATAGCCATATCGCAACGAGCATTCGACAGTTAAATGAGCAAATTTATCAACGTTACGTTGACGTTGCTTCGCTTTCTGTCAGCTCTCAACACATTGGTAAACAGTGACGCACAACAAGAGGTTTTTAAATCATGGATAAGAAAAAAAAGATCGAGAAAATCAAAAAGCTACTCAAACTGTCCGAGTCATCGAATCAGCATGAGGCCGCGCTCGCATTGGGGCGTGCTCAAGCCTTGATGAAAGAGCTAGGGTTGACAAGCGAAAGCCCACAGCTAAGTGATGTGCAAGAGGAAAGCATATTTAGCGCCATTAAGTCCAAAACGCCAGCAAGTTATATCGTTGGGCTGATATCAACGATTGCCAGTGCGTTTGGTTGTCATCCTCATATAAGCCGCCATTTAACTCTTGGACGGATCAATGTGGTGTTTACTGGCCATAATGAACGCCCAGAACTCGCGGCTTATACCTATGATGTGCTCGAACGCCAGCTCATGAAAGCGCGAAAAGCGTTTTTATCCACACTGAACAAGCGCAACAAGCAAAGTACTAAAACCGCCAGAGCCGATGTGTTTTGTAACGCTTGGGTTTATGCCGTACATGACAAAGTCACCGCATTTGCCTTGACCGAAGATGAAAGCCGCCAGATTGAAATCTATCGTCAAGAGCAACACCCAGATTTAGTCACAACGAAAGGAAGAGAAGTATCCAATAAACACCTTCGAGGGGGACAGGATGCAGCAGCAATGGCGGGGTATCTATCAGGTAAGGATGCGCACCTTCATCAAGGGATGCATGGTCAAGAGCAAACCAAATTAGAACACAACGGAGGCTAATATGAACCGCAAAACTGCATACGTTCAACTGGGTATTGCCAGCAAGTTTTTTTCCGATGATGACGAGTATCGAGCTTTTCTCTCTCGTTATGGGGCGAAAAAAAAAGGCGAGCGAGTCTCTGCAAGCACAATGAGCCTCGCTCAGTTGATGCAGGCTTGTCATGAGTGCAAGCGCCTGGGTTTTATTAAGTTCGTGTCGAAAGGTAAAAAGCGTCAGAGTCACTCTGGTCAGGCCAAAAAGTGTTACGCCTTATGGTGCGAGCTTCATCAGCAAGGTGCCGTGGACAACAAACGCTGGCAAGCCATGGAAGCGTGGGCCGTAAAACATTTAGGGCTCATATCAGAACGAACCTCACTCGATGAGGCAACGTCTTACGAGTGGAACCTATGTATAGAGGGGTTAAAACAATGGCTGAGACGACTTTGAATGACCTACTACCCAATGGTGCGCTGGAGCTTATAGAACTTATCGGTGAAGGTAATACGCTTGCCTTGGTCAAAGAGTTTGGTGGATTGCCCGTGTATATCCCTGGTAAGGCGCATGATACCCATCATCTGTGTGATATTGTAACGGTTGACGCGCTAAAAAAATTGGTGGCACAATATGGTGGCACCAAGTTGAATGTACCGCGATGCCCAAAACTGAATCACTTGTTGATCATTAAAATGCACGATAGAGACGGACTCTCTTTTGCAAAAATCGCGAAAGCTTTGAACTATACCAAGAGCTGGGTTGAGATGGTTTACTACCAACATCGTTCCAATAACGACACACAACACACTCTCTTCTAAATTAGTTGGGTACTGAATTCCCTCTTTAATCTCTCCAAAATAGTCATTAAAACAAGCATGAACGAGGTTTTAATGGCTTACCGTCAAGAAGTCAAAGACGCACTTCGAGCCAAGTATATCGGCGGGCTATCGTTGCCCGCCGCTGCCACTTACTACTCTGTGACTTATCCAACAGCACAGCGTTGGAAGCGTGATGCCAAGCAGTCTGGTGATGATTGGGATAAGCTGCGCACTGCCCAGCAAATGGGCTCCACCGCTGAAAACAGCATTGCTCAATCGACGTTATCTCAGTTTCTACGCATCTTTCAGGAAACGTTAGACGACATCGAGCGCAGTACGAAGTTTAGTGCTGAAGATAAGGTCAAGTTGCTTTCTTCCCTATCGGATACTTATGCAAAAGTCTCTAAAGCTGCTGGGCGCGTTGACCCGTCGTCGTGGGAGCTGTCTTTAGTTTTAGATGTGATGCACAAATACGGTGAGTTTGCCCAAAGCCATTATCCTGAGTTCTATGCCGAGTTTCTCAATATCCATCACCACTTTGGTAAAGAAATAGGCAATCACTATGGCAACAAATAAGGGACTCTCATGAAAGCAAGATATTCAGATATCCGTTCAACCCTTCGCACGGGGGACATCGTGCTTTTCTCAGGAAAGGGCATCGTGTCGACAGGCATTAAACGGGGTCAGGCGCTGCTGGCACGCTTCATGGGAAATCGTGGCGAAAAAAACTGGAAATGGTCACACATCGGCATCGTATTGAAATTACCAGCGTATGACACCGTGATGCTATGGGAATCAACCACGTTATCAAACATTCGATGTGTTGAGCTAGGGCGTCAACATAAAGGCGTGCAGCTTGTCCCTCTCTCAGAACGAATAGCTTCATACGATGGTGAGGTTTGCATTCGTCAATTGACCAGCGATATCCCTGAGTTACAAAGAATCGTTGCCTTAAGTGGGCTAAGAGAAAAGCTAAAAGGTGCACCTTATGAGAAAAGCACCTGGCAACTGATCAAGTCGGCCTATAAAGGCCCTTTCGGCCGCAACAAAAAAGATCTCTCTTCCGTGTTTTGCTCTGAGTTAGTGGCAGAAGCATACCAAGAGCTTGGATTACTTTGCCGAACGCCACCGAGTAACGAGTATAGCCCAGCATGTTTTGCTGACCCTCAACTCACTCTCAACGAGGCTCAACTAGGGCCGAGGATCTTATTATGTTAAGAGCACCATTTGGACTGCATACCGCTAACTGCTTAACACTATTGATCGTGTGTACGCTCGTTGTTGCATTTTCTGAGCGGCACCTTTATCAAGCTCCCACCTTATGGACATTCGTATTTGCTCTAATGCTTGGGGCTATCTTCGTTCTGTGGGGATTATTGCGTAATCTGCTTGATGAAGCACTGATGTTACCGATTGGCTTGGCCGTCATGGGAATATTATTCATTGATGATAGAAACGCATTAGCTTCAACTGTGGGTTACGCTTTGAGTTTGCATTATGCCTTATTTAACCTTGTGAGTGGTCGCCTTGCTTCGAAAATGCTTAAGTCCAGCCTGCTATCTATTACCACCGTTGTCGCTCTGAAATGGTTAATGGTAGACATGGATGACGTAATACGATCTGGCATCGTTTTGGTTGGGGTTTTATGTCCGGTTTTATTGTCGTACGAAAGGATGAGAAAGCATTATGAGTGAACTCGAGAGCATACGGCGACATCAGCTAAAGCAAGATGAAAGCCTAGCGCGACAAAGTGAAAGGTTAGCCGTTCATGAGCAAATTATTGAACGATTGGCGAAAAATGAACATCGTATGACAGAGCTGATTTATGGAGTACATGAACAAAATACCTCAGTGAAACTGCTCGCTCGTGAAGTGACAGGGTGCCAGAATTCCGTTGAAAAACTCACGAATCAAGTCAGTACCCTGCAAACCTGGCATGACAATGTGCAGGGTGCGAAAAGTACGTCAACCTGGCTAGTACGCTATGGACCAACACTATGGAAACTCATAGCGGCGATGGTTGTGTTTGCACTGATAGCAGAGCGCTATATTGGAACGGGCGGATGAAGGGATACAAAAAGCTTAGTCAGCGTGAGTATGAAAAGGAGCTAGAAGCTCAGTACCAAGCTCATCTGCAGCTGATTGAAACCGAGTGTAAAAGTTTTAAGGTCAACAAGGCTGAGAGCAAAAAACGCGTTCTGCAATGCAACGATGTGGAGACGGGATTCCGTTTCTTCTGTATGACCTATTTTCCTCACATCATGACTAAAGACCCCTCAGCTTTTCATGAGTGGTGTTTTCAGCACCTTCCCGCTGTGGTTTATACCCCTGGAGGACAAAAGCAGGGTCTTGCAGCGCCGAGGGGGGAAGCAAAGTCGACATACGTGACAGTGCTGTTTAATCTCTATTGCACCCTCCTTGAACTCAAGTGGTATACCATCATTATCATGGAGACCAATGAGCAGTCTGCTGAAAAACTGGCTCAGATTAAAGCTGAGCTCATCGCTAACCCGAGACTGGGTGCTGACTTTCCTCATTCCACTGGCCAAGGTCCGACATGGGCAATGAATGAGATCATCACCGCCAACAACCGCAAGATTGTCGCCGGTGGTATTAAGATGAAACGTGGCCGTAATCATGGCCATCACAGACCTGATTTACTTCTTCTTGATGATCTAGAAAATGATGAAAACGTTAAGTCTAAAGAGTTTCGAGACAAGCTGGAGAATTGGCTGAAGAAAACGGCATTCAAGTATGGTCCACCCGATGGCTCTATGGACATTTTCTATGCGGGAACCGTTCTGCACTATGATAGCGTGCTCAATCGTTTCATGAAAAAGCCGACTTGGAAGAAAAGAGCTGTGATTTTCAAAGCGATCATTGAATGGCCTAAACGCATGGATCTATGGGAAGCCTGGGAGGAAATCCTACTCAATGATGACGATGGTGAAGACAAAGCTTGGATGTTCTATTGCCAACGTAAAAAGGAAATGGATGAAGGTGCGATTGTTTCTTGGCCAGCGATGCGCTCACTTTACCAACTTATGCTTGAACGCAGTGAAGATCACGAAGCCTTTGAGTCGGAATTTCAAAACACGCCAGGTAACGCTGAAGACCAGCCGTTTAAAGAGATTCGATTTTGGGTTCATCCCGATCCGCAGTGGGTCTTTTATGGAGCATGTGACCCAGCACTTGGAAAAAACAAAAAAGCCTGCCCCGCGGCAGTATTAGTAGGTGGTATTAACCTTAACGCTAAGCGTCCTACGCTTAATGTCATTGAAGCTGATATAGCGCGAATGACACCCACGGTCACCATGCACAAAATCATCGAATTTCAAAAAGAGTACCACTGCATGGTTTTTGGTGTGGAATCGATAGGATTTCAGGACTTTATGCGCACTGAACTGATTGGACTCGGTCAAGAGATGCGTGTGCCTGTCCCAGCGCGTGCGGTTATGCCAACAGGACCAATGTCCGATAAAGACTTACGCATCATGAGCTTAGAGCCTCATGTCCGAAATGGACTTATCTTGCTGCATCGCAATTTAACCACATTGACTGAACAAATGCGTTATTACCCAGAATCGACATACAAAGATGGGCCCGATTGCCTGCACATGTTATGGACATTAGCAATGAGCGGAGCCAGAGGTATTCCCAGAGTGTTAAGCGGTGGTCGCTCAAGATTAACGATTGATAACAGGATGCCGAGATGATTTCAGATAAAGATAAACGCAAACTGGCGAGCAGTGTGATGTCGGCAGGTTTGTTGTCCGGTAGAGGCAATGATCCGGCTTTTTATGCAGGACTGAGTGTTATGCCAAACCCTGACTATACATTACGAATGTTGGGCAAAGCACAGGCAACCTACGATGCCATCATGGCTGATAGTCATGTTATAGGTGAAATTCGAGCAGTGCGCTCAGGCCTACTCGGGTTTGATAGACAGCTAAAGCCTGGTGACGACTCAAAAGAAGCGCAACAAGCTTTTGAACTGTGCCAGATGTGGATGAGAAAACGCCCAGCTCCTGGCAAGCTATGGAATGATGTGACTTGGAATATGGGTGAAGCGGTCTTTCGAGGTATGCGAGGTCATGAGTTGGAATGGATGCTCATGGACGGTTACTTGTTACCTAAGCGTGTGATTGATGTTCCTAATCGCCGCTTGGTGTATACCGCCGACAATGAGCTTAGATTACTCACTAGGGCTAACCCTTATCAAGGTGAAGAAGTGCCGGACAAGCGATTTTTGATCACTCGCCACATGCACGACAGCGATAATCCATATGGGGTTGCCTTATTGAGTAGTTGCTTCTGGCCGTATACGTTTAAGCATGGTGGCTTTCGGATGTTCTATAAGTTCTGTGAGCGCTTTGGTATGCCTTGGCCAATCGGTAAATATCCGCAAGGCACCTTACCTGAAGAGCAACAAGAGTTGCTTGATGCGCTGCTGACCCTTCGAGAGGATGGTGCAGCCGCTATACCTGACGGAGATAAGATTGAGCTTTTGGAAGTGACGGCATCGGGTAGCACGTTACCTCAAAAAGTCATTATTGATGTATGTAACCGTGAGATGTCGAAAGCACTAACTTCACAGACTTTAGCCACAGAACAAACGCAGAATGGCTCTAGAGCGGCCTCAGAAACGGCTTTAAAGCGCGAGGGGATGGTGACTGAATCAGACCGTCGTATTATCGAAGCCAGTTACGACCAAATGTTTTCGTGGATCACCGAATTCAACATTGGTCCAGATGTCCCCCCCCCTACGATGCGGCTAGTGAAAAGACATAAACCCACATCCGATATGGCGAGTATTCTTACTCAGGCTGCGAAACTGTCTGACAAAATCCCGGTCTCTGAGGTGCATGACAAGCTCGGTATTCGCCAGGCAAACCAAGGTGAAGATACTGTTAAGCTGCAAGTGGACACGCCATCGATGGTGACACCCACAGTCAGCGCGTTCAGTGCACCGACCTCAAAAGAGAGTCAAACACCATCAAGCCAGCTTGATAATACGCTAGAAGAGGATTATATCGAGCCGCTTTATCAAATGCTGCTTCGTTACGAAAAGGATGGGAAAACTCTTAAGACTTTTATGGATGACTTACCGACACTGTTTGCTCAGTTGGACGATGATTCTACTCAGAGTCTTATCAGTGCTGTATTTGAAAGGTACTTTACTCAAGGAATGAGTGATGTCGGACGTTAACGTGGCGAGTGTGCCTCATGTTGAAGCTACTGAGGTAATGCTCAAGAAACTCAATATTCCTACCCGACATTGGGATGACATGTTGGGTGCGCCTCGAGCAAGGGGCTTCGCAGTTGCTGGAGCCACAAAAATGAGTTTATTAAAGGACCTTCATGATGCATTGAATGAGGCGCTGAGCCAGGGAAAAACCATCACTGATTTTAGAAAAGCTTTTGATGAAACTGTGCTGTCTCATGGTTGGACTTATAACGGAAAGCGTGGCTGGCGCACCAAGGTGATTTTTAATAATAATTTAAATAGTGCGTATAGCGCTGGGCGCTGGCAACAGTTCGAGCGCCAGAAGAAAAATCGCCCTTATCTAACTTATATGACTGTCGGTGATGATAGGGTTCGTGATGAACACGATAAATGGCGATATTTGACACTGCCCATTGATGATCCGTTTTGGGATACATACATGCCTCCCAATGACTTTGGATGTCGGTGCTACGTATTGAGTAAGTCCGAAGATGATATCAACCGTGAAAATCTAACCATCAGCCACTCTCCAGAAATAAAAACTAGCGAGCGAATCAATACTCGTACAGGGGAATTATATGGGGAAGTTGCTGAAGGTGTTGGTGTTGGTTGGGACTATAATGTAGGTAAGGTGTGGTTGGGGCCAGATAATTCACTCGGTGAGTACATTGCGTCAATGCCAGAGGTGTATCGCAAAGAGGTTCTATCCCAAAATAAAGCGTATATTAGCCAGCTTTCAAAGTACTTTAACACCTGGTCGACGCCAGTCATTGATGGCACAGCTCGCGGTAAGGCCACCAGTGTTGGGTTATTGAGTGTCTCTGCGTTTGAGAAAGTACAGTCAAAGTCTGCCACGATTTTTATTGATGACTGGCGCTTAAAGCGAATGAGTCGAGAGCTCAAGAGAGCCAAGTCGATTGACCTACCTAAAGAAGTCTTGCAAGACATTCCCGGAGCACTAGACAATGCCGTTGCGATATTGCTGGATAAACGCCAAGTCCAAAAAGGAAGAACAACTTTGGTTTACGTGATTAAACTAGAAGGTCAAAAGAATAAATACGGAAAGCTGATAGTGGATATCAATTATCAGAGTAAGACGGGCTTTAAGGGAAACGGGGTCGTATCTGGAAGTGTTGTCTCGAAACTAAGTTTACAGGACTCATCAGTTTACGAAGTGATTGAGGGTAGTTTATAATCATGTTGTGGCTGACATTGTTGGAAAGCTGTCCAACTTATTATCCTGTCCTAGCAGCAGCGAAATACGATGAGGAATTCAGCGCCCTCCAGCCACATTAAATTCAGATTTAACGATCGATAAATGGGGATTTAAGAAGTAATTAATTGCGAGAAAAGTAGATCATTTTGGTGCTTTTAGTGATAAATTATTTTTGAATTTAAGGAAAAATTTCCAGAATTAAATGTTCTATTAGTAACTACTGTTAAACCGTTCTAAGCCTTACCCACTCTAGTCTGAGCCTAAATTTTCATACCTCTCTTATTTTTCATAATAAATGTCACCCCACATCTGTACCAGTAGAAACCCTTGTCGTTGATTAATCGATACCGCTTCGGCTTTGAGTGTGGATACAAGGCTGGAGGCAGGGTAGCTGTCGTGAGAAGGTAACAGGCCTAATGTCGACCGCCAGCTGTCTTGAATGCGTGCTCTGAAACAAGAATAGCTGTCTGGATGAGATTGCATCCAGGTCTGATTGAGAAGTAAGCATAACTTGTACCTGACAGGCCTGGTGGTGATATTGGCCTCCCACACGCCAGCGATTTGTCCTTTTTCATGATACCCGTCAACAGAATCGTTAATGCGCTGTTGTAATGAAGTCATTAAGTGATGTAGGTGAGACTCTCCGGTGTCTTCATTGCAGTAGATGTTAAGCCCTGCCGGTACGATTAACGAAACGGGTAGGATAACCAGTTGCTGGTAACGTCCCATGGCATCGGTGAGTGCCGATTGAATATTCAACAAGGTGTGTTTGGTGTCCGGTGTTTGATGAAGGTTGGCTGGTGTAGGGTAAAGATATCGGCTCATGTTAGATAGGCTCCATGTTGCGTGGTAAACATAAACGTGGGCTTGTTTGTTCGATAATGGTGTCGGTTGATAGACAAGGACGTGGGGGGCTCTCCTTGTCTAATTTTTAAGGCTCTGTGAGCGGGGTAAATATCAGCGTATTGCGGCTTGTGTCGCCAGTTTGTCGGCCTTTTCATTCCCTTCAATGCCCGCATGAGCTTTTACTTTAACGACATGCACAAATTTCATTGAACGCAGTGAATCCACTAATTGCCAAAGCTCACGATTGGCAATGGGTTTATTATTGGCTTTACGCCAGCCTTTGGCTTTCCAACCGTCCAGCCATTCATTGTAACCCTTTACGCAATACTCATTGTCTGAATAGACCGTATCGCCATCATTAGCGAATTCTAACCCTTCCACCAGCGCGATAAGCTCTAATTCAGCGTTATCAGTAGGTCTATTGATGGTCGTCGAGTCGGTATGAATCAATTGCTGCTCTGAGTTGTAAATCGCTATGCCAATCCCACCTTTTAGGCAGCCGTGTTGATTATTGGGCGCAGCGCCGTCAACGTAGATGGCGCATGGAGTAATCGTGTTTGTATAAGACATGATAATGATTTCCTTTAAGTTTGGATTAAGATGAGACACACATGGAGCGCAGTGAAATTTCTCAGCATGTGTATTGAAAATGATGTCAATGGATGGTTAGGTTACAACGCTTAGTACAAAGCGCTTTTACCCCAGCAGCGTTGTCCTGGTATCTTGCCCTCTCTCTTGGCTAAGTAGCTGAGCATCCTTACCGCTTCATTCCATTGCGCTTGATAATCTTTGCCTGCATACGTGCAGATGGTTTTGATACCACCGTATTGCAGGGCGCTAGGCTCATATTCTGAAGGTAATCCCATCGCACTTAAGCATGCTTGTTCAATGCATATTCGTAAACAAGGCCCTTGGTAATCATAACGGCCCCAGCTTTGAAATTGATTACCATTAAGAATCAATGCAAAGTGGTAGTGTGGCAGGGGGGGGCCTTTCTCAATGTTGTGCTCTTTGCACCAAAGGTAATAGAACGTCGCCTTCTGACCGGTCATGTGCTCTGACTTAGAGGTGAGTGAGCCTAGGAATTTTTTAGTAAACTCCTGTGTACGATAAGAGGTCGGGTCATCGGGATGAAAATTAGGGTAATGCACATCAAACCGAAACACGCTCACCCGTTTAAATAGGTTTAAAGCTTGGCTCAGCACGCTTTCGATGTCTTGAATGTGATTGAGATTATAGCGATGGCTTGAAGAGTGTTGGGACATGATTGAATCTCGTTATGAATGGATTTCATAACAAACTCAATCGTTGTATTTGGTCAGTATTTAATACCTACCACAAGGTGGCAAAGCCTTGATGTTGTTGATATCTCAGTGCAAAAGGCCGTGAATCAAAGCACGGATGTTATTATTTTTTCGAGACCGACTAAGACGACTGCGTTGAAAATTATTCGTATACGATTAACCCTGGTATCCGTCTAGTTACCACCCTCCTTCTCAATGTACCTAACGGTCCATAGAGCTCATGTAATTGTCAATTCATTAAGTTGTACACAATCATCGCGCTATGGCTCCACAAGGCACAACAGCCCTAATTATCCACCATAGAGCCAACAGCATTATCCATAAACGCATAACCAAACCACACCGCATTCTCGCAACCTGTCAACGATCATTTAAAAGTGATCCATCTTTTCGAATTTTCGATCATTAAAAACTGATCTACCTTAGTGTATTACTCCTCTATGATTCCTGCCTTTCTCTTGTCTTTTAAACGATAACTCAATTGAAGTATGTGAGAGTGATGAAGTAAGCGGTCAAGCATGGCTGCTGTTAGAGTAGCATCGTCTAAAAATGTTGACGGCCACTTGCCCAAAAGGCAAGTTACTCGTTAGAATAATGCTACCTTTTTCGTAACGTTTTGCAATAAGTTGGCTTCCTCTCACTCAAAGGGCAGGTAGCAAATCGCATCAATGAACAACAACTTTGGGGCTATCACTGCTCGTTGCAGATAGGATTTTAATTTTCCTTGTCTTTGAGCCGCTCCTAACTGCAACATTAAATCGGCTGCTGTTATAAATTTTGTTTTGAGCCGAGTTTGGGCTGCTTTAAATCCAAGAGCACTGGCAATATGTGTTTTCTCGTACCACTCGGACCCAATAAAATGACATTCTCATTTCGCGCTATAAAGGCCAATGATTCTAGCTCTTTGATAGAGCGTCTTGGTACTCCTGTAGCTTTTTTAAAATCAAACTGTTCCAGCGTTTTTATGCTGGGGAAACCTGCCAGCTTGAGCATCATATCCCTCCTTCATATCCCCTTTCTTGAGCCTCTAAAAACAAGACACTCGCTGGAATCCATTGAGGAGCAGCAGCCTCTATTCGCTCATATAAATACTGATGATAGGAAGCCTGTTCGTGAATTATCAAAGGGGCTATTCAACAAGCTTTAGCTGACAAAGGCTATATCAGTAAAGTGCTCACTGAAGATTTGAAGGAAGATGGGATTACACTAATAACAACGCATCGAAAAAATATGAAGCCAAAAGCCACAGCAGCTTGGGATCGAGCGATGCTGTCGAAGCGGCTCATTATCGAGACGATAAATGACCAACTAAAGAACATATTTCAAATTCATCGTAGCTTACACGGGTTCATACTGAACTTACTAGGAGGCTTAATCGCTTACTGCTTAAATCGATCTTAGGTTAAATACTGGCTATTATGGATGCTTCCGAGAGCAGTTACACAGAATTATTTACAGGAGCTACTTTTTAGATAAGTGCCCTAAACCAAGTCAGCCTAGGGCGGTAAAAATATCAAAAGCTCTCTATATTGTTAATCGCAAAGACAGCTCCACTAAGTTAAATACAATGTTTGTAACGCGGACTTTGATTAGTAGTAACACATAACACACCAGGTCTAGTGTTTGATTTCCAGCTTATAGAAGCTCGCTTGAGTATAGTCTCCTGCCTCTATGCCGTTGTTTGTACAGCGTACAACTCCTGTGTTGCACTGGTTGTATGCGCCCGCTTTGAAAAAGAACCACTCATTTTTATAGCCCGCATCATACTTGTTGCCTAGATATTGCCCCTTCGCTAAGTCAATAGCAAAATGACGAGAGATAGGCGCTTCACTCTCTAAATTCTTAGTAAATTCGAGATACATCACATCGCCATCCACTTGAACATCGTACGAGAACTTCTCTCCTAGCTTGATGCCATCCGTTGGTTCAGGTTGACCAAAACGCAGCTTGGCTTGACCAAAAACGTTGTGAGAAATGTCTAGGCGTCGGTGGTAATCTTCACCCAAGGCATTGTTCTCATAATTCCAATACACCGAACCATATTCTTGATCAGGCAGCTTACGATAGAAGATTTTTAGTGGCTCGTTAGTGCCCGCATGAATTTGGCCAATCACAACGGAAAACGAATCATTGTGGCGATGGTCACCACTTAGACTCACATGGTCCACAGCGAGCGTTGCACTCATTTTGCCACCTATCGCTCCAAACTCACTTGCTTTGGGATGTGAGGCGAGTACAAAGTTGTTTTCAGGTTCGTAAGGGCCAATATCATGCTTATCCGAGATTAACGCATGCAGCTCAGAGCGCGCGTTGCTCGAATTCGGCGTTGTCATCGCTTTGTTTGGCGCAGCAAAGACCATTGCACCACTCTTTTTGTCGGTATAAAACCATTGCGGGTGTTGGTAGCCTTGATTCACTTCAGCTTTAGATAATTCCATTACCTTACCTTGACGCTCTGGTTTTGTGTCTTCCATTGGTATCACGATTTTCCACATTGAAAGATCAAAGTTTTCCGATGGTGATTTCGCTGGATCCAGTTGTGCAGCAGCACTGGATGACATCGCGGCAATGGTAAGGGCCAATAGGGTTTTAGAGTAATTATTCATCTATTTTTCTCTTTTGTTGTTTTCAGAAACTAGCCGTTCGTTGTAGCCAGGTTGTTTAAGTATTCATTGGGTGACACGCTTTTGAGGCTCGGTAATATCAGTCGTTGGCCTTCAGCTTCAACAATCCATTCATCTTCTTTCAAAGCACATTGCAGCGCGTTGGACTGGCTGCATTGCATTAGAATTCTATGTTGTTTATGCGCAGCAATTCTCCATTCAATATGTCGTATATCTTTTTGTGCGTCGGATTCGACACTTGTGCAAAACACATCTTCATCATTAATTTCGTCAACTAGTTCAGGTGCCTGTAATTGATGACCAGTGACATTGACTTGGTAACTTTGCTGCTCAAGAGCAAGTGTTACGCCTGATGGGTTGAATGCGACGTCACAAGGAGTATGTAACCGCCATTGGAGTGGTTTAGCTGTCTCAAGATGTATTTGGTCAAAGACAATGAGTCCCAACTGCTTAACGAAAACAAACGTTCGATAGTAGCGCTCACAATCCACATAAGCGTCCGCTAAATCCAATACGACAATGTCAAAACCATCTACCGCTCGGTGACCAACAAGATGAGCGACACCCGATGGACAATCGAGCTTTTGTCCTACTCCATCGATTAGCGGCAAGTTATGTGCTTGCGTTGTTCGAGTCCATTGGCTGTGATGTTGGCTACCAAAGCGGTAACCATAGCTACCACTTGGCGTTAAGATATTTTGCCCTTGGTCGACATACGCAAAGTTTCCCTGATCGGCATGTCGATGAGAGCTGTTACCAAATTGGCTAGCACGATAGTAAAGTGACGTGCTGTCATGAGTGATTTTACCTAGCCCCGCATAGGTGTAGTAAACATGCTGAGGAATGCTCGGTATTGCGCTTACTTTGCCTTTCTGACTTGCCGTCTGATAATCCAGTTGAGGTAACGTTGGTACAATATCCAGTAAATGAAGTTGATAAACATCAATCTCAGACTCGAGGTCTCGAGAGCGCGCTTGCGCACGATGATCCCCAAAGCGTTGCGCGTAAATACGCAACGGATTTTGAGCAAAGAATCCAGGCCACTCTTTGCCATCACGTTGGCACCAAAAGCCATCACCAAATGGGTGAATACGTTCTTGAGTGGCAACAAAGTCCATCGCGAAGTTGACGTGATTTTTGTAAAACGGGTGATGATAGAAAGAGAAACCACTCAACCGTTCAACCGCAAGGAAAAATGGGTGGTGCCACTTTGTATAGGAAGAGGAGTAAAAGGGGCCCTCTACCCAACTGCCATCCTTGCCGCCATAGAAAGGCAATACCCCTCGATAGATCATCAATGCATAACTGAGCCAACGCTCGCACGTCTTAAGATCAAACTCTTTGTGCAGACATAATGCAGCAATACCCAAGTATGCGGGCAGTCGAGAGGTATGAGAATGCCCCGGAAACTGCTTAAACTGGTCTTGCTCTAAGCGTTCTTCCATTTGAAATGCAAGCCTGACCAGTAAAGGGCGGACAAAGCCTCGCTCTTCTTCTTTTAATAAAGGCGACAACCAGTGATAAGCAAGGTAGAGGTTACGAGATAATGAAAGACCGACCTCGTCCCCCCAAGTACAAGGACGTAGGAGCGACGCAGGTCCTTCCGGACTCCACTCAGCCAATCTTAACAGTATTTGACACGCTCTCTTTCCAGATTTGTCATCTCCCCAAATTCGGTAGAGTAACGTTAGCGCCATTAAGTCACGATCGATCCAGTTCCTAACATTGGCAATCGCTGTGCGCTTACCTTCTTCAAGACCTCGTCGATAATGGTTTGGGTATTGAATTGACTCAATATCCAAATCGGTGACGCTGGCGCGAAGTTTCTCTTCAATGCCGTGTGAAGCGGTGTTCACCGTAGCAATATCCGCATCGAAGTAGAGCAAGAACTGATCATTATCTCGACATGCTTCGAAAAGCTCTGCCGCTGTTGGCGCGAGGTACACCTCCGTATGTTCATCAATAGAGAAATGGATCCAATCCGAGGACTCATGGCTTTCCACACAACGCACTCGCCAGCGATATTGTCCGCTAGCTAGAGCGAAATCCAGTTGCAAAGGAGACTGCACATCGCTCCAGCTCCAAGACTTCTGTGAAGTTAGTGACTCAAGTTCAAGGTGGTACACCCCTTCGTATCGGGTTTGTGGCCAATTAAAACTTGGGGGATTCACCACCGCAGATTGCTCCGTTGGCGCGGTAAATAATTGAAAATCGTGCTTACGAGACAAAGACAACATTGAACCACTACTCCTTGTTGAACCAATGGTATTGACCCGACTTTGGATCAATCGTACCAATTTGCTTAGCTGGTGCCCCTGCCACAATCGAATATGGAGCGATATCACCAGTCACAACAGAGTTAGCGCAAACCAGTGAGCATGCCCCTACGGTTGTGCCCGGAGTGATAACAACACCCGTTGTCAACCAAACACCTCGCTCGATAATGACTTTCCCTTCTTGCCAACTACTGCGGCCACTAAAGCACTGAGTCTCCGGCTCAAAGACATGATTACCACCTACAATGGAAACGTGAGGGCCAATCGATACATCCTCTTGAATCACGACATCTCCATTGATGTAGCTGTAAAGGCCAACATAACTGCGCGCGCCAATTTGGTTCTCTCCAATGCGAATGATCGCTCCAGGCGCAACGCGGACATTGCTGCTGGTAAAGCCCAATATTTTTGCTCTCGCCTCATCATCATGTTTGTTATTACTTTGAGAGGTGTATAACGTGAACTTGCGAAACTCTTCATCAGAGAGTTCGCCACCAAATTTTTGTTGTACAGACATGTAGAATCCTTGGGCTGGTTTACCCAGCCCTTTTTATTAAACGTGATTAGTTGCTGAAGATTGTGAGACTGGGCGTCCAGCTCGTTTTGCCGCATGCAGGAGTAGCGCACCAATACCACCGATGATGAGCGCAACCAAAACGAACAGCATTCGTCCCCACATTGGGTTAGGAATCAGTACCAACAAAGACAGGAATACAGCAGCAATAAGGAGCATTTTTCCTAGCATATCGCGTTGCTTGTTATCCATCGCAATACTGGTTGCATTTTCCTCTACTACCACTTCTGTATCGATGTTAGTAAAGAACTGGTTTACCTCTGACTCGCGTTTTGCAGAGTGGCCCTTGTAGAAGAGTTGCGATAAGACGAAGAAAGGCAGTGTAATCGTCATATGCCCGATCACCCCGAGGGTAACGGATTTCATTTCGGCAAATTCACGTGACGAAAGTGGCTCGTCAAGGCCAAGTAGGCTCTGGATCATCTCTGGTGTGATGACAAACGCTATCACCGCTGATACGAACATACCCACAACAATCGTGCCCCACCCAGCCCAGTCTGGCGTTTTACGGATGAAAAAGCACAAGATAGATGGAATCAAAACCGGGAAGCCAACCAACGTTCCGACCAGCATCATTAGGTCAAATAGCCCAAACTGTTTCAATGAAGTTAGGAACAAAGCAGCAACGATGATAATGATGCCAAATGCCGCGGTAAGAATACGGCTCGCGTTCATCAGCTTCTTCTCTGTCATCTCTTTACAAAGATAAGGTTCATAGACACTTTTCAAGATGATGCCGGCATTACGGTTCAGAGCAGAATCCATTGAGGACATGGTGGCCGCAAACATAGCCGCTAACATCAACCCCACCATTCCCACTGGCATTTCATTTTTAACAAACATGTAGTAAGTGGCATCAGCGACTTTATTGCCTAACTCTTCGAGACCCCATGCACTTGTATCTGGGTAATTCCCTGCCACGAACCACGCAGGTAAAAACCACATCAGTGGGCCGATGATCATCAGACTGCACGCAAGCAACGCTGCTTTTCGGGCATTTTTAGTATCTTTTGACGCAATAAACCGGTAAGAATCGACCATGTTGTTGGTACTGAAAAACTGCTTAACGAAAATACAGATAAACCAACCAACGAATAAATACGAGTAACTGTATCCCTCACCAATCAATTGCTGAGTCGGCAGCCCCACTTCCAACAAGTTACCGACACCACCCGATTTCCAAATCGCGACGAGCGCAGCAATAAACGTCATGACTGTGATGATGATCATCTGCATGAAATCCGAAGCAATCACCGCCCAGCTGCCACCGACCAAAGAGATGAAAAGCACCACTAAACCTGCACCCACGATGGTTTGCTCAAGTGGAACCCCAATCACCGCACTGGTAAATACGGCAAGACCATTGAGCCAAATTGCCGCTTGCAACACACTGAGCGGAACGTTCGCCCAAGTAAATACTTGTTCATTGACTTGACCTAAGCGTAAACGCACGCCTTCGATTGGACTGATGACACGCATTTGTCGCGCTTTTGCAGCAAAGAAAAGGTAGTTGATAAAGTAGCCAAGTGCATTAGCAAAGAAGACCACAGCGACCGACATACCGCTTGTTAGCGCTTTGCCCATAAGACCCGTAAACGTCATCGCACTCAGCGCCATCATAAACGCACTGGATCCCACCATCCACCAGAGCATTTTGCCGCCCCCGCGAAAGTACTCGCTTGTATTCGCAGCTGCTGAGCGAAATACCCAGCCAAGACCAATTAGAAAAGCGAAATACACTAAAACTATGATTATATCGATGTCCATTTTTCTGTTTCCTGTTTGTGTAGGGATAGGTCGTAAGCCGATCTCATTCACATGCTCTTCATGGCAGTTTCTGTAATATTTGGGACTTACACCATAAACAAAACTAAACGGATTTAAAGAATTTTGGAAATGATATTAATGTATAACAATAATACAAATTACAAATGAGCACGTCATGGAGTTAAAAAACCTATCAACGTTTGTCACCGTTGCACGTTTAAATAATTTTTCCGCTGCAGCGAGAGAGCTGCATACTGTACAGCCAACTGTGTCACGTCATATCTCTGAGTTGGAAAACGAGCTACAAACCAAACTATTTGCCCGAACCACTCATCAAGTTGAACTTACCCCCCAAGGTGAACGACTCCTACCAGAGGCACTCAACATTTTAGCTAATGACTTACGAGTAAAAACATTAATAAAGTCGAGGGAAAATGAGGAGAAGCAAGAAATTAGGATTGGGTATCTAGCAACGGCGTGTGCATTTTTTCTTCCCGATCTCATTCAGGAGTTTCGTCGCCAACATCAATATGTGCATTTTAAATTGCACGAGATGACACCCGCCGAACTTACCGAAGCGATGGTTGACAACAAGGTCGATGTCATTTTGAGCCGTGAATGTCCTCACTTAGATTCGGGCTACTTTGCCCTTCATCAAGTGTACTCTGATCGGCTGGTTGCCGTATTGCCCAGTAACCATCGATTGGCTGAACATGAACAAATTGATATTAGCGAACTTGAATGTGAGGAACTTCATCTGTTCCATAGAAATGAGTGGCTAGGAGTGTATGAGAAAGTGCTCCGCTGTTGCCGAGACAATGGCTTCACGCCAAACGTCATCGGAAACCCAATGAACATGCGGCATCTTGCCATTACCATATCATCCGGCTTGAGCTTGTCGATCGCACCACAATGCATCAAGTTTATCTTGGGCATGAAGTTCGTTTGTGTACCTATTGAACAACTTAACATCCATATCCCACTCAATGTCTATTTTCGTCGTGAAAACAAGCATGACGTCATTAACCAATTTGTCGAACACCTTGTCGAAACGAGCTTTGAGCTTCAGAAATTACTTGATAACTATGAATAAAAGCAGCAAAAATTTTAATTACTCTAGGTTCGGGGTTGTTGATCTTTCACATTGGTAGCCAAAACATAATACAAGTCAGTGATAATATGCTGGCATAGTTTC
Source organism: Vibrio sp. YMD68 (assembly GCF_029958905.1). NCBI lineage: Bacteria > Pseudomonadati > Pseudomonadota > Gammaproteobacteria > Vibrionales > Vibrionaceae > Vibrio > Vibrio sp. YMD68. The sequence continues at coordinate 932,946 of NZ_CP124614.1, read as the reverse complement.
TTTCTATCTTGTCATATCTACTTGATGTAGTAAGGTAATGCTTGATTCTAATGAAAGTATTTTCAACTAAGTGATGATACTTATATGAGCGCAAGTCCAAATTACGTCCAATAAGCCAACTTACTTGGACGTAGGGTCATTGAATCTTGAATAGCGTTTGGTCATCATTAAGCCTCGTTATGAATGGATGCCATAACAAACTCAATCGTTGTATTCAATTAATATCGCCAATACTAAGGAAGCCCATGTCCAGCATGGCTTCACTTTAATGTTTGTTTTTGTCTAATGAGAGAAAACAAGACGTACGCTAGCGATTGCTGCGACCAAATTGATGTTGATGGTGCGTAAAATGCTTTGTCTCTGCTTTGCACAAGTAGCTGACTCTATACAGCAAGGCTGCGATTTCACCATTGTCATGGAGAGCATTGAGCTTGTAAGTTCCGTTAGTACAAAAATGGATTAGAGTTCCCATATTTTGAATGTCTTTTTCAGCATCATAATTCAGTGCTCTTAACCACGCTTTTTTGATTCGAGCAGCCATGTTGCCATTCGTTGATTTTGGGTGTCCTAATGTGTCAAAGGCATCAGCGTTAAACAGCAGTACAACATGGTAGTGCGGTGTACTTCCTATACCTTGCTCTTTACACCAGATATAGCGAACACACGATTGGTGAGCGTATGGATTGCGCTTTGTGGCTTGTCTTCGGTTGTGGGCGATCTGCTCTTTAAGAGATGTTAAGAATCGATTGATAACGTGATTGTTGTACTGGATTAGTGTATCAGGTAAATGTAAATCGACTCTGATAGCAAACGTTCTTGGGTAGTGTTGTAAGGAGGAATATACCGTCTCAAATGAGCGCTCTAGGTATTGCTGGATTAATGGCCCTCTCTTTGTGTAAACGGGATAACCTTTAAATGTCGATTCAGTGTGAAGAGAGAAGTGTTTGCATTGCATGATATGGCCCTGCCGATAATGGATTTCATATAAGGCAGGGTGGTTGTATTTGATTAATGGATTTCGAATTAGGGAACGATAACAATCCAACGATTCAGATAAGCGAGCGCAGTCTCACCTCTAAAGAGAGCCTACAGTTACAAGTTAAACATTAAAGGATTAAACCCTAAGTCTCATCGTCTCCAAAATCTCATCGCAATACCAACCGGTAAGAGAACGCATCGCTTCAACAATACCACTTAAGTGCTGTGGATGCCTTTCTGTGTGATATTTAACACATCACTTAGCGATACTAGGCACCGCTGATATCTGCTTGGCATGAAGACTTCAATCCAAGTAAGAGGGCTCGCATAAGCCCATTCATCTTTTTAGGTGATTATCACATTGAGCACCATCGAATGAGTTCAAACATGACACTGCCTATCAAGTAAAACAATCCACGAGGAAAGAGTCAGTTAACCGTTTGGTTGTATTTAAGTCGTTTACAAGGAAGGTCTCTCTTTGAGCGTGAACACTCTGTGTATCTTAAAGTAGATGGGTTATCTACCTCTACTGACTGTGTCAGTGTGGTTATTGGATTTGATAAGGTTAGATTGATTGTTAGTTTAAGTAATATTGATGAGTCTCTTATTAATATTACCATTCCCGAAGAACATTACCCTAGACGAGTCAATACCGGTAAGGACCAGAGCCCTTCTGGGCTAAGTAAACACTAACCTTCCATCGCTCGCCAAAAAGTAGGAAGGAGGCGGGAGCTGTCTGATTGAGTTTAGCTAGATAGGTCAAGAGGATTATGCTATCCCCAAAAGCAGCCATATTGGTCTTTCCTTATAGCTTCTAGCGCTTGCTCTAAATGGTAAAACGCGTCGTACTTCTCCCATTTGCCACTGGCTCACATCCAATAGAGGCGCCAGCTCTGCTGTGTACGAACGTAGGTTATTTTCGCGACGGACCTATACTGCTTTTCTGTCGAACGGTCCCAGCTAGCGAGGCTCTCTCTGATTTCGATAGTTTGATTGGTGAGTTCGCCTTCTATATCTAATTCATGTCGAATATTGGCTTGTGGACGGAGCTCTTCAATGAAGGCATTCAATATCTTGCTGTACCGAGCGTGTTCAAATTCAGAAAAAGCCATGTAAGAACCCTATGTTATTAAAATAGGCACGCATTGTACTGTACTGCTATTCCCAAATGATACAGTGCCAGGGATAACATGGTGAGGGAGTCGCGCGAAGGAAGGCGTGTGCCAGTGGCACACACCTTAGAATTGGTTAAGCAGAAGGGGCTCTGTTGTAAGGTAATTACTTAGCCTCGCACAGACTAGGGTCTAAAGCATACGTTCTACTTGAGTGTTTCAACGTAAGCTCTCGCTCTGATGTGCATTCGATGTAGCCTTGCTCGTAAAGTTTTTCTTTTAATGCCACATTCACTCCCCAACCCAAGAAGAAAGCCAACACTGTTATCCCTCCTAGGATTATTAGAAATATTTTAGGTATCCAGAGTAGTTTTTTCCCCGTGATACAACAGATCATCATCAATATAGACACAACAAACATTGACCAAGCAAAAGCAAATGTTGATGCATCGTTGATTGTTCCACTTATGACTACTCTATTGCTAGATACTTTATAGGTATTCCAAATGTCTATGACATCATAGATTGATAAAAAGGAGAATGAGGCGAAAATTAATAAGAAAACAAAGGATCTTGAGCGACTAATCTTCATCAATTAATCTCTCAATTTCTTTCTTCATTGGGGTAGTGTATTCATGTTGCTTATCGAAATTAGATATTTTATTGCCAATGTAGAATGCACTTATTGCAAAGAATCCGAGTAATAATGCTGTTGGTGGTGTGGAAAAAGCCCAAATTAACCCCGCTCTTAACACCCAAGTAGCTCCTTGAGCGATCACGCCAGCCACTACCCCTTTAGTCACATCCGCAGTAAATTGCCCCACCACTTCGCCTAGCGTCTTCTCATTGTGCAGCATGTAGTCAACGGAGTTCACTGCACCACTAAACACTATTTCTACAAAGACGTTCCCTCTCAAAAAACTAACATTACCTTGAACGGTATTCAGAGCGTGACCAATTTTCAGCATTTGAGGCGTGGCTTCTTGCCAACGAATATCAAGGTCTAAATATCGAGGCTTGTAGTTTTCAACCACAATATTCATTACGCCGTTAATGTTAACCGCTTTAGCGGTTGCTCCCCATCCTCCAAGCTCTTTAGTGACCTCATAAGCGCCTTTAAGTCCCATGCCTACGCCCGTGTAGTCTTTGCCTGTAGAAAGCTGTCCGTGGGTGTCTTTGATGAGTAAATCTAAATACTCATTGGCTTCTTCAATGGTTAGAACTGCAATGCTAACGTTCTCTTGTTGAGACGTGTCCCACTGGTATTCTTTCGCTTGCTTCTGTAAATCGTCGTTCCATTCCTTTTCTGTGAAACTGTAGGCTTGTTGCGCTGCGTTAGTTGGTGGCGTTCCTGCATAACGACCACCAACGGAATCAACCATTGCTTGATAGGAAGCTTCCATCTCTTGAGCGTTAGCATGTGGCTTAAAACCGTGAATGTTACCGTCGCTGCCTTTTGTGAAAGACATGGCTCCAGGTGAAGCGATTAGCGTGTTAGAGCCGTAGGGGCAACCACAAGCGACAATATCCCCATGTAAGGCTGCTTGAACCCCGTCAACGATAACGGGGATAGGTTTTAATGGTGTGATCTCTCCTTGCCCTTTTTTGCAGCTTGGGCATGTGGCGGTCATGCCTGTTTGTGTGACTCCCTCACCTATAAACATGACATTCCCTACACCAGATGTAACGACACCTCCTGTCGTCGTTTTATCTCCTTTGTGTATTAAGCCTCTACCTTCTGCTTGTGCTGACATTATTCACCTATAGGGTTCGTTTTTTGGCGTTTTATTTCCCTCTAATATATCTAGAGGGGCATAGACTGAGTCAATGCAAAGAAGGCTATTTTGTGCTTTTTTACGCAAACTTATTTATGTTAAGGCAATAATCGTAACTGAGCGTCGATAACCTGAGTTTGAAGGAAAGTTGATTGCCATAGCTCGAAGCTGGCTTTTAATGTTGGCTCATGTTGCATGAGATTCATTGAGCCCCTTGTAGTGCCCAAGCTCTGAAAGAGGCGTTTCTTAAAGTCGAACATATGCTGTATCGCAAGTTGGTTTGTATTGAGTTTGTGCCAATGGTCAATGCGTTCAATTCTCCAATTATCATTTCCTTGCTGACATAAAGTGATATCAACGGCTTGCGTTTCAGGAAGGATAAGCCTTAGACAGATACGTTTGCTGCGGCGTCGGAAAGGGGCGGTAGTGAGTTTGTCTAGTGTCCTGCAAAACAGGTGTAATAATTGATCGTCAAATGACAGGGGGCTGTTTGGCGAAATAATAGAAAGAGCGGTCATGGGGATATTCTCAATGTAAGGCCGCTCACTCCACGTTTTTCTCTGTGTATTAAAAAACGATGACCCACAGAAAAATCTCCGCGTTTGGCAGGCAGAGTCTGGATAAATAATTTCAGTGAATTTAATCAGAGGAAAAAAGAATGGTGTCAGCGAAGGTGATTGGTTTAATGATGTTGCTGGTGGTTTTTTTAGCTTGGCGGGAATGCCCATTATTTAATCTTGCCGTTCATCCCTTTCTTGGATTTTACCTGCTAGCCATCCCATGATGTCGTTGTATTCCCATCGTCGCTCTCGATGACTGAGTTTCTTCCCTTCGGGGAATTCATTCCTTTTTATTAATCGATACAGCGTATCTCGCTTAATACCTAATAGGTCGAGTACATCTTTCATTCTCAATAAACGAGGCTCATCTAATAAGGGTGGGCTGAATGAGTCGCCTAATTGCCAGCTTTGATTTATCCAGGATTTAATTTCAGGAAGAAGCCAGCCACTGGCGCTAGGGCCTATTTTTAGTCGTTGAGGAAATCGGCCTTCAGACACCATGTGATTAATCGAGCTGCGGTGATAGCCAATCATGTTGGCGAGGTCGTTAATGCGGATGAGTTTAAGGTCGGATTGAAGGGATGTGGTCATGAGATTGCTCCGTATTTGTGATTACAAAGCAATGCCCATGGCTGTATTTGATTAGTGGTGACGGTGGTCAGCTTCTTTTAAATATTGTGTATTCGGTTATCGCTAACTGCCTGATGTGGGGCAGTTTGCTGTGACAGATAGCCTGATAGTAAAGCTTTTCTAAAAACTTACTTTGTAGAATACACGCCTCAATGAATGAGTAATTTTTCGATATTGGGCGAGGAACGTCTTCTTGTCCATCAAACAGTTCGTCGGCAGCAATAAGCAATTTTGTTGATGTGTTTGGCACCTTATGACGTATGACTTTGTTTGCGGCCACTAACGTATCGATAAAGCGACTGACGGTGGACTCCGTAATGTGGGTCTCTTGCGCCATTTGCCTTTGCGTCTTGGTGCAGACGTAGGTGTTTCTATCAATGTGTAATATGAAGTACCGAAGCAGCGTGTCGAACTTATCGCATTGAGTTCGAGTGAGCTTTTGTTTTTTTGCCTGGAAGTACATGGTTTCAAGAGCTGTCGTTGAGAAAGGCGCCTTAACCTGTGGTAGGTACGTTATATTCATAGACAAAAAACCGAGTTGCGCTTGAGTGTACAAATCGTTGCAGTAACGATGAGGACCAGAGAGAGCCGTGGCGCCTTCAGAAAAGAAACGCTTAAAGTAAAACTTCTTGAAAGGAATGAGCTTAGGCAGTCGGTGTTGTTTCGGGGAGCTCGGCTTTTTAGGAGGATCGGGCAGTGCTACCGCTCTTCCTTCATCCTCAGCTAGCCCCTTTTCGTCTTCGAACGCCTTGTTTGCTTTTTCCCATGCCTGAACGGCTTTCAACTGCGTATGCTCTTTTACTTTTACTCGTTTAAATATCGGCAGTAATAATGACACAGCACAGAGTTCGAGAGACTTGTTAAGCGACTTTTGACTAAGCCAGCTGACAATATCAGTTGGTCTGCGCTCAGAGTCTTCGAGAAAATGCGTGCCAACGGGTTGACGAAGTTGGTTTAATTCACAGTTGTATCTTGCTTTCCAAAGCGCCTCTTCAACATCATCGTCTTGGTGTAAGTAACGCAATAGCCCCTTGAGCTCCGAGCTTGGTTCGAAGCAGCACTGTGCACTCAATTGCTTTGCATTAGGGTCATGCTGATAAATCGTTTGTCTTTTCATAATGCTATCTCCCTCTCAATGGTGAGTACTTTTGTTTTTATATTTTGGATATAGCGAATCAACTCCTGTTGAACGAGGCTGCGGATCTCATTGGGGATCCCTTTCAGTATGTGTCTTCTGCTCTCGTAGGAAAAAGGCAGGTTATGTGCCTTGAGTGCATTGAAGTGACTGATGAAACACTGGGCGCGCTCTTGTAACTGACTCATGTCGACAGGTGTGTTGCCTGAAGGTTGGGGAGCATGCATGTTATTGAGATACCCTCTCTCCCAGAATGTTTTGGTGGGGGCGATGAAAGAAGCGGGCTCTATCGAGATGAGCTTGGCTTTAATGAGCTTGGCAAGCAAGTGGCTCAGTTCAGTCATTTTAAGGTTGAGTCGTGATGCCGCTTCTTGTTTGGTGAGTGATGAGAGCGTGATCCCTGGTGCACTGTGTCGAGCGATAAGGTACACCAACTGAGACATGGGCAGACGTTTTGATATTGGTAACTCAATGATTGACGTATGCTCCAAAAGCCGACGCATAGAAAAATACGAGCACTGGTGCAACTGGTCTCTATCGTCATGAAACTGTCTTACGTGGTTGGTGGATAGGGCCTTATTTATATCAACACTGAAAAACTGTACCACGCTGTAACAGATGTCGAATGCGTGTTTTTCACCAGGGAAGACTTGACTCTTCTCTTTTATTTTCTGGTTGATTTTACCCCGACTCATCTCACTGAATGCCTCAAGAGTGAGATAGCTCTCTGCGGTACAGTAGTTATTTTCTTGGTTTTTGTATCGTGCAATGATGTGGAGCTTAACGTATTTATTGGGCTTATTGATGTAGCAAATGGAGTGTTTCATAGGCATTACCATCCATTGTAATTTTTTAGAATAACTGTCACTGTGCTTAAATTGTTATGATAAGTTACATTGAAATACCCCGTCAAACTGAGTTTATCGTGCCTCAGCCCCATTGCTGTCAGGGCTGGTAGAATTCGCCTGGAGTTGCAGGTGCACTTCTCTATTTTGCGCCCTGCATAATGCTTCTTGGTTTTTATTGTAGTGCAGGTGCATGTCCCTAGGTTTTATTGTGGAAAGTTTTCTTAGCTGAAAATAGTTGATTGACTTTTATCTTTAATCTTAGTTGAAGGATTTAAGTGGAAAGCTATTTGATATCATAAAAAGCAATTGTATTCTTACTGTTGATAATGCCAGTTAAGGGTATTTTCATTGTGACTGTCCAACTTGGCATTAAAGGTAAGATTGATGACAAACTGACGAAGTAGTTTTATCATGTAAATACATGGGCTTTTATCAATCTGCTTTTGAGTTGAACTGTGATGCTTGAAAGGGACATTGATGAGTCATACTGACATTGCTCATCATTGATATAAATGGATGGTTAGATAGAGGGTGCACTATGAAACTGGAAGATTACTTTACGGGGTATGATAAGAAGAACAATGCTCATGAGTTTTGGCTTGAGCAAGTTCGAGTGAGCGATGGCGATGGGATGAACTCTTCAGTAGAAGATTGGCTGAAAGGGCTCAGTGCCGCAGAGCGGCAAAGTTTATTGAAGCAATGGACGCAAAAGTTTGGTAAAAAGACCAAAACACTAAGCCCACGTCTGAGTATCAGCATGTACAGAGATTTTGAGAAGTTAGCGAATAGGCATCATTTGTCCATGAACCAGATGGTGACTAAGCTTATTCGAGAAGCTTTGGAAAAGCCGGTAATCGAGCAGCAACTAGAGGGCTTGTCAGACCAAATAATGCAGTTGTCTAAGCAACAAGAGGAATTTCTTGATAGCCTAACTAAACCGAATTAATACTCTGCCCTCGTTCAGAGTAAATCAATAAGAACCAGCATAGGCAGCACTGAACGACTATGCCTTTTGAAAAATATACAACTCAAAGCTTTATCGCTAAAGCCAAGGTGCGCTGGGGAGATAGATACGATTACAAGTATGTTGTTTATACAAATAGCCGCACACCAGTTAAAATTGTTTGTACTAAGCATAATCATAGTTTTATGCAGACGCCGAAAGCACATTTTGCGGCCAAACATCATTGCTGCCCACTTTGTTACCGAGAGATCGCTGGGAAGTATCAAAATGAGTGGCGCAAAGATAGCGATCCTGATGAGGTTACTCAGAAAGGTAACACCTTACTGCCACTCATCAATAAAGTGTTTCGAGATTGATAAACTAGTTACAAAGGTAGCGTTTGACTTTAGGTACATGTATAGGTACATTTGTCTGAAAGTGGATGGAGTTAAAACCTCCATAAAGCTAGGTAAGACAACGTATTCAGGGTGTCGGTTTAGATGACTATCTCTCCGCCACATTGAGAAAAAGCCCACTGAGAAATCAGTGGGCTTTTTTGCATCTATCCTTCTCTCAACTTGAAGATTCCCTTTGCTATATGCAAGCTAACTAGCCATACACTTTATGAGCGGCTTGTAATAACTTCATATGGATAGGCACTAAGTCGTGATGATTTGTCCTGTATCCACCACCCACTACACACGCCATCGGAATAGACTCTGATTTGGCCAAATTGATCATCAAACAATCACGCTTGAAGATCCCTTCGGTAGACACATTCAAGTAACCCAACTCGTCGTCTTGATGAATGTCGATACCCGCGTCATAAATGATGAGATCGGGCTGGTGATGAGCAATCGCCAGTTTGGTGACTTGTTCAAAACAACACAAAAACTCTTCATCTTCTGTTTCGCGGCTTAATGGCACATCGAAATCGGATAGCGGTTTACGTGCAGGGAAATTTTTATCACAATGAAATGACAAAGTAATAATGTCATCATTACCTGCACATAACGTAGCAGTGCCATCGCCATGATGCACATCACTATCGACGATCAGCACTTTATCTATCTGCTCAAAGGTCAGTGCATGCTTGGCCGCCAACACCAGATCATTAAAAAGACAAAAACCACTACCAAAATCGTGATGTGCATGATGATACCCACCACTCAAATGAATCGCGACACCACTCTCAATGGCCATTTCTGCCGCTAAGCAGGTTCCACCACTTGAATAGAGCGTTCTTTCGATAAGTTGTTCACTCCACGGAAATCCGATACGCCTCATTTTGGCTGCGGGTAGATTTCCAGAAACAAGCAGATCCACATACTCACTATCATGTACCTGCTTTACCTGTTCAACCGTAACGGGTGCTGGTTGAAATACGTCAAACATACTGTCCCATTGCGGATCGTTACCCATTAAGGCTTCAACAGCACGATGCAAAAGCTGATATTTGTTGATTGGGTAACGGTGGCCTTCAGGCAAGGGTAGTTGCGAATAGATTGGGTGGTAAATTAAAGGAATCATAATTAGGTTAATTGCGTATCTTTCTCAAAATCATAACAGTCTCAGGCTTGGCGACAACCCCAATTAATGATAATAGTTATCATTACTATTAATTCTGAAGTTCTAAGTAGAAACAGCAATGAAAAACATAATACTCATCCTTGGAGTGATCTGCGGGTCTTCGGCGGCAGTAATGATTTTTGTAGGAATGCTCATCGCCAGTTGGTGGAGCGTTGATTTTCTCGTATTAAGCCATCAAACTTAACGGATTGAACAGAAAAGGATTCATCATGAGCGCTATTTTTATTACTGGAGCGAACCGCGGCATTGGCTTAAGCCTGACTCAGCACTACTTAAATAATAATCATAGGGTCTACGCGACCTATCGTGATGCCGCCTCGGCAAGCGATTTGCTCTCACTCTCAGACCAAAACAGCAACCTTACCTGCATTCAGTTAGAAATAACGGATTACCAAGCAGTGAACCTACTTCCTTCGCAAATTCAGCCGATTGATATATTGATCAACAACGCTGGCTATTATGGACCTAAAGGCTATGGTTTGGGAAACACCGATGTTGAAGAGTGGCGTCGCGTATTCGAAGTCAACACCATCGCTCCTTTAAAGTTGGTTGAAACACTATTGCCCTTGCTTAAAAATAGCGATGTGAAAAAGATCGCCTGTCTGTCATCGAGAGTCGGCAGCATGTCTGAAAACACATCAGGTGGCGGTTACATCTATCGTTCCTCTAAAGCCGCTCTAAACTCGGTTGTGAAGAGTTTAAGCAACGACTTAACCCATGACGGTTTTACTGTTCTTGCACTGCACCCAGGCTGGGTACAGACTGAAATGGGCGGGCCTAACGCTTTGATCGACACCGACACTTCCGCTTCAGGCCTGATTAACGTTATAGAATCATCGAACACCAAAGTGAGTGGTCACTTCTTTAATTTCGATGGCAGTGAAATCGATTGGTAGTCATTTTATGAATGGTCGCTTTCTCTCAAACTTACCAAAACGTCTCACATTGTGTTTCCTAGCTGTGGCACTTTCTGGATGTTTCCGTGAAAACCCCGGTGACGTCTTCGACGACTATCAAACCAAGATAGCCAGAGTGCAAGGTGCCGACAAATTGGAAGACGGATGGGAGTTTGAGAGCTTACCGAGAAAGCGAGAGCTGTTTATTGATGTCCCTACTCTCTCCATCGGATTGCTGGACAGCTATCAGCTTCGACAATGTGGCTTGTTCAACTTAATCGCAGAAAGAAACTCCGTACTTGGAAAAGTGGCGGACGAGTTTCGTAATTACGATTACCAAGTGGCCCTCATTAAAGGTATCGATCAATGCCTAACAGTTAGCGACTTAGACACCAACATGGTTGAACTGCTGAAAGATGTCGAACAACGGAAACTCGCGCAGTTTCCGCTGCACAAATGGAATCTCATCTATACCAGTGAGGCAATGCAATCCCAAATGCGTGGTAGTCAGTGGTTACTTGCTAATATCGATGAGCAGGTGCGACAGACAGGTGATGCCCTAAAACATATCAATAAAGCGTTAAACACGCCGTTCGTTTCAGGCAAGACCACAGAGGTTCAAGAGATATTAGAGAAGAGTTCGACGCTCGGAAATTTGTACTACTCGCTCGCACGAGCTTCTGCCGAACTTGATACCATGACCAAACAGCTCTCAACGTTTGATGACAACATCATCTGTGGTCAACAACGAAACACGACCAAGTTTCGTTATCTTAACAATGTGTTTGAACAACAATATATAGGAAAAGTTCAGCCGTACATGGCTCAACTGGATGGCTACTATCAGCAGTTAGCCCCGCAACTTGTCATGTTTAATGCACAACCTGAACTGCACAGTTATTACTTTCCTATCCAAGATGCACATCAAGCCTTTCGATCATCAACTCGTCGCCATGTGGACTATTGGCAGCAGCTGTTTAAACGTTGTGGGCGTAAAGTCGGACGTTAATCCTCACCTCAATAAGTCTTAGCTTTTAGTGCCCCTCTTAGCGTAAGTCCCTTTCTTAGCATACGCACCTGTCTTGGCATAGGACTTCTTCGCACCACCGCCTTTACGACGTTTAAACGCTGGTCTTTCGACTTTAGGAAGATGGCGCAGGGATTCAGGAACTTCACCCGTTTTTACCTTGCCCATCAAACCATCAATCTTACTTTCTAACGCTTGCATGAAGGGTTGATACGCTTGGTTTCGTTCAGCCATGCCTTGCAACTGATGCTCCCAGTGGGCAGTCATGTCGGGAAAGGTCGAGTCCTCAGGCAATGCATTAATCAAACCTCTCCCCGCAGGACTGCTATGAATGCTTTTACCTTGTCGAGTTAGTAGCTGTCTTTTGAACAAAGTATCTAGAATGCCCGCACGAGTTGCCTCTGTTCCGAGGCCATCGGTCTCTTTCAAAATAGCTTTAAGGTCTTTGTTCGCAACAAAGCGCGCGATACCTGTCATCGCTTGTAATAACGTCGCTTCAGTAAAGTGTTTTGGTGGCTCGGTTTTCTTATCGCCAATCACGCCTTCACGACACGTCAGCACCGTTCCTTTATCCAATGGAGGAACCGTATCTGTGCCGTCGCCCTTCTCTTCGGTGTCCGTTTTCCCCATCAACACCTTCCAACCTGGTTTGATAAGCTGACGCCCTTTTGCGATGAACACGCCTCCAGCGATATCAAACACAAGCTTGGCATCGGCAAAAATGGCCGGCGGATAAAACTGCATCAGATACTGACGAGCGATTTGCTGATAGATCTTCATCTCATTAGCGGAAAGGCCATTCACCGATGACTTCTTCGGCGTAGGAATAATCGCGTGGTGAGCATCGACCTTGCTGTCATTCCATGCTTTGGACTTAAGGGAAAGATCCGCGCCTTGAGCACCGCCTTGCAACTCTTTCGCATTATTGGCGATAGCATCGACGACCGACTCTCGTTGCGAGTAGTGATCTTTAGGTAGATAGCGGCTGTCAGAACGCGGGTAAGTGATGAGTTTATGTTTCTCGTACAACGATTGACACGTATCTAACACCTGTTGAGCACTCATTCCAAAACGCTTAGACGCATCAATTTGTAAAGCTGACAACGAATAAGGCAATGGCGCCGCTTGTTTACTTTGTTTTTGCTCTGACTCTGTCACTGTCGCAGGCTGATTCGCAATTCGGTTAGCCACATTTTCAACCAACTTTCGATTGAGCACACGGCCTTCTTCATCTTGCCACGGTTTACATGCTTCACTTGGTTTCCAACGCGCTCGAATATCAAAATATTGGCCGTTATTTTGATAAGGGATCAAAGCATGCAGCGTGAAGTAATCTTTAGGTATGAAATTCTCAATCTCTTCATCACGCCGAACCACCAAACCAAGCACGGGGGTTTGCACTCGCCCTACTGACAACACACCTTGGTAACCGGCTTTTTGGCCAAGCAAGGTGTAAGCACGAGTCATGTTCATGCCATACAGCCAGTCGGCTCTAGAACGCGCTAACGCCGAAATAGACAGTGGAATAAAGTCGCGATTACTGCGCATTTGAGAGAGCGCTCGTTTTACGGCAGGTAAGTTCAAGTCACTAATAAGCAGCCTGTCCATCGACTCTTTCTTAGCTTTAGACACCTTGCAGTAATCAATCACTTCATCAACTAACAGCTGCCCTTCTCTATCTGGGTCACCCGCATGAACAATTTGTGTTGCGTCCTTCAATAGCTTTCGGATCACCGTGAGCTGTTTACTTGACGTCTTACGCGGTCTTAGCTGCCACTGTTCTGGCACGATAGGAAGATCGACGAGATTCCATTTCTTGTAACGGTCATCATAGGCGTCTGGCTCAACTTGCTCTAATAAGTGTCCAATACACCAAGTCACCACATCCCCGTTGCCACATTTGATGAACCCTTGGTCCTTCTTCTGTGGATTAGGCAATGCCGCCGCAATCGCGCGACCAAGACTGGGCTTTTCAGCAATAAAGAGACGAGACATAAAACCACAACGATAAAAACAATTAGGGCCACATTATGAAATGTGGCCCTAATAATTCAAGCAATAATGTACATTTGTACAGTATTATTCAGCATCGCCTTGTTCTGCGTTGGCCATCGCTTCTTTAACCAGAGGCTGTAATTCACCCTTTTGGAACATCTCAATGATGATGTCACAACCGCCGATAAGCTCGCCATTAATCCAAAGTTGTGGGAATGTAGGCCATTGCGCGTACGCTGGCAGTTCTGCACGAATATCTGGGTTTTGCAAAATATCTACATAAGCAAACTTTTCGCCACAGCCCATTAGAGCCTGTGATGCTTGAGAAGAGAACCCACAGCTCGGTAACTTTGGCGATCCTTTCATGTATAAAAGAATCGTGTTTTCTGCGATTTGCTGTTTGATTTTATCGATAGTTTCCATTGCTTCCTCTGTATCTAATTCCAGCGTTTAAGCCGTTATTCTAAAGCATTGCAAAAGAATAAAAAGCTCTCAAATAGTAAGGTTATTATTTTGTTCTCATTTTGCTGTAAATTTCTTAAGAAAATGAGCACCAACTCTTTTAATAAAGTAAAAACTTGCTAAACTATATCTCAGTCAGTCTAATCGACGCAATTACAATAATATTGGACGCAACAAAAAAGAGTTCGCTCTTTGACCTCACTGGAGAATTAAGCAATGTCATTTGAATTACCAGCATTACCTTACGCAAAAGATGCACTAGCACCATACATCTCAGAAGAAACATTAGATTTCCACCACGGTAAGCACCATAACACTTACGTTGTTAAGCTAAACGGTCTTATCCCAGGAACTGAGTTTGAAGGCAAAACACTTGAAGAAATCATCAAGACTTCAACAGGTGGCGTATTCAACAACGCAGCACAAATCTGGAACCACACATTCTACTGGCACTGTCTAGCACCAAAAGCAGGCGGCGAACCAACTGGCGCAGTTGCTGACGCGATCAACGCGGCATTCGGTTCATTTGAAGAGTTCAAAGCTAAGTTCACAGATTCAGCAATCAATAACTTTGGTTCTTCTTGGACATGGTTAGTGAAAAAAGCAGATGGCTCTCTAGACATCGTTAACACGTCTAATGCAGCAACGCCACTAACAGACGAAGGGGTAACACCACTTCTCACTGTTGACCTTTGGGAACACGCTTACTACATCGATTTCCGTAATGTTCGTCCTGACTACATGGCTGCATTCTGGAATCTAGTAAACTGGGAATTTGTAGCAGAAAACCTAGCGAAATAGTTCGGTTTCATCCCCCCTATATAATTTAGTCATATTCAAAGCCTGCATTCGTGCAGGCTTTTTCTTTATATCGTTTAGATAATAGTCAACCAATATCGTCCTCTAGCATTAGGCACATCTCGACAGTAGATAAATCTAAAGTTATCCAAGTACTTGCCGTTAAAAGTGAATTCAACGGGGAGTATTATGCAAGTTCATACGTTAGACAAAGCAGGCATTATCAACGAGCTACAATTTGGCTCGGGGATTAACCACGCCGTCCATGCTGGTAGACGCGCAGATTTTGCGTTGATTCTTTCGATGTTCTCAGATGATGTCCGAGACAACACGCCCATTGAAAAAATCGAGACACCTGAAATCACCGATCAAACTCTGCGTAAACGGTTCGAGTTGCAGCCACTGCAGCAGCTTCGTTCAGATCAATATTCATATGACATCTCAGCAGCTCAGGCCAATGCGTTCCATTACGGTGGAATGGCCAGCGCAAAATTAAATCATTATCTGACGCCAGAAGTGCTCGCATACTTACCTGAAGATACTCATGATCTTCCTGAAGAGGTGTATCACAATCTATCTGGCCACCATCGACGGCAACTTACTGAAAACAAAAATAAAACTCTTATTCCAATTGATCTCTATAACCAGTTAGTGGTGGCACAGCGTAGCTTTCAGATACAAGCCCAAGCATAGTTTTCAATCTCAAAACTAAGACCCATTCAACAAATGAATGGGTTAGTGTGACGATATACTGATTTTAACACTTAAACCTCCTCGCCCACTGCTTATTTGATGTTATTCACACTTAAACCACAGCTAATGAACCATGCTATGTGGACAAAAAAATCCCACCAATAAAAATAGACAAGGGGTATTGTCGTTCATGGATATTAAAAGTGCTGTCATTTTGATCACATCCGCGGGTTCACTACTAGGGGGAACGCTCGCCACTCATTTTTCTTCGTTGGGAGCAAAGTTAGTGTTGTGCGACCAAAACATACACACCCTTACGGATACCTACACCCGTTGCAAAGCCATATCCGACGACGTTTACTCGTTTAAAGTAGAAAATTATTCTCTTCATTCCATTCATCAACTGTTTGATTTTATTGATGAGAAATTTCAACGCTCACCGGATGTTTTAGTCAACAACTGGCCAAACTCCCCACTACCAGGGCTAACGAGCAATCAATCTGCAGAACAGTTTTCTGACCAATTGACCACCCTTGCATCCACTCTGTTTGGATTTGGTCAAGCAAGCGCTGAACGAATGTGCCTTGAAAAGAAGCATGGTGTGATCGTCAACGTCATCTCTGTAGATGAAAGCAAAGACTTTAAAGGTTTTGAGAATGCGTCTTCCATCGTGACGGGCTTTACTCAAAGTTGGGCAAAAGAACTGACGCCTTTTAATATTCGAGTCGGCGGTGTCGTGCCTGTGTTAAGCCACGCTTCCAAGAAAAGTGATTACCATTGGCTACAGATACAAGATGAGTTGATTAGAAATACCGAATATATTGTGGCAAATGACTACTTTAGCGGACGTATAATGTCCGCAGAAGCAACTTAGTTGACACCACATTGGGCTGAGCGATTCTCGTTGATAGCCTAACGTTTATCGCGTTTGAAAATGACGTTCCAGGATTTGTTCGGCGGCATCTTCTATCAAATCTAACACCAGTTCGAAGCCTTTCTCTCCGCCATAATAAGGGTCAGGTATCTCGTTGTACTCAGACTCACTGTGGCTTAAAAATAGTGAAAGCTTATGCTGATGTTCTGAAGGGCAAATATCATAAAGGTCAGCCAGATTTGCTTTATCGGCGGCTAAAATAAGATCAAAGTCCGTGAAGTCATTCTCTCTTACTTTTCTAGCCGTGATTCCATCAAAACAATACCCTCTCATCTCACCCGCTTGTTGCGACCTCGAATCTGGCGCATTACCTTGGTGATAACCTAAAGTACCAGCGGAATCCACCGTGATGTCTATGCCTTTTTCTTTCGCTTTGGCTTTCAAAACAGCCTCACCCGTTGGTGAACGACAAATGTTTCCCATACACACCACTAGAATGGAAGGTTTTTTCTTACTATGCATAACCTTAAATCTACCTCTATGTTCGATAATCGCTGAGTAACCATTAACTTATTGAAGTTATTTGATAATAGCCAGTCTGTCATCCATTTTTATTTTAAAATCGACCAACAAAACGGAGATAAACGTATAGTCACCTACGTTCTCTGGAGGAATGGAAACGGATGGGGTGACTCGTCATAAATGGTTACAATTATGCTCTATCAAAGCAACCTGTTCTTTGGCTAAAATTTAAACAACCAAGGAGATATGTATGAAACGATTTAAGAACATACTTTTCGCCACACAAGGATTGCCAGGACACAGTGATGCGCTGGTACAAACGGTTAGAATGGCCGCCAACAAAGATGTCTCCGTTTCTGGCCTTATTGCCTTTCCTTATTTCCCTAACGACTTACTTCAGTACCAACAGAGTTACGAGCAATCTCTTCATGACTCTCTCAAGCAAAGTGTAAAGAACTTTCGTATTGAGCATGGCATCTCTGAAGAACAGGTGCCGTTTCCTTTAATGGTCAAAAGCAGTGAACAACCAGCGGTTTGTATCATTAAAAAGGCCATCGAAAATAACCATGACCTGATCATTAAAGAAGCTGAACCACTGAATGAAGGCTCGGAAGGTTTTAAGGCCATCGACATGACCTTATTGCGTAAATGCCCATGCCCTATCTGGTTACACAGACCTGTTACTAAACAAAGAAGCAAACGTCGTATTGCGGTCGCCGTTGATCCTATGGCAGCCAGCGACGGGCACCATGCACTTTCATTGCAACTCTTGGAATTATCCCGCTCCATTGCCGACACCTACGACAGTCGTCTGCATATTATTTCTTGCTGGGAACACTACTTAGAAAACTACCCAGACAGCCAAGGGTGGATTCAAGTCGATGAAACTCAGCTCGCCGATCAAGTATCAAAAGCTAAAGAAGCGCATGAACAAGCGTTGCAAAGATTGATTGAAGAATCTGGAATTTCAGGTGAAATTGTCGTCCACCATCTTCACGGAAAACCAGACAACATGATTCCTGATTTCGTCAATGAAGCAGAAATCGATGTCCTAGCCATGGGGACACTGGCAAGAACGGGGATCTCAGGTTTTGTTATTGGTAATACAGCAGAGAATATTCTTCAATCCATAAACTGTTCTTTATTGGCAATGAAACCACAAGGCTTTGTTTCTCCAATCACATTGTCGTAATGACCTCTTTCGTCTTCAACGTAAACCCTCAATCCAGTATCACTTGGATTGAGGGTTACTGAGTGTTTTTTAATTTCCCTCAATCATTTTCTAATAGCAGGTTCTGGAGGCCATAAACTTCGGTTATGATAGTCAGCATTAATTGTATAAAAAGGACTTATCATGTCAGCCAATGACAGCAAAGAATCTCGCCATAAAGCTCGCCAACAAAAAGTAAAAGTAAAAGTGGATGAAAAAGTCGCGGCCGCACAGGAAGAAAAGGGCTTGCTGCTCGTTATTACCGGTAATGGAAAGGGTAAATCCACTTCTGGCTTTGGCACTATCGCGCGTGCAGTCGGCCATGGACAACAATGTGCCGTGGCTCAATTTATCAAAGGCACATGGGACAATGGAGAGAAGAACCTTCTTGAAAAGTTAGGCGTAGAATTCCAAGTCATGGCGACAGGCTTCACTTGGGAAACACAAGATAAAACGGCGGATACAGAAGCGGCACAAAAAGTGTGGCAAGAGTGCAAACGCATGCTGCAAGATGACACCATCAACGTGATTCTATTTGATGAGCTGACCTATATGGTTAGCTACGGCTATATAGAGTTAGAAGAAGTCCTTGACGCACTGAACAACCGCCCGGCTATGCAATCGGTCATCATCACAGGCCGTGGAGCGCATAGAAGCTTGATCGAGCTTGCTGACACCGTTTCTGAAGTGAAAAATGTGAAGCACGCGTTTGAATCCGGCGTGAAAGCGCTCAAAGGCGTTGACTGGTAGGGTTTCAGGTTTCCAAATCGATATCTGGGGGCATAGCTAAAACTGACACCTTTGCGCGTAACCCGCCCCATACCTAGTCAACAATAACCAACAATTGACCACAAATAGCCAACAATAAAAAGGCCGCACTTTGCATCATTGCTCGGTGCGGCCTTTCCATTCTTTAAGTGCTTAACTAATTAAAGAAACCTTTTAGAGCGCCTCTAATCGCATCTTTGGTTTTTTCATCACCCAGCTTATCTCCGTATTTTTCTTCAAGCTTGTTCAAGCCTCGATCCAGCTCTTTTTCTGCTTTTTGCTTCAACACATCGTCAAAAACCAGAGCAAACTTTGGTTGCACCCAAGAGCCTGTGACTTGAATCGGAATCGTCACATCTTTCAGGTCATCGATATTCTTACCACCCTGCCCTTGTAACGAACCAACGATAGAAGTACGTACCAGGAAGTTCACAGTTTCATCGATATAATTGGCACTGCCTTCACCATGAATACGAAGCAATGGCGACTGCATAGCCAAATTGTTCGTTGTGACTGTTCCTTTATTAAGCTTCAACGTTGCTTTCATGGCGCTGAAATCTGTTTTCTGAGGACCGGTTTGCTCTTCAACTTTTTCGCCTTTTATCTTGGCGTAATTAACTCGAATCAACTGCGCAACGTTAATCCCGTTCACCGCACCATCTTCAAAGTTGATGTCAATCGTACCCACTAAGTTTTTCTTAATACCGGTTTCAGTCAAGCTCTTACCTTTAACGTCAACATCGATATTTCCGGTACCTTCTAGCGTTTCGTTTTGAGCAACATCTCTAAGCAAAGGCAAAACTTTTACGCCTTTAATACGTTTCTTCGCGGTATACGTTGCCGGTGACTGGCGAGCATCTAATTTTGCACTGGCTGCAATGGAACCACCGTACAATTTTGAGCTAAATGATGTCAGTTCAGCTATGCCACGATTGACAGAGAATTGCGCCGAAACATCTTGCATGCTTGCGTTATTGGCTTTGAACTTATCAATGACAATCGAACCTTTCACATCTAACGTTTTCAATGCCGTTAGGTCAGGTTCCACTTCCACCGTTTGATCACTCGGTTTGGTTGGGGAAGTCTTCGCAGCCTTACCGTCACTTTCAGTTTTGTTTGATGAGGTTTCAGTTGTGGTATCGCTTCCCTTTTGAGTACTCGCTTGTGCGTTACCTAAACCTAAGAACTCATCCAGATCGATGTTCGGACTATGAAGATTGAAGCGAACCTTAGGAATATCAAGCAATGTAATATTCGCTTCACCATCCAGTTCGATAGCATTTGCGGTTAACTTTTCAAGAACAAATTGAAGGTGGCTTTTGGTTAAATCAAAACTTAAGTCCGATGCCATATCCACTTTCATGGGTGACTGAGGTAAAGACTCTCCGCCAAATGTGGCATCCAGAGTTAACTGATTGAGAAGGACCTTAGATATCGCACTGTCGATGTTTAACTGAGCGGAGCCTTTCATATTGAGATCAAGACCCGCAGCATTACCCGTAACAGCATAAGTTAGGTTATTGACTGCATCGAACTCAAACGTATCTAAGCCGATTTTGGCAGACTCAATGCTATTTTGTGGATCATTGAAGCTTGCTTCTAAATCGATATTCTTAAGCGCATAGTGAGAAAAACCAGACGCTAGCTTGAACTCCGCTTGGCCTTTTGCTGCAA